>NZ_RYDJ01000179.1:0-1193 GCF_003970355.1 Flavobacterium bomense | reverse complement strand
GCCTTTGGTCCACGTAGTAAATTCTTCTTTGATTTCTTAAATGATGGCTTCAGCGGAGGGCGTGTGCTTTTTTCTCTTTTGTAATGTTCGATATGTACATCGTGCCGGCTCATAAGCCAGGCAATCTGTTCATTCAAGTCATAGAAGATGCAGAAGTGGTTTTATTATCCAAAGAAAATCAGGAACAATTGTATCACGACATTCCAAAGCTGGAACATTTCTTCCGGATTTTGACTGAAAATTCATTGGTAGCACATCAGGAACGATTAATGGATAATTTAAGCTTAACCGCCGAGGAACGCTTCGAAAAATTCTGCAACAAACACCACGACTTAATCCAGAAAGTTCCCCAAAAACAAATTGCCTCTTATTTAGGAGTAACTCCGGAATTTTTCAGCAAAATGAAAAGTAAGCTTTTGAGGAAATAATCAACAATTATTAAATAAAAAATAATTATTACATTTGTATAAAAATGATTTCAAATGATACCAAACAAACTCTTAAAAATATCATTAGCGGAACTATCATTGAAGGCAAAAATGATACGCTCACAACAACCCGAAATCAATTATGCACAAGCTTTAGAACAGATACAACTACTAAAAGAGATTTCGACAAACAATGCGAAATCAAAAAAGAGCAGGAAAAACAGCTAACCGATTATATTTCTTAAAATAATCTTTGTATAACTGACTTTTCAGATCAGGAAAATTATCTTACCGAAGGAGGCGAGGCCAAAATCTATTTCGGCAAAGACAATAAAAGTGTAATTAAACTTAACGATGCTATTTATTATTTCACTTGGTTGGATTCTTTCAACAGCTTATTTATTCATAATTTATTCTTTGAGGGAACAAAATATGAATTACTTGGCTTCAAAAGTTCAAACGAAACACTTTTTGCCGTTCTAAAACAAGCTTTTATTATTTCTGACAAACCCGTAAATTTGGATGATGTTAAGTATTTATTGGAATTTAATGGTTTTACAAACACACGCAGAAATGATTATTATAATCCTGAATTGGGATTAATATTAGAAGACATCCACGATGAAAATGTAATCGTGAATTCAAATGTACTATTCTTCATTGATACAGTTTTCTTTATCAACTTAAAAGAATAATTTGTTTTTTTTAATAATGTTGCTAAAATAATTTCTTAATCTACATTAAGTACCTTTTCTTACTTCCAGC
>NZ_RYDJ01000178.1:0-1194 GCF_003970355.1 Flavobacterium bomense | reverse complement strand
CGGCCTTTTGTGCTTTCTCTAAAATGACTTCAAAGGGTACGGATAAACTTCCATTTCCTTTAGTGTTTGCCCATAAATATTGGGATTTGGCATCTTTCAAAAACAAGGCTGCCCAGCTTTCGCCCTGCGGAACGTACCATTGTTCCTGATACATTGCGCCACTGAGAACAGTTGGTTTTGTTGTCGCTTTTTTAGCTAATTCCAAAGTAGTCTTATATTCTTTTTCAATTTTTTCGAAGATAGCATCTGCTTTAGAATCCAAACCGTAAAGTGCGCCAAAGAACTTAATCCATTCGGCTTTTCCCAAAGGAGATTGTTCTGTCCAATCGCCGTTGAGCATTACTTTCAAACCACTTTTTTGAAGATTGTCCAAAGTTGGATTGCTATTATTTAAACCAAAACTCACAATCACATCGGGTTTCATATCGATTAAAACTTCGGTGTTCAGATTTTCATTGACTCCTACTTCGCGAACTTTTCCGGCATCAATTAACTTTCGGGTTTTAACTGAAGAAATATAATTTGTATTCGGAAAACCCACTAAAGTATTTTCTACTCCCAATAATTCCAAAGCCGGAATGTGTGTTGTTGAGGTTACAACAATCGATTTTAGCGGAATTTGAATTAGTGGAAATTGTTTTATACTATCGGGAATAATTCCGTTTTTTTCTTGAAGAATATAGGTAAAACTTTCTTTAGCATTTGGCCAAGGATTTGTGATTTTTAGGAGGGAAAAACCTTAGTATTTGGAGATTTCTAAGCCTTTGGCATATTGAATTTCATTTTTTGAAGAGGCAAGTGTTGTTTCTTTTTTTGTAACTTCTTTGCATTGAATGAACAGCAAAAAGACTAAAAAGTAGAAAGCGCTATTTTGTAAGGATTTCATTTAAGGTAATTTTTTACAAAAGTATCGTTTTTTGTTTTCACAAAAATATACTTGTGTAACTTTTGATACTTTTTAACCATAACAAAGATATTAAATTTGTTAAAAAGGAAGTTATGAGAGGCAATTCAAACACTTTTATTTATGTTGTTGCGGGAATAATTATCTTGTGTTTTCTAGTTGGTTTCGTTTGGTTGATTGTCAAACTTTCGAAGAAGAAGGAGAATAAGAAGTAGTCTTTTTTTAATAATGACCTTTTAGGGAATGTATCAAAATTACATTATCAGCTTGTATGACTTCGTAAACTAATC
>NZ_RYDJ01000177.1:0-1199 GCF_003970355.1 Flavobacterium bomense | reverse complement strand
AAGAGTTTCCTGGACCTACGATCATGTCTACAGATTCAATAGTTTCGGTTCCGATTCCCATGGCAGCAATAGCTTGTATGCCTCCCAATAAATAAATTTCATCGGCACCTGCCATATACATTGCAGCTACAGTGGCAGCAGGAATTTGTCCTTTGATAGGAGGTGTGCAGGCAATAACGCGTTTTACTCCGGCTACTTTTGCCGTAAGCACGCTCATGTGCGCCGATGCAACCATTGGATAGCGACCTCCTGGAATGTAGCAGCCTACGCTGTTTACGGGTACATTTTTATGACCCAGAAAAACACCCGGAAGTGTTTCAACTTCAATGTCGTGCATCGAGTCTTTTTGATGTTGTGCAAAATTTCGAACCTGTGTTTGTGCAAACCGAATGTCCTCCAAAACTTGTTCTGGAACATTACTGATGATTTCTTCGATAGTTTCTTTTGAAAGTAGAAAACTGGCAGGAGACCATTTATCAAATTTTTCGGAAAGGGATCGAACTGCGGCATCGCCACCATTTTTCACTTCGTCCAATACGTTTTCAACTATTTCTCTGACTTTTTTGTCGTTAGATTCGGCTTCAAATAAAGCGATTCCTTCTTTAATTACTCTTTTCATTTGTGAATTCTGTTTTATTGATGGTTTGAAAATGTTCTGCTACAGGTGGATTTTGGAAATGTGGAGACAAAAGGGCTCTCCATTGTGTAAATAATGGCGATTCTCGGAAGCCGATGGTGTGGTCTTCCAATGTTTCCCAGTGAATTAATACCACAAATTTGGTGGGTATTTCGATGCAATGTTGGCATTCCAATCCAACAAAACCTTTGGCTTTTGAAACCACTAATTGGGCTTCCTGAAAGGCTTCCATAAAAGCGGTTTGTGCGTTCTCTTTGATGTCAAAAGTGGCGATTTCTAAAATCATATCTTTAGTGTATAGAGTTAAAATAAATTTATTAGTTAATTTAATTGCGCTATTTTTATACAATCAATAATTAATCAAAATGTTTTTTACAAAATTCTTAAAAAGAAGGATAGGTTAAGAATCAATAAAACGCTAGAAATAATCAAAATCAATCATTTTTATCATTTTAACTTAATTTTAAAACGATTGAGTATTCAATTTCGATAAATAGTGATAAGAAATAGACTAATTTCTGTTTTCTGGGCTGTTGTTGCTTCTAAAAGCATTGGGAGATTG
>NZ_RYDJ01000176.1:0-1202 GCF_003970355.1 Flavobacterium bomense | reverse complement strand
TTTATGTGTATCAACCTTTTTTTCCTTGTGTAATCCTATATACGAAATAACGCCATAAGCCAGCATCAAGATTCCTCCAAACATAAAAAGTGCCGAGTTATCTTTAATACTTGTTATTAATCGATAACTTCCTAGATAGGCAATGGTGATGAAAATAATATCGCCTAAAACTACACCTAAATCGAAGACTAATGCAGCTCTAAATCCTTTTATAATACTAGTTTCTAGCAATATGAAAAAAACTGGACCAATCAAAAAACTTAAAAAAACTCCCCAAGGAATACCCGATAAAATATCATTAATCATTAAAAAAACTTTAAAAAATTGCTATCAATTATAGAATACAAAAAAATTCCCCGAAAATTTCTTTCGGGGAATATAATTATTTTTCCGTTATAGATCCACCTGCAAAGGTTTCTTGTTTTATTTCTTTTGGTTTACCGTAAATAGAAATACTTCCACCAGCTTTTACTTTTGCATTTACAAGAGTTGTTGCGTTTACATCGGCACTACCTCCAGCTGAAACATTAACTGATGTTTGAGAAGTTACTAAATCTTTGCCATAAAAAATTCCGCCAGAAGTAATAGTCGTTTTTTGAGTAACTGCTTTCCCTGATAAACTAATTATACCAGCAGAATATAACTTATTCGTAGTATTCTCAACATCAAGTTCTACATCAATCATTGCTCCTTCTTGGGTTGATAATTGTATTGTTGTTTGTTTAAAAATGTGTTTGCTGCTCACAATACTTCCTTCGTTTGCATCTATACTTTGAATATTTTTGAAGTATAATGTTACTTTCGTATCTTCTCCAGACAACATTTTGGTAACTGACATTCTAAGTTTTAAAATTCCATTTTTATTCACGGCTTCGAAGCTGCTTTCGTTTTTTCCACTAACAATTACTTTATTTTCTGTAGATGGAACTAAAGTTACATTCAACTGATCAAAGACTTTCAACTCATCAAAATTATCTAATTTGATAGTTGTTTGACTAAAATTTAATTGTGAAATCATCACAAAAGCGATTAAAATTATCTTTTTCATTTTTATAAAATTTTAAATATTTAACTATAAAATCACTTATTCATTTCTTCTAATAAAATTAAAATCCAATTGTTTTTTAACTAAATCGGCATTTTTAACTTTAACGTAAATCTCATCACCTAATTGCAGCAGTGATTTTGTTGTAGCGCCAACT
>NZ_RYDJ01000175.1:0-1202 GCF_003970355.1 Flavobacterium bomense | reverse complement strand
GTTTATATTCTTAACGTTTTCCATAGAACGAAAGTAAGCAAAATTAAAAAAAGAAGTCCAATGAGTTATTACAAATAATTGTTAATAAACAATCTTTATTTGTTCATAAGCCAAAAAAAATCCGAAACGATAAGGCTTCGGATTTAAGATGATTTTGTAAGAATTTATTCTTTAAATTCACCCATTTTACTGTATTTATCCATCCTTTGAGCGACTAGTTCTTGTGTTGATAAGTCTTTCAATTCATTAAATCCTTTGATAATATATTGCTCCACTGTTTTAAAGGCAGTTTCTCTATCAAAATGTGCTCCACCTAATGGTTCTGGTATAATATCATCGACTAATTTTTGTCTTTTCATATCCGAAGAAGTCAGTTTCAAAGCTTCGGCTGCTTGTTCTTTGTAATCCCAACTCTTCCATAAAATAGACGAACAAGATTCTGGAGAAATAACCGAATACCAAGTATTTTCCATCATATAAACTCGATCTCCAACACCTATTCCAAGTGCTCCACCTGAGGCACCTTCACCAACAATAACCACAATAATTGGCACTTTTAAGCAAACCATTTCGAAAATATTTCTGGCGATGGCTTCCCCTTGTCCACGTTCTTCAGCTTCAACACCAGGAAAAGCTCCCGGAGTATCAATAAAAGAGACTACTGGAATGCCAAATTTTTCTGCCATTTTCATCAATCGCAACGCTTTTCTATAGCCTTCTGGATTGGCCATTCCAAAATTTCTATATTGACGCGTTTTAGTATTGTATCCTTTTTGTTGGCCAATGATCATAAAAGATTGCCCACAAATTTTTCCTAAACCCCCAATCATTGCTTTATCATCCTTGAACCCTCTATCACCGTGAAGTTCAAGGAACGTATCACCACAAAGTGCTCTTACATGATCTAAAGTGTAGGGCCTATTGGGGTGTCTTGACAATTGTACTCGTTGCCAAGCCGTAAGGTTTTTATAAATTTTCCGTTTGGTTTCTTCTAGTTTTTTGCTGATTTGTTTGCAAGTATTGGTCACATCAACCGCAGATTCTTGCCCAATTACAAGGCATTTATCTAACTGATCTTCAAGCTCTTTTATTGGAAGTTCAAAATCTAAATATTCCATTAGTTATATTAGTTTGTGTTTTGATTTGAAGTGCAAATATAAAATTTATAATTATCAAAAACGTATAATTCGCATCTAAATACT
>NZ_RYDJ01000174.1:0-1203 GCF_003970355.1 Flavobacterium bomense | reverse complement strand
GGGATTAAATATGAGCAAAAACAAATATGTTGCTTGTATAGATGTGGATTGTTTGCTATTGGAAGACGCACTTCAAAAATTGATAAAACCATTGCTGGAAACAACTGACGTTAAAGTAATTGCCGCAGGTGGTGTAATAAGAATCGCAAATTCATGTACTGTCAAAGACGGTAAATTACTTGATGTACACTTTCCTAAAACTTGGTTGGAACAAGGACAAATATTAGAATACTTGAGAGCTTTTTTATTGGGAAGAATGGCATGGAGTAGACTAAATGGTTTGTTGGTAATTTCAGGAGCTTTTGGTTTATTTGATAAAAAAATAGCCATTAAGGTGGGTGGTTACGACACCAATACCGTAGGGGAAGACATGGAAATTATTGTACGAATGAGGCGATATATGGAAGATCAAAAACAAAAATACAAAGTGGCATATATCCCGGATCCTCTTTGCTGGACAGAAGCTCCAGATAATTACAAAACATTTATTTCACAAAGAAACAGATGGACTCGTGGAACTATCGAAACACTTAAAAAACACCGTAAAATAGGGTTTAATCCTAAATATAAATCCTTGGGACTTATCAGTTATCCGTATTGGTTCTTTTTTGAAAGAATGGCTCCAATTATTGAAGTTACCGGTATAATTTATTTTGGAATTCTTATATTTCTTAATGAAGTAAGATGGGATTATGCATTTGCATTTATTATTGTGGCCTATTTATTTTCGGTACTGTTTTCAATAGTTGCCATTGTTTCAGAGGAACTTACTTATCACCAATATAAAAAAAAGTCTATTGGTTTTAAATTAATAATGATAGCTTTCCTGGAACCTCTTGTCAATCATCCAACTATTCTATATTCAGCCATAAAGGGAAATATAGATTACTATTTTTACAAAAAAATAGAATGGGGAACTATGACACGAAAAGGAATGACTAAAGCATAATGTTTAAAGCATAATTCTAAAAAATGGACATTAAAAAAATTAAAGACACATTAAACAATCGTTATTTCAATAATAGCTATGCTTATGTGTACTTAACTATTTCTGTAATTATTACATTTTGGTTATTAAGGTTATTCGAAATATTCTATACACTATCTGATGGTCCCGAAAACCAGAGTATTGGAATAACAATAGTTTATAAATTACTGAATGATTTTTGGGCTGGAATTTTCATAGGATTACTATTTATGCCT
>NZ_RYDJ01000173.1:0-1203 GCF_003970355.1 Flavobacterium bomense | reverse complement strand
TTGAAAGCCTATATAAAAGAAACTTTTAAACAAATAGGTGGATTAAAACCCGCAATGGGTTGGGACACCGTAGACGAATTACTTTGCAAATTCTACAATTGGAAAGTCGTCACCGACAAAAGTCTGCACGTAAAACACCTAAAACCAACTGGGGCAAATTACAACAAAACGGCCCGATACAAACAAGGCGAAGCCTTTTACAGCTTGGGTTACGGTTTTTGGATTACTGCAATTGCTTCGGCGAAATTGGCAATGATGAAGAAAAAACCATTGCTATTTATTGATTATATCCAAGGTTTTTGGAAAGCTAAATCGGCAAAAAAACCAATGTTAGTCAATCCCGAACAAGCAAAATTTATCCGAAAATATCGTTTGCAGAAAATGAAGGAGAAATTGTTTTAATATTTCGTCCTTTCGAAATTAAAAACAAAATCTGAAATTCCAACAAAATACAGTATTTTTGCGTAGATATATTCCTGATCGAATACCGCTACTAGTAAACTGAAAACTCAACAAATGATGCTCCTCCGTTATTTATCCCAAATTGGAAAATATTTCTTAATGTGGAAAGAAATTTTCAGAAAACAGACGAAATGGTCTGTGATGAAAAACCTAATCTTCAAAGAAATTGATGAATTAATTATAGACTCATTGGGCATTGTAGCTTTTATCTCCGTATTTGTCGGAGGTGTTGTGGCAATACAAACGGCATTAAATTTAGACAACCCTTTGATTCCAAAAAATCTAATTGGTTATGCCACCCGAGAATCTGTAATTTTAGAATTTTCACCAACATTCATCTCGATTGTTATGGCTGGAAAAATGGGTTCTTTTATCACATCAAGTATTGGTTCTATGAGAGTTACAGAGCAAATAGACGCCTTAGAAGTTATGGGAATAAACTCCTTAAACTACCTTGTTTTTCCAAAATTAATTGCCATAATACTTTATCCATTTGTGATAGGAATCAGTATGTTTTTAGGAGTTTTTGGAGGTTATATCGCCACAGTTTATGGAGGATTCGGAACGAGTATAGATTTTATAAATGGTGTTCAAAGTGATTTTATGCCCTTTCACGTAACCTACGCTTTTATTAAAACTTTTATTTTCGGAATACTTTTGGCATCTGTACCTTCATTTCATGGTTATTATATGAAAGGCGGTGCTCTTGAAGTAGGGAAAGCGAGCACCGTCGCATTTGTT
>NZ_RYDJ01000172.1:0-1210 GCF_003970355.1 Flavobacterium bomense | reverse complement strand
TTTGCTCCAAGCAAAAGAAGAAGGTATCGAGAGTTTAATCGTGACATCTACCTGCAATCGCACCGAAATATATGGCTATGCCGATCATCCTTTCCAATTGATAAAATTGGTTTGCGAGAACAGTAATGGGTCGGTTGAAGAATTTCAAAAAGTAGGTTTTGTATATAAAAGTCAGGAAGCTATAGACCATATGTTCCGTGTAGGAACAGGACTAGACAGTCAAATTCTTGGTGATTTTGAAATTATTGGTCAATTAAAAAACAGTTTTGAAGAATCCAGATCAATGGGTTTAATCAATGCTTTTTTAGACCGATTGATTAATACTGTTATTCAAACCAGCAAAAGAATTAAAAACGAAACCGAAATTAGTTCGGGAGCAACTTCTGTTTCTTTTGCCGCTGTGCAATACATTATTAGAAATATTGAGGGCATTGGAAATAAAAATATTCTTCTTTTCGGAACTGGAGAAATTGGTAGAAATACTTGCGAAAACTTAGTAAAACACACTAAAAATGAGCAAATTACCTTGATAAACAGAACAAAAAGTACTGCCGAAATATTAGCAGGAAAATTGAATTTGGTGGTAAAAGATTATGCTGATTTGCATCTCGAATTACAAAAAGCTGACGTTTTAGTTGTTGCGACTGGCGCTCATAATCCTACTATCGATAAAACATTATTGAATTTAAAGAAACCACTTTTGATATTGGATCTTTCTATTCCGAAAAATGTTAATGCAAATGTGGAACAAATTTCAGGGGTGACTTTAATTCATATGGATTATTTGTCTCAAATGACCGATGATACACTCGAAAGAAGAAAACAACACATTCCTGCTGCCGAAGCCATTATCGAGGATATGAAATTAGAATTGAATACTTGGATGAATGGCCGAAAATATGCGCCAACCATTCACGCATTGAAAGCAAAATTAAATGATATTGTTGCCGGAGAATTGACTTTCCAACGTAAAAAATTATCTAATTTTGACGAAGAACAAGCCGAATTGCTTACTTCCAGAATTATCCAAAAAATCACCAATCATTTCGCGAGTCACCTCAAAGACGAAAACACTTCGGTTGACGACAGCATAGAATTTATCGAAAAAGTATTCCAAATAGGACTACAAACTCCTCAAAAAAAAACTTCACCGATCGAAGAAAAATACAAAATCACCCTTTCATAGTAAATATCTAAACAAACCTTAATA
>NZ_RYDJ01000171.1:0-1215 GCF_003970355.1 Flavobacterium bomense | reverse complement strand
TTAAAAGCTACAAAACAAGAAGGATACAAATTCCTGGGGTCTGTGCTCATGATTTTTATATATGGTTATGAGGTAGAGAGTTGCATTTCCTCATTTAGCTCATATTGTATTTTAGCATCCAAATTCGAGAGCGATTGATTGGTAAACGACCTAGTGAAAAGAAATTTTCCTGTCCATTTCTTTTTCTGATAGTCATATTGACCTCCGTAACTGTCTATTCTTCGACTCAAAGACGCCGGAACCGTTTGGTCATCCTTAATCAAAATTTGGTTGTAATAATAATTGCTAAAAAAATCATCAACAAAAAAGTTAAACTTTCCTAAAGTTGTGTTCTCGTACGTTAAACCTACTTTATTATAGGTTTTGTTATAATGTGTTTGGTCGTTTATGCCACTAGTTTTATAGGAATCACCAAATCGATATACAGTTGTTCCTCCAACAGTCGAAGTTACGGTAGGCTGATTGTACTCGAAATATTTATTTTCATAATTAAATTGGTGAGTCACAAACAAATTATTATTTCCCTTCACGGAATTTATTCTAAAAAAATGATCTAAAAACACTCGTTTCCCTTTTAGAAACGATCGAGCATCTGTCAAATAAACTTCTAATCGATCTCGCTGTAAAAAAGCTGGGTTACCACTTTCAAAATCTTCAACGGTAGTAATTCCACCATTTTCTTCATTCATAATATCCTGACCGGTAAAATGAAAATTAGCAAAATATCGTTTATTTTTTGTGTTGTAACTGGTAGTAAACCTGAAATTTCCAGTACTTGTGAGTTGATTTATATATTTCCCTTCAGAACGTAATCCTTTGTAAGCTATTGAAAAATTTAATCTTGGAGAAGTATTTACCGAAAAAAAGGCGTCCAGATTTTGACCTTTTTTCATAACCGATTTAAAATACCATTCGGTAACAGGAGTGGCTACTGAACCATATCGAATTTGATTGGCTTCAAGAAAATTAAAGTGCTTCGCTTTAAATCCAAATTCTGGAAGTGGCGAAAAAGAATTCAAACTGTATTGCAATGTATTATACGTTTGCCCTTCGTTAGGAAAAGCCAAAAGTCCAAAAAGGTCTTTTCGCAGATAGTTATGACTGTATTTTTTTTGAATCGTAAGCGAAGTGTCGATATAAGTGGTGTCGCGCTCCAAAGTAATCACTCGATACATATCAATCGTGGCTACAGGTTTTTTTATTCTCAATGAATCA
>NZ_RYDJ01000170.1:0-1217 GCF_003970355.1 Flavobacterium bomense | reverse complement strand
AAACAAGTCATTTTTTTTATCTGCAACCTAAAATCTGCTGACTGCTAACTATCTTCTCGGATGAAAATTATTGATTACTTCTGTTAAAAACCTCCTATCCAGATGCACATAAATTTCCGTAGTAGTTATCGATTCGTGCCCTAGCATTAACTGAATCGAACGCAAATCGGCACCATTCTCCAGAAGATGGGTGGCAAACGAATGGCGCAAAGTATGAGGGCTGATGCTTTTTTTTAGTTCAATTTTAGCTGCTAAACCTTTGATTATCGTAAAAATCATTGCTCTTGTCAACTGACTTCCTCTCCTATTTAAGAACAAAGTATCTTCGTGACCTTTCTTTATATTCAAATCATTTCGTTTGTAATCTCTATAAATTTGGATGTATTTTTGAGTCAAATTCCCTATGGGAACTAAACGTTGTTTATTCCCTTTTCCGGTAATTTTAATGAAGCCCTCATCAAAAAATAAATCAGAAATCTTCAAGGAAACCAATTCCGAAACCCGAAGCCCACAACCATAAAGCGTTTCCAACATTGCTCGATTTCGTTCGCCTTCATTGGAACTCAAATCTATTGCCGAAATTAAAGCATCAATTTCATCGACTGATAAAGTATCGGGGAGTTTTCGACCTGTTTTGGGAGTTTCAATCAATTCCATGGGATTGTCTAAGCGATAATCTTCAAAAATTAAATAGCTAAAAAAACTTTTTAATCCCGAAATTATTCTGGCCTGCGAACGTGGATTTACTTCTTTTGAAACACTATAAATAAACTGCTGAATCGTTTCTTCGCTTATCTTTATGGGCGAAACTGAGAAATTATTTTCCTCCAAAAAAAGACACAACCGTTCTATATCAAAAGAATAATTTTCGATGGTGTTTTTAGATAATCCTCTTTCAATCCTAAGATAAGACTGATAATTTTTGATATCTGTTTTCCAGTTCATATAAGCAAAGTAAAGCTATTTTTGGACATAAAAAAACCACGCAAATGCGTGGTTTGATTTTATAAAGAAAAAATTATTTCCCCCATTTTCCTCCTCCAACAAAAAATCCGATGTGGATACCTAAATCGGCGTTTTTTGCAGTTCCTTTTTTAACACCGTTTATATCTTCTAAATCAGAATCAGGAATAAAATTATATTCTAACCCCATTCTAAATCCCGCCCATTCAAAACCTCCACGAATTAAACCGCCAAATGCACCAGATACAGCAGGT
>NZ_RYDJ01000016.1:0-90278 GCF_003970355.1 Flavobacterium bomense | reverse complement strand
TAGAAGAATTCTGGAAACAGAAAAATAATTTTAAAAATGTTGCTTAACTAATACTGCGGGTTTTATTTGCATATCCAATCTGTCCCTATTCGTGCAATATTGATAGAGTCTGTCATTTCATATGGTTAGACATACATTGGTTTTAAAAAAATATACATAAAAAATTAAATATAATAAGTTAATGAAAAATTTCATTTATCTACATTTGTAAAATGTTTTATAGAAGAAAAATAATATTAGCATTAATACAAATGCTTGGTGGTGAACTTGAAAAAATTCGCATACAAAAACTCTTGTTTTTATTTAGTCAAAAGAAAATAAAATCTGAATATGATTTTATTCCTTATAAATACGGTTGTTATTCATATTCTGCAAAAGCAGATTTAGTGACAATGGTCAAAAAAGATATTTTATTAGAAAATGAAAACACTTATACCAAAAACACATCTGTTGATTTTATAAAAACATTAAAATTAGAGGATGAAAAAATTTTAGTTGAAATAGTGAAATTGTATGGAAATATGAATAATAGTGCACTTATAAAACATACGTACATTAATTATCCTTATTATGCTACAAAGAGTACAATAGCTGATAAAATATTAAATGAAGAACAATTAACTAAAGTAACTAATCAAAAAGCTTGTAGTGATGAAACTATTCTTTTTACAATAGGTTACGAAGGGGTTTCCTTGGAAAATTATCTTAATAAACTTTTAAAGAATAATGTGAAACTACTTGTTGATGTTAGAAAAAATTCTTTAAGTATGAAATTTGGATTTAGTAAGTCACTATTAAAAAAGTATTGTGAAAGTATAGGAATTGACTATATTCATATTCCAGAAGTAGGAATTAATTCAGATCAACGTCAAGAATTGAATTCTCAAAAAGATTATGATGAACTTTTTGAAAAATATAAAAAAACTACGTTACTTGAAACTAATTCTTATCAAGAAACAATAATTAATTTATTGACAAAATACAATCGGATTGCATTAACTTGTTTTGAAGCAGATGTTTGTCAATGCCATAGAAAACCTCTAGCTGAAGCTATTGCAAAATTCCCTATATTTGATTACAAAGTAAAACATTTGTAATATGGCTAAAACAAGAGTTCTGATTGCTGCAAAAACGTATCCAACTATTTCTGGTAAATATGATGAATTAGTTTGTACCGCAGGTTTTCTTGAAGACGGCTCTTGGATTAGAATTTATCCTATTCCTTTTAGAAAAAAATCATATAACGAACAATACAGTAAATATGACTGGGTTGAGATTGATTTAGTTAAAAATAAAAGTGATTTTAGACCGGAAAGTTATAGACCCTATTCTTATGATAGTGAAATAAAAATAGTAGGCAAACTTGATACTAAAAACTATTGGGCTGACAGAAAAAAATTCGCACTCAATAATGTACATACAAATTTAGCTTCT
Source organism: Flavobacterium bomense (assembly GCF_003970355.1). Classification (NCBI taxonomy): domain Bacteria; kingdom Pseudomonadati; phylum Bacteroidota; class Flavobacteriia; order Flavobacteriales; family Flavobacteriaceae; genus Flavobacterium; species Flavobacterium bomense. Next base: position 88,844 of record NZ_RYDJ01000016.1, on the reverse strand, counting down.
TTAATAAAGGATGCCCATAATAAGAAAATATGTACTTCTCTTGCTGTTTTCAAACCATCGAAAATAATTGACTTTATTGCTGTTGAAGTTGAACGAGAATGGGACAAGAAAAAGATAGACCAGTTAAAAGCAAATCGAGATCAAACCAATTTATTTGAACATCCAGAAGACCCTTTCGACGTCGTTCAAAAATTGCCGTACAAATTTTCATTTATTTTTGAAGATGATGAAGGTAAACAAAGTAAACTAATGATTGAAGACTGGGAAACTGGTCAATTGTATTGGAATTGTCTAGCAAAACACGAAGGAAATGAAAAAAAAGCAATTGATGATGTAAAGTATAAGTACTTTGAAGATTTTGCTAAAACTAAAGACTTACATTTTTTTTTAGGAACTTCAGCACTTCATCATTATGTATCCAATAATCCTTTTATGATTATTGGAACTTTTCACCCAAAGATTGAGAGTCAATATAGCTTGGCCTTAGATTTTTGACCAAATATTGTACTTTACACAATACATCATCGAATTATAGCCTGTTTAAACGAGGTTGTTTTTTCTATTTAGATTTTGAAATGGGTTGTATAATGACTATTGCTACAAACACTTTTTATTTATTAATAAATACATTTAAATCTGCATTAATGGTAATTTCATTATAATTTTCTTTTAGGTTGTTTATTTCTCCTTCAGAATAGATTGGATAAAATGGCTGAATCATTATAAAAACAGAACAACCCAAAACCTCAATCCAAAACTAAATCTAAAAAACCAATAACTGCTTACACTGTTATTCGTGCCATAATGATAATTCTCGTTTGCTTGATCTTGTTGTTGGGAATAGCCGCAAGGATTTGGCATTACTATAATAATCATTTCAAATAATTAATAAATTAAAAATAAAAACCTTATTTTTACAGTCTTGAAACTTACAAACACCATATTATCAATTATCTTTCTGATGCTATCCTGTATGCCTTGCGCAGACAAGGAGCAAATTGGTTCATTTGAAAAAGTTACTGTCAACAATAGTTCAAAACAACACAACGATAAAGATGCTTGTTCGCCTTTTTGTGTTTGTAACTGTTGTAGATGCCAAGGTTTCGCTTACAATACTATTTATGCTTATAATCTCTTTTCTGTTAAAACGATAATTGACAAAAAAGTACCTCAATACAAATCTATTTTAACTTCCAATTTCTACGGAAGTATTTGGCAACCGCCTCAAATTACTGCTTAATTTTTTTTGATTAATGTTTAAATGAATAACGATTAATGACTTGTGCATTAATCAGGCTATTGTTTTTCATTAATCACTTTACAGTATTTGAAATATTCAAGTGCTGTGATTTATAAATCAATATTAAACAGTAATAATTCTCAATAGTGTTAGAAAAAATCATTCATTTTAGTATCAATAATAAATTTATCATTGGTTTGATGACTTTATTTCTCATCATTTGGGGAGTTTGGAGTGCTTCCAAGTTACCCATTGATGCAGTGCCGGATATTACAAACAATCAGGTGCAAATTATTACGCTTTGCCCAACTTTGGCAGGCCAAGAAGTAGAACAATTAGTGACTTTTCCAATAGAGCAAAGTATTGCAAATCTTCCCGATTTAGAAGAAACCCGCAGCATTTCTCGCTTTGGTTTATCGGTAATCACTGTTGTTTTTGATGATGATGTAAATATTTATTTTGCGCGTCAATTAATCAGTGAACGACTAAAAGAGGCTATTAGCCAAATACCGCAAGGCATTGGAACACCCGAATTGGGTCCCGTAAGTACAGGACTTGGCGAAGTGTATCAATATATTTTGCATCCGAAAAAAGGAAGCGAAAAAAAATATTCCGCAATGGATTTGCGTTCGATGCAAGATTGGATAGTAGCAAGACAACTTAACGGAACTCCAGGAATAGCCGAAATAAATAGCTTTGGAGGGAAACTAAAACAATATGAAGTTGGCGTAAACCCAAATCGCTTAAAAGCAATGGGTGTAACTATTCCGGATATTTTCAACGCTTTAGAAAAAAACAATCAAAACACAGGTGGTGCATATATCGACAAAAAACCAAGTGCCTATTTTATTCGTGGTGTTGGGTTAGTGACTTCCTTGGAAGATGTAAAAAACATTGTAGTAAAAAGCAATCCAAATAGTGTACCTATTTTTATAAAAGATGTTGCCGAAGTACAATTTGGCAGTGCCGTTCGCTACGGCGCGATGACCTATAACGGAAAGGTAGATGCAGTTGGCGGTATTGTAATGATGCTTAAAGGGGCAAACAGTAATGAAGTGGTAAAGAGGGTTAAAGAAAAAATGATTATTATACAAAAATCATTACCCGATGATGTAATCGTTGAACCATTTATTGATAGAAGTACATTTGTGAACCGTGCTATTTCTACTGTCCAAAAAAACCTAATCGAAGGAGCGCTAATAGTAATTTTTGTATTGGTGTTATTTCTCGGAAATCTTCGTGCTGGACTTATTGTTGCTTCTGCAATACCACTTTCAATGCTTTTTGCGTTGGGATTGATGAAAATTTTTGGAGTAAGTGCAAACCTAATGAGTTTGGGTGCAATAGATTTCGGTTTAATTGTAGATGGTGCCGTAATTATTGTGGAAGCTTCCCTATATTTCTTGGAGCATAACAAAAGTAAAGTAAGACTTACCCAGCCTCAAATGGATCACGCTGTGGAATATAGTGCTAAGAAAATGATGAGTAGTGCCGCCTTTGGGCAAATCATTATTATGATAGTGTATTTTCCAATTTTATCTTTAGTGGGAATTGAAGGAAAAATGTTTGGTCCAATGGCAAAAACAGTTTCGTTCGCAATCATAGGTGCAATGATACTTTCATTAACCTATATTCCGATGATGAGTGCTTTGTTTTTGCCTAAGCTTATCAGTCATAAAAAAACATTCTCTGATAAAATGATGGATTTCTTATACAAAAAATACGAACCCCTTTTAGTAAAAGTGATTGAAATAAAATACAAAGTCGTTGGTATTACGATCGCATTATTATTAGTTACGTTTTTTATATTTAGCAAAATGGGTGGTGAGTTTATTCCAAATCTAGCAGAGGGAGACTATGCGTTTGAATTTAAAATGCCGCTCGAAACTTCATTAACTCAAAGTATCGAAACTTCAATGCAAGCCTCAAGAATTGCCAAGCAATTTGAAGAAGTAAAAATTGTAGTGGGAAAAACGGGTTCTGGAGAAGTGCCTACTGACCCGATGCCTCCAGGAGCAACTGATTTAATGATTATTCTAAAACCGCAAGACGAATGGAAATCTGGTAGATCCTATGATGAATTGGGTGATGTTATAGAAGAAAAATTAAACGTAATTCCTGGTGTTTTTATCGAAAAAAGCCAGCCCATTCAAATGCGTTTCAATGAACTAATGACAGGCATTAAACAAGATGTTGCCATAAAAATATTTGGCGAAAACTTAGATAGCCTTTCTGTATACGCCAAAAAAGTGGAAAATGTGATTGTAAATGTAAAAGGAGTTTCATCACCACAGGTGGAACAAGTCGATGGTTTGCCGCAAATTAATATCGAATACGACCGTTTACGTATTGCAAATTATGGATTAAATGTTGAGGATATTAACAATATTGTAAGTACTGCTTTTGCAGGAAAAGCAGCAGGTGTAGTTTACGAAAACGAACGAAAATTTGATTTGGTGGTGCGTTTAGACAGTACATCAAGACGAAGTATCGACGATGTAAATAATCTATTGATCCCAACACCTACAGGTAATCAAATACCATTGTCACAAGTGGCAAAAATAGATTTCAAACTCGGTCCAGCGCAAATAAGTCGTGAATCAGGAAAACGTAGAATTGTCATTGGTTTTAATATCCAAGATAGAGATGTACAAAGTGTGGTTAAAGAAATTCAAGAAAAGTTGGCTGCGAAAATAAAGTTACCGTCGGGTTATTATTTTACGTATGGTGGAACTTTTGAAAATTTACAAAAAGCCTCCAATAGATTGATGATTGCTGTACCAATATCGTTGCTTCTTATTTTTATGCTTTTGTATTTTACATTCAATTCTATGAAACAAGCCAGTTTAATATTTTCCGCTATTCCAATGAGTGCTATCGGTGGCGTATTTGCGCTGCTAATTCGTGGAATGCCTTTTAGTATTTCGGCCGGAATTGGTTTTATTGCATTATTTGGTGTAGCAGTTTTAAACGGAATTGTATTAGTGGGCACATTCAACCAACTCGAAAAGGAAGGTTGGGATGATGTCATAAAACGAGTAATTGAAGGGACAAAAATTAGACTACGCCCAGTATTAATGACGGCTACCGTTGCCTCTTTAGGCTTTTTACCAATGGCATTGTCACACAGTGCGGGTGCCGAAGTTCAAAAACCATTGGCAACTGTTGTTATTGGCGGATTGCTTACAGCTACATTCTTAACCCTATTTGTATTGCCTTTGCTTTACATCATATTCAACACAAAAATTAAATTGAAAAGAAAATCAATTACTACGGTTCTTATTATTGGACTATTATTTTTATCCAATATTGGTCAGGCGCAATCCCGAAAAACCATTGATGAAGTATTGAATTTGGGTTTAAAAGACAACTTGCAATACAACATCAATCAATCTCAAATCTCAAAAAATCAGCTTCTGATAAAAGGAAACAAAGAATTTCCCAAAACGGGCATTTTTGTGGAAAATGAAGATTTGCGACCTTCGGATAAAACGGGTATTTGGAAAATAGGTTTACAACAAAGTTTCTATATGCCACAGGTAAATCAAGCCAAGAAAAATTACTATCGGGAGCAAACTAAATACTACGAATTCAACGAAGAAGTAATCAATACGGAACTGAAAAAAAATATTCGTTCGGTATATTATAAATTATGGTATTTACAAGATAAAATGGCTTTGTATCAGCGATTAGACAGTATTTATATTGGATTGCTAAAAACTACAATTGTAAAAGTAAAAACGGGTGAAAGTGCAGGTATCGAAAAAATTTCGGCAAACGTAAAGTTGAAAGAAATTGAAACTAACATTATTCAGCTTCAAAAAGAAATGCTAATGCAACAACAGGCATTAATGCAATTAATGAATAGTTCAGAAGCTATTTTGCCCCTTTCTAAATCGTTGGAAAAGTTAGAATATGGTTTACAAAATACAACAGTAAACCATCCGAATCTTATTTTATTAGAGCAAAATGTAGCTATAGCCAATAGTGAAATTGCAATACAAAAAAGTAATCGCTTACCCGAATTTTCTGGTAGGGTGTTTTCACAAAAATTGTACGGTGTTGAGGATCCTTTTAGTGGTTTTTCATTTTCAACTTCATTTCCAATATTTGGAAGCGGTGCCAATAGAAACAAAATAAAAGCAGCCAAAACTGAAAAAGAAGTACAAGAACAACAATTGCAATACCAAACACAAATACTGAAATCTTCTTTGACGCAACGTCAAACAGAGGTCGAAAAAAGTGTTTCGGGTTTACAATTTTACGAAACTTCAGGCTTGCAACAAGCCGAAGAAATTATAAAAGCCGCTAATCAATCCTATCGAGCAGGAGAAATAAGTTATGCCGATTTTTCATTGTATTTAAGCCAAGCCATCGAAATACGAAAAAATTATTTAGAAAACCTAAATGCGTACAACCAAGCGATTATTGAATACAATTATTTCACAAACAAATAAATTAAAAAAATGAAATCTTTAAAAATAAAATATAAAAATTGCCTTTTGCTTTTTGCCTCTTGCTTACTTCTACTTTCTTGTGGTGATAAAGAAATTACACCCCAGAAAGAGGAACAAAAAGCAACAACAGAAGAAGCTGCTCCTACAATCGCTTCACTCACAACCGACCAAATAAAAACAGTAGACATACAATTCGGAACCATTGAACAAAAGCAATTAACGGCAACACTCAGAGCCAACGGTGCGTTGCGAGTGCCTAATAATAACAAAGCAAATGCAACATCTCTTTATGGTGGCGTAGTCAAAAGCATTAATGTACAATTGGGAGATTTTGTAAAAAAAGGACAAGTAATTGCTATTATTGCCAATCCGCAGTTCATACAGTTACAAGAAGAATATTTGAGTACTGCCAGTAAAATTACCTTTGCGGAACAAGAAGTGACTAGACAAAAAGAACTTAATGAGGGTAACGCAGGCGCATTAAAAAATTATCAAAATGCCAATGCGGAACTAAAATCAATGCGAACTCGCAGAGCCTCTTTACAGCAACAAATTCAGATGATGGGCATTAATCCAAATAGTTTAAACAACGGCAATTTACGTTCAGCATTGTCGATTACAAGCCCTATAAGTGGCACTATAAGCAATGTATTTGCGAAAATTGGAAGTTATGTTGATGTCTCTTCACCGGTAGCCGAAATTGTAGATAACTCACAATTGCATTTAGATCTGAATATATTTGAAAAAGATTTACCAATGCTCAAAGTCGGACAAATTATTCATTTTAGAATAACTAATAATTCAGGCGAAGATTATAATGCAAAAGTATATTCAATAGGTGCAGCCTTTGAGAATGACAGTAAAAGTATTCCAGTTCACGCCACAGTTCAAGGCAATAAATCTGGGTTGATTGACGGAATGAATATAACAGCAATTGTAAGTTTAAATGACATTACTACAAATGCAGTCCCGAACGATGCTATTGTGAGTGCAGATAGCAAAGACTATATTTTTGTTGTCACCGATAAACAAGCCAAAGAAGAAAAACCCGAAGAAGTCGAAGCGGAGAAAGAGCCTGAAGCAAAAGGTAAAGAACAAGAATCAAAAAACACCAATTTCGAAAAAATTGAAGTGCTAAAAGGCGTTTCTAATATGGGCTATACAGCAATCACGTTAGTAAAAGAAATTCCAATCAATGCAAAAATTGTAACCAAAGGAGCCTTCTTTGTAAATGCAAAACTGACCAATAAAGGGGAAGAGTAATAAAAGTAATATGACTGCAATTTCAGATGTTTATTTGTATGCCTTAATACCTGTAATTTCTATCCTTTTGGGTGGAGTTACAGGATTATTTACAACACCAAGCGGTGCTTTCAAAAGTTCCGTTCTGCATTTTGCAGGAGGTGTAGTTTTTTCGGTAGTAGCAGTAGAGCTATTACCAGACATAATTAAAAATCACAGACCTATTGAGGTTGGTATTGGGTTTAGTTCAGGTATCATTATAATGCTCTTGGTAAAATTCTTGGCCGAAAAGGTTGAAGAAAAATCAGAAGCTAATAAAATTAAAAATGCTTTACCGATGGGTTTATTAATTGCGTTGGGTATAGACTTAGTGATTGATGGTTTACTTCTGGGTGTAGGTTTTGCAGCAGGAAATACTGAAGGTATTTTGCTTTCGGTCGCCTTGGCATTAGAAACATTTTCGTTGGGACTAGCAGTAGTATTAGCTTGTGTAGGTTTGAATTTATCCAAACAAAAAAATATGCTGATACTACTTGTTTTGGGGATATTGTTTTTTATAGGAGCGATCTTAGGTATCACATTATTAAAAGGGCTTTCGCAAGAATGGTTAGAATTGGTTTTATCTTTTGGATTAGCTGCGTTATTATTTTTAGTAACCGAAGAATTATTAATTGAAGCCCATGAAGAAAAACAAACCTTATTACAAACAAGTATGTTTTTTGTTGGTTTTTTGATATTCCTTTTGATAGGAATGGTAGCATAATATATTAGTGGTGGATCAATTTTTTGCATCCATAACATTTTAACTATATTAACTCAAAATAAATTTCATGAGTTCTGATGTTAACGTAGGCAAAATAAATTTTTTTAAATGACTTTTAAAAAACTTCAGTATGAAAACCGTTTATTACATCACCATGTTATTGCTCTTTTTATGTATTATAAGCAATATATATTTTCTGTTTCATTTAGAATTATACAAATCAACATACGGAATAGTACTGAAAATTTTCACTTTCATTTTTCTAATTACATACTTAATAATTGCAATTATTAAAAAACGAACTTTAACAAAAAAATTACATGACTACTACCAATTTTTTTTTAGTAAAAATTAAAAAGGCACTTCGTGTTTTAGGGCCGGGATTAGTTACAGGTGCAAGTGATGATGACCCTTCGGGCATTGCCACGTACAGTCAGGCAGGTGCAGGTTTCGGTTATGCAACGCTGTGGACTTCATTACTAACATTTCCTCTGATGGCAGCCATTCAGGGGATGTGCGCGCGGATTGGAATTGTGACACAAGCAGGCTTAACGGTAACCTTAAAAAATCATTACCCAAAAGCTGTTTTATACACTATGCTTTTATTTAGTTTTCCTGCGATTACATTTAATATCGGGGCAGATATACAAGGCATGGGAGCAGTTGCACACATGCTTGTTCCATCTATTCCTGTTTCGGTATTTAGTATTACTATCACTGGCATTTTAATTTTTATCATCATTAAATATCCCTATCAAAAATTAGCATTAATATTAAGGTGGCTTTGTCTTTCGCTATTGCTTTATTTTATCGTTCCCTTTATGGTAAATCAAAATTGGGCGGCTGTTTTAAAAAACACTTTCCTTCCTTCAATTCAATTTAATAAAGAATTTATTTCCATTTTAGTTGCCATTCTAGGTACCACTATTTCGCCTTATCTTTTCTTTTGGCAAGCTACTATGGAAGCCGAAGACATGGCGCATAAAAAAAGAAAAGTTGTTGTCAACAAACGAATACTCGACAATATGAAAACAGATGTAAATTTCGGAATGTTATTTTCAAATCTCGTTATGTTCTTTATCATTCTCACAACAGGAACGGTGCTTTTTAATGGTGGAATAAAACAAATTGATACTGTTGAACAAGCCGCAAAAGCTCTAGAACCTTTGGCTGGAAAACTTACCTATTTAATTTTTGCAATAGGAGTTTTAGGCACAGGTATGATTGCAATACCAGTTTTGGCAGGTTCACAATCATACATGTTAGCGGAAACATTTGGGTGGAAAGAAGGACTTGATAAAAAATTCAATGAAGCAAAAGGATTTTATATCACCATTATTATTTCACTACTCATCGGATTATCGTTAGACGGGATAGGTATTAGCCCTATACAAGCCCTTATTTACACCGCTATTTTATATGGTTTAACCTCTCCCATTTTAATTGTTATCATTTTACATATTGGCAATAACAAAAAGATAATGGGAGAATTTACCAACAGCAAACTCTCAAATATTTTAGGCATTATCACTTTTCTGTTAATGGCATTTGCAGCGATAGCACTAATATATTTTCAATTCAAAAAATAATAAAAACAATTACTAACTGCCCGAAAATTTTTCTTCATTTTTTTGCAATAGACTAATATTATGGAAAATAAACTAAAACATCATTGGATCGAAAAAATCTCTGGAATCAATAGGTTAATAATTTCTTTATTATTTTCTTTAATAACATATAGTATTTTATTTGCTTTTAATATTGACAACAATAGTAAAATTATATTAAGTTGGGATGCTTTTTGTGTAACTGGTTTATTTTTTAGTTGGGTACTTTTTTTTTCAACGAAAGAAAATGAATTATGTCATATCGTTGCTAAACAAGATGAAAATCTCAAAACTATTTTTAGTATTGTGATTATTGCTATTGTATTAAGCCTTTTTGGTACATTAGCACTTGTCAATGAAAAAAAAGACATAATTGAAAATAGATTGTTTCATTCCATTGTTTCCTTATCACCAGTAGTCTTTTCTTGGTTACTTTTACATACCACTTTTACAATCCGTTATGCACATTTATATCACGATCATAACGAACTAAATACAGGTTCAAACATTGGCGGAATAAAATTTCCAGGCAAAACTAAACCCGATTATTTAGACTTCGCCTATTTTTCATTTGTAATAGGAATGACATTCCAAGTATCTGATGTTGTTATAACTTCAAAAACTATAAGAAGATTTGCTTTAATGCATAGTTTAATATCGTTTGCATATAACACAATTATAGTGGCACTTACAATAAGTACAATTTCTAATTTAAAACAATAACATATTTAAATCAAATTTATATGATAAATACAGACACAAAACACCAACACAAATACGATGCAAACGGCAAACAGCTTTGTTGCACACTGGAAGAAAAAATAAACAACAAAACCGACAAACAAACAGGATGTTGTACCGTTGACTATAAATCCGAACATTCTGATGATGACGGACACGACCACTCGGGCGGAGACCAAACTACATTTCAAATGTTCTTACCCTCAATTATTTCATTCATTTTACTCCTTGTGGCCATTAGTTTTGACAACTACTTTACGCAAACTTGGTTCACAGGTTGGGTACGAATAGTGTGGTACATTATCGCTTACATTCCAGTAGGTTTTCCTGTACTCAAAGAAGCATTTGAAAGCATACGTAAAGGCGAAATATTTTCAGAATTTCTATTAATGTGCATAGCTACAATTGGAGCATTTGTTATTGGCGTATATCCTGAAGGTGTTGCCGTAATGTTGTTTTATTCCATCGGTGAAATATTCCAAACATTGGCTGTCCAAAGAGCAAAAACAAACATCAAACTATTATTAGACCAAAGACCTGATGAAGCAACAGTAATGAATGGAGAAAATGCGACTGTAAAAAAAGCATCTGAAATAACCATTGGAGAAATTATTCAATTAAAACCAGGAGAAAAACTAGCATTAGATGGAAAGTTACTTTCTGATACGGCCTCCTTCAACACCGCAGCCCTAACAGGAGAAAGTAAACCAGATACCAAACAAAAAGGCGAAACCGTTCTTGCCGGAATGATAAATCTGAATACAGTTGTTTTAGTGGAAGTAACAACTGCCTATACGGATAGTAAACTATCAAAAATTCTCGAAATGGTACAGGAAGCAACCTCTAAAAAAGCACCAACCGAATTATTTATCAGAAAATTTGCCAAAATATACACACCAATTGTAGTGTTACTTGCGGTTGCCATTTCTGCACTTCCAATGTTTTTCGTTGATAATTATATATTCAGAGATTGGTTATACAGAGCATTAGTATTCTTAGTTATTTCTTGTCCTTGTGCATTGGTGATTTCAATTCCTTTGGGATATTTCGGTGGCATTGGTGCAGCAAGTAAAAATGGGATTTTGTTTAAAGGGTCCAATTTTCTGGATCTAATGGCATCCATCGTAGTAGTGGTTATGGACAAAACTGGAACGCTGACCAAAGGGGTTTTCAAAGTACAAAAAGTAGTTGCTGTGGATATTCCCGAAGCCGATTTAATAAAATATACAGCCGCCCTCGAAACCAAATCTACCCATCCTGTTGGAACGGCTATTATTGAATATGCAAAAGGGTCAGAAAAAAATGTGAGCGTCACTGATGTCGAAGAAATTGCAGGTCACGGACTAAAAGGGAAAGTGGACGAAAATGAAATCTTGGCAGGAAATGTAAAGCTGATGAAAAAATTCAACATCAGTTATGATGCCGACATCGACAATACGCCATTTACAATTATCGTTATTGCCATTAATCAAAAGTATGCAGGATATTTTCTCATAGCTGATGAAATCAAAGAAGATGCAAATGAAGCCATTAAAAGTTTACACAGTATAAACGTCAAAACCGTAATGCTTTCAGGCGATAAACAAGCCGTGGTAGATGCAATAGCAAAAGAATTGAATATTGATCTGGCTTATGGGGATTTATTGCCAGAAAACAAAGTGGAAAAAGTAGAAGAATTGAAAAAGCAAAACCTAAAAATTGCCTTTGTTGGTGATGGTGTAAATGATGCACCTGTTGTTGCCCTTGCGGATGCAGGAATAGCAATGGGCGGTTTAGGAAGTGATGCCACCATAGAAACTGCCGACATCGTCATTCAAAACGACCAGCCCCTAAAAATCTTCACCGCCATAAACATCGGTAAAAAGACCAAGCAAATTGTTTATCAGAACATAGCCTTGGCATTTGCAGTAAAAGCCATTGTTTTAGTTCTTGGCGCAGGAGGTTTAGCTACTATGTGGGAAGCCGTTTTCGCTGATGTTGGAGTGGCCTTACTGGCGATTTTAAACGCTGTCAGAATTCAGAGAATGAAGTTTTAAAGTTAGTTATAGGTTCGGTGAAATAGCTGTATTCTTAGTTTTTCGTAGTAAGTTCGATCAAATAATGAACCAAGCGAATAGTATCAAAATATGGAAATAATTTAAGATATGGATACAACAACAATATTATTTTTTCTGCTTGTCTTTGTAAGCGAAATAATCGGGACGATTAGTGGTTTCGGTTCTTCCGTATTTTTTGTTCCGTTAGCAGGAATGGTATTTGATTTTAAAAGTACCCTAGCACTTACAGGCACACTGCATATTTTCAGCACATCAGCACAGGTGTGTATGTTCCGAAAAAAAAATCAATTGGGCGTTGATACCAAACATACAAAATAGTTTTAATTAAGTATTATGGTTTACCATATTATAACAAAAAATATTAAGCAAAAAAAATACCACACAGCATCTTTTCCTATACAACCCTATCTTAAGCACAAATCCAAAAAGCTGGCGTTTGATTCGCGGCAATACTAAACTCCGCTTTCAAATTATAAGAAACTAGCATAAAATTTAGGAAACAACTACAGGATTTATTTTTCTGTTTAAAACCTCGCTTAAAATGACTTAAACGAGGTTGTTTTTTAAGATTGTACTTGTTAGCATTTTGTTCTTATTTCATTTGATAGTAAATATCACCTGTTTGAGAGGCGTGTCTTCGCTTTATCAATATCATATCATTCAATCGAACTCTACCTTCCAAAACCTGCATTAAGTCCATTCCGTCCATTAAAATCATTGATTTTAGAACAGAACTACCAGTTTCAGTACATTCTGAAGAGTAAGGACCAAGTGAAACAAATAAACCTAAAGTGTTTTTTAATTTCCCTTGAATTTTTCCACCAAAAGTATACAAGTCGGCTGCAATTATTGATTTTTCTTGCCATTTCGCCTCTAAAAGATAATCGGTATTGTCAAAGGTAAAAGCTCCATCAATTTGTTCTCCAATAACTTTAAAAGCTGATTTGGGATCTAAATCAAAAAAGTTGAACAGTTTATTCAGAAACTTTTCAAACTGAAAACCTTTCTGTTGGGAATTAGTATTCGAAGCAATTTCATAAAACTCCATTTTTAGTTCATCTAGTTTCTGTTGATACGCAATACTGTCTTTCAACTTTTCTTTAGTGGTTTCTCTTCTTTCTTCAGCTTTTTTTAATTCTTCAATTGTATCAAAATGTCCTTTGGCTTGCTGTCTCAACTTACCTACTGCAACTTCTGCTTTTTTGATTAAACCCCTGTTCTCTTTTTCCCAATACTCTAAATGAGAAAAGTCATTAATATTACCAACTTCTTGGACTAACTTTAAGAGGTCGGTTTGATAGAAATCTTGACGTTTTACCATTCGGTCAATTAACTGAGATACGCTTTCATACTTTACATTATCAGCCCAGTCAATCGTTGAAACAATGGCTGCATTCTCAATAGTTAATTCAATAAATTGCCTCAAATCTTTTTTTCGATAATATATTGCAACTAAAGCATCCTTTAAGGCTAAAATTGAATTTGCAGACATCTTTTTATTAATGCTCATGTTTTGTTGTTTAGAATAAACTAATGTTCTCGCACTTTGCGATGTTTGGGATTTTGCAGCAGAGTATTTTTGTTAAACTAAAATACGATTAAAAACAGTAATTCCACTAAATTTGCAAATGGCCTGAGATGTGTTGGCAGAAGTTGTAATTGAAGTTATTTTAGCCAGCTTACCATTCCGGATATGTAATTGGACATCCAGAGGAAAAAGCCTACTTCTAAACGAGCCTCAGTAAAATTGAGTTCGAAAACATGTCTATCAGCTTTCCTTTGCATCTGATTGATATAATTTAGAAAGTATTTATACTTTTCTTCAGATTCAAAATCGGCATGTGTAAGTGCTTCCATCTGTTTGTATCAAATCAAAATAGGTATTTCTATTAACTGTATGATTTCTGTTATGCTGTTCCATTGACTTCTGTGCGAACGACTCAAGACCAGCGATCAAATTTAGTCTAATATTCATCTTGTTTTTTTTTAGGATTAACCTTTCAATATCAACAAAAGTATAATGTTTTAAACAAGAATATGCAATTAGTTATAAACATTTTAAAGATCAAACCTCCAAGCAATTACCACCAACTTCAGTTCGTCTAGAAACCTCCAAACGACCTTTATTTTATTAATTAGGAAGCAAATATACAGGATTTAAACTGCCTCTAGTTTCCGTTCAACACAGGCTTCATTGTTGGCTTTTCAAGCCCAACGAAACCCTTGCTGTTGTAGGCAGTGCTTTATTTTGATACTTTAGACTTCTTAATATTCAAAGCTTTCTGTTTTATCCATTGAATTGAAATATCAACAGTTTCTGTAATATCGCCGGAAGAAGTATTGTGACCTAATGTTGAAAACAAAGTATATTCGAAAGGTTTACCTTGAGCTTTCAATGTATTTAATTGCTCCATGCACAACTTTACTGGAATCTGTATATCTTTCTCACCAAAAAGCCAAAGTCCCGGAATTGAAAGAGTATTCAGAGAAATTTTTGGGTCAGTCGCAACGAATTGATACCTGTCTGGGTCATTTTTAGTATGTTCACGAGCATCTGATTCTGTATGATTTTCCCAAAAATTATTGTTGCCGTTAGTATAAAACTGAAATCGAAGTTGTTCTAGAGTTGTAATTGTAGGGCAACTAAATAAAACCATAAATTCTATTTGTGGATTTTTGCTTGCAGCAATTGGGATTATCCATCCTGCTTGACTGAAGCCAACTAATCCAATTGGTGTTTTTTTATCCTTCAAATAGGTTCGAAATGTATTTACTGCTGCACTTGCATCATGAGATAATAAATTAAGATTAGTAGTGTCAATATTATTAGTACCAACAGATGGCCCTACATATACACCGCCTGATTCTCCAACTCCACGTTTATCATATGTCAATACGGCAATACCTTCTTTCGCAAGACGTTTAGCGAAGTCCATATCTCTTTTTACAGGATCGGACCCGTGAACAATTACAACTGCTGCAATTGTTTTTTTAGGCGTTAAAATTGAGCCTGCAAGAGTGACACCCTGACTTTCAAATTTTACATCTTGAATGATAAAGTCGGCCGATTGACAAAATACAATTTCTGGTAAAGTTATTAATAATAACCAAAGAAATAAGTTAGAAAAAAAGCTAATGTTCATTTTGGTTTAATTTAAAAAAATGTTTTGAATGGTCTGCGTTAGCATTGCCTACAAAGTTAATTCGTCTAAAAACCTCTAAACGAATTTTATTTTATTAATTTGAAAGTAAATATATGGGATTTAAAATACAATTAAAAAACTTTTTAAAACTACCTCCGGTTCCGTTCAACACACCTTTTAAATTAATCGACTTATTTACTTAAAAAACAATTATAGGTTTTGTGTTAAAGGAGTCGTATTCCCCACTTGAGAGGGGTTAGGGGTGTGTTTTTTGTTTTAAAGAAAAATATTCCATTTTGTTGATGCTAGTGTAAAGTTGTCACAGCCGTTAAAAAAAATCGCCAAGTTAGAGTTCATTAGATTCAGCGTTGGTATTTATATAAGTAACTCGATAAATTAAAATTCAAAACCAAACAAAGTACCTGTTTCATCACGATCATTTAGTTCCAAAACGACATTATCTTTCTTAAAATAGACAAACTCATCACTTACATCTGTTGGTAAATCAGATTTAATTACAGATAATATATATTGAATATCATTATTCTTTGTTACATTGTCTACTAAATCTAATAATCTTAATTTGATTCCATTATCTTGCTGTGATAGTACATCATCATGGTACACAAAACGAAAATAAGATTCTTTGCTATAAGCAACTAAAACAGCAAGATCAAATACTACACATAATATCTTTCTATATGTCCTTCCTTCGTCCTTAGCGGTATCTTTTGATAAATGATCTTTTGTTTTTATTATAGGTGGCTTGAAATCCACATTGTTATTAGCATTGATAGACCATGATATATATGTATCCTCATTCATTATTGCTAAGAAAAATTTCGAAAACAAATCACGGATTTGTTTATATTTTTCGTTTCTTTCAGTATTATTGCTAAAATTTCTAATCAACTTTATAGTACCTTCAATTTCATTTTTAAGCACTTCTTTTGAATCATCTTTATGGATAATCATATCAATAATTTTCAAACGCTCTTGTAATTGAATAAGGTCAGATTCTAACCTAGCTAGATCTTTTTGATATTCCTTTAACTTTCTAAATGTATTTGTATCTTTTAAAAAACTTAATAGATTTTCTTTTTTGTTATTAAGCTCCTGTAACTCCAAATTAATCTTTTCTAATTCTTCATTTTTACTTTTTAATGTTTTTTTAAGTAATCTATTTCTATCTTTTGTAAGTTCTTCGTTAAAACTAATAAGTTCTTCGTAGTCTTTTTTTAAACTATCTGCAAAATAAATTTTCGATTCTAAAAATACTTTTTCAACTTTAGCTAGATCAAAAGCAAAATTATTTTTAATTGATGTCTGAAGCTTATTAATATCAAAACTCAAATTATAAGACAATGTATTAAGTTTTGATATTTTATTTTCTATTTCATCTATTCCAACTTCAATTAAACTCTGATCTTCTTCATAAAAATTTAATTGATCAATCCTCTGTTCAGCTTCCTCAGTTTTATTTTTTTGAAGACTAATTTGGGCTACTATTTCATCTCGATCTGTTTCATTAACTGAAAAATCTTTTTTTAATTGCTTTATTTCAGTTTCTATTTTTTCTTGTTGGGTGTCATTCTGATATTTCTTTCGCAATACTTCTCCATCAAATCCTAATAAGTCAAACATAAAAGGTTTCCAATCAACATCTTTACCGCCTTTAAATTTAGACAATCGATATACATCTTCGTAATCTGGTTGCATACGAATGCAATAATTTATTGCTTTTCTATAATCATAGGTTTTATTCTTAAAAAAATCAAATCTTATAATTTCTGACAATTGCTTTTTAGCAGCATCATTTCCTAAATCTTCAAACTGCCATACAGATGGCGGTATATATGCTTCGACTTTTTGATTATTAATGCTAAATGATGCTTTCGAATGATTTTCTATTGATCTTTTTATTGTTAGAAATCGACCATCATTTAAATATAATTCCAAGTAAAATATATGATTAATAAAAATAGAATTTCCCTTTTCGTCTTTAATCTTTAGCAAAAAATGATTTTTGTCTATTTGCTTTATTAATAAATAATCTATCAACTCAGCTAATTTGGTTTTTCCCAAATCATGTGAATTTTTTTTCTCTTTTAAGTCTGTTAATACATCTGCATAGATAACATTTAACCCTTTTAGATTAAACGTTATATTCTTAAATCGACTATCATTACTATAAAGTTTACTTAATTTCATTTGCTTTAAAAGAATCGGTTTCTTGTTCGTAGTTTAATTTACCTAATAAATATAAAAAATTTAAGGCATATGGAAAATTAACTTTAGCTTGATCCCCCAATATAATTATAATTTTATTTAACAGATTATCGTATTTGATAGCATAGAAAGCATTTAGCTCAGTTAATATAATTGTACTAATATTCAAAATAGAATATTTGGGGTTTGTGTGTCTGTCAGGTTTAATCATTTAACTCCTATTAAACATTCATAATACATATAATGCAATAAAGTAAAAATATGTCTCTTTCCTTTTATCTTATTTCCATCAGAAATTTGCTTGAATATAAAAATAAATATTTCTTCAAACGTTGCAAAGTTAGCTCTTTTTACTTGAATTAGGTTTCTTAATTCAGATGCAGTATCAAAATACTGCTCCTTATATTCCTCATTTCTTGGATCACCAAGAAATGATTCTATTTTTTCAAAATCTTGCAATGAGTGATTTAAGATTTCATTTTCATAATAGTCTTTACCTAATTCATTTTTCTTGTTTTTTTCTTCTATTTTTATTCTATCAAAATCAAATTGTATTCTATTTACTTCCGTTTCCAAACTTGATTTTATTTTTGGAAATTCACTATGAAACTCTAAAATAATATCTTTGATTTCTTCTTCAGAAAAATCGAAAGGAATATGATGCAAATCTAATTGAAACTCTCTTATAATTTGTTTATTAGGATTTATATATAAATCATTCAGTGTTTCTTTACCTACAATTACTACATTTTCAAGACCTGTTTCATCATTAATTTTTCTTACTAAACGTTCTCCTAGGATCCCTGAATACTTTCTATTAGTAAAAATCATATAGCAATCAATATCACCTTCTATTTTTAAGGTTTTTACTTTCTCTATTTCCATTTCAATAGTTTTTTTAAAATCCGAATCAGAGCAAGAAGCTATTGGATTGGCAGTATGTTTAGCTTGTATTATAAATTTTCCTTTCCAAGAATCTATTTCAGAAGGATATTTACTAGCTGTTCCGGTAAATTTTCCATCTCTACCTCCATCTTTTCCCGCAGAAAATGATATCATACCTATTCCCAAAATATCTTGACAAACTCTGTTAACTAAATTCTCAAATTGAGATTCATTTAATAACTCCAACCTATAATCCATGTTCAAATAAATAAGTGATAATAAAAATCAAATATAACACTCAAGTATTATATTTGGTTAAAAAACAATTCAACCTAGTAAAATTTAATTTCCTATCCTTTGGAAATCCAACTTTAAAAGTAAGGATAATATATTACTTTTTTAAAACATCTATAAATATATTATTACAAATAATCAAAAGGACTTTTTTCAGTTACATACTTTTAGTAGTTATATGAATATAAATCACAGTTGTTTGCTCCCATAATGTACCGCCCTGACTCATATCGAGTACAAACTGATATTAAAAAAAAGCGTTTTTCAATGAGAAAATTTTAACAAATTATCAATTCCTCCGTTTTTGACAACTATTAATCCCGAATTGACAAGTGTTCAGTATCGCTATAAAACAGAAAAAGATGCCTAGGCATCTTTCTAATAAATTATTTAAAGTGGTTTTTCTGGCCAAAAGTCTTTAGGAGAACAGTCTAAGGCTTTCGCAATTAAATTCAAATGAACTACATTGTATTTTGCTTTTTTTGATGGAGCTTCAACTTGAGAAATAAATGTAATGTTTTTACCGATTGATAATGACAGTTCCTCTTGTGTAACTTTTTTAGTTTCTCTAATTTCTCTTACTTTAGAGATAACATAACGTTCTATTTTATCTAATGATTCGTGCATAAGTAAAATGAACCAAAAATCAATTAATATGTTATGTACTATAGTACATATTTAAAATATATTTATATATTTGTAATTGGATTACATTGAAAAATGTAATTTTGCGATTCTTCATATAAAATATTTGAAGCATTCGCTTAGAATCTCGCGTTAGAAAACTGGTACTTTGATAGAAACGAGATGATAAGTAAGATGCTCACGTCCCATGGCGTGGGCTCACTTATTGTTTCCGGGTATACCAGTACCTCTAACGCAATAAGCTGAGTTCTGCGCCATTTTTTATTCTCTTGGTACATAACTCTCTTATATTCTTAGCACCGCTTCTTTATTTTCATAGTCTCGCAGCAGTTTAACACGCTAAAACCCGCATGCCTATGAGTAAAATAAAAACACACATTTAAAACAGCTTAAGCTAAACCTTAGCAGTGGTTTCAATCACTAAACCGCATAAAATCCCAGTTAAGAAAACGCCCTTTCCGTAACTGGCACAAGATTCCTATGCTCAACTAAAAACTAAGACTGAAAACTTAAAAAAAAAATGCCTATGACTAAATAAAGACACAACCCCAGACTTTATGACTTTCGACTTTAAGACTAAATAAAAGACACCTGCACCGAAAGGTCCTTTGAATAAAACACCTAGTTAATTTAATTTGAATTTGTTAATAAAAGGTGCAGGCTATTTAGCCGCAACAGCAACCCTTAACCCTTAACCCTTAACCCTTAACCCTTAACCCTTAACCCTTAACCAATAACTAAAAAAATACCTATGAAATACTACAAACAAATACAAATAGGAATAATTATACTTTTTATAGCAACGATGTGCCTGTGGATTTATGGTTGAGATAAAGGTTCTTTAGCCGTAACGTCAACTCACAACTCTTAACTAAAAAACACCTATGATATAGTAAAAAACACCATCCCTAAAGACTTTTAGACATTCGATTGGATGACTTTAAGACTAAACAAAAAAAGTCCCCTAACTCGCCGGCAAGCTAAACTAGAGGACCATAGCAAAACAAAACTCACATTTCATTTAACTAAACCAATATTATGAAAATTATTTCATTAAATAAAGGCTTGAGAGCACTTTGGTACCCGATTATTTTCGGGCTATACCTCTGCTGCCCCCCAGCTCAAGCAAACAACAGACTGAGGCAAAATCAGTCCCAATGGCAACAAAACCAAATAAGCGGTACCATCACTGATGGCACTAATCCTTTACCCGGAGTTACAATTGCCGTAAAAGGACAGCAAAAAATGGTCGTTTCTGATTTCGACGGGAAATTTACAATAACAGTGTCGTCCACAGACATTCTCATTTTTACTTATCTGGGGTTTAAAACAATTGCAGTTCCTGTTGAGGGTCGTACAGTAATCAATATCAAGATGCTGGAAGACGCAACAGCGCTGCAGGAAGTCCGTGTCAATGCAGGCTACTATTCCGTAAAGGAGAGCGAACGCACCGGAAGTATCGCAAAGATCACCTCAAAAGATATAGAGAAACAACCAGTTTCAAATGTACTTGCTGTCATGCAGGGGAGAATGGCCGGAGTTGCAATTGTGCAGGATAGTGGATCTCCCGGCGGCAATTTTCAGATAAAAATCAGGGGTATAAATAGCTTGAGAGCCGATGGGAATGATCCATTGTATATTATTGACGGTGTGCCGTTCTCATCAGAAACCATTGGCTTTAGCCAAACTTCGGGTACTACACCATCATTAACAAACCCGTTAAACAGTATTAACCCATCAGAGATAGAAAGTCTGGAAGTACTTAAGGATGCCGATGCTACAGCAATCTATGGCTCGCGTGGTGCTAACGGCGTCGTATTAATTACCACCAAAAAAGGAAAAGCGGGCAAGACTACTTTTTCGGCCAATGCATCAACAGCAGTTGGAAAAGTAACACGAATGCTTGACCTGATGAACACGGAACAATATCTTGCTATGCGCAGAAAGGCATTTACCAATGACGGATATACGGAATATCCTTCTTATGCCTATGATGTCAATGGTACATGGGATTCAAACCGGTACACAGACTGGCAAAAAGTCTTAATAGGCGGCACAGCGGAAATTAGTAATTTCCAAGCTTCGGTGTCTGGTGGAAATAGTTCAACACAATACCTTTTGAGTGGCAATTACAGAAAAGAAGGCACCGTCATCCCTGGTAACTTTGAATATGGCAAAGGATCTGTCCATTTTAGTATGAACCACGCAAGTGACGACCAGAAGTTTAAATTGTTGTTTTCTGCGGGTTATGATGCGCAAAAAAATAATCAACCGGGTGTCGATCTTACTGCCACGTCACGTTTATTAGCACCAAATGCTCCCGCACTATATACCCAAAACGGGGAACTTAACTGGGAAAACAGCACTTGGACCAATCCTCTTGCGGACTTAAAATCAGAATTTCTCTCGCGAATCAATAGTTTAAATGCTAATGCCGTACTATCTTACAATTTCCTGCCGGAATTGCAATTTAAAACCAACTTTGGGTTTACAGACCTTACCAATAATGAAAGTCGTACAAGGCCATCCACGATGTATGATCCCTCTTATGGAGTTGGAAGCCAATATTCGTCGCTGAACACTAATGCCACATCTCGCCAATCTTGGATTGCAGAACCGCAACTGAACTGGTATAAAACTATGGGAAAAAGTAAACTGGAAGCACTTGTGGGAAGCACTTTTCAAAGTCAGCGCACCGACCGCCTTTTTCAGTTTGGAGCCAACTTTTCCAGTAACAACCTCATCCATAACCTTGCCTCCGCATCTATAAGAACGGTATCGCGCAGCGATGAAACTATTTACAAATATCAAGCGTTTTTTGCGCGAGTAAATTATAACTGGGACAGCAGGTACATAATCAATATTACAGGCAGAAGGGATGGATCGAGTCGTTTTGGACCAGGAAGACAATTTGCCAACTTTGGCGCTGTGGGCGCTGCATGGTTATTTACTAATGAACCTCTCTTAAATGATAATACCGTACTAAGTTTTGGAAAACTACGGGCTAGTTATGGTATTACTGGCAACGACCAAATAGGAGATTACCAATTTTTAGACACCTATATTTCTTCGGGGAATATGTATCAGGGCACTATTGGATTACAACCTTCGCGGCTTTACAACCCTGCATTCGGATGGGAAACTAACAAAAAATTAGAGATTGCACTTGAGACAGGATTTTTAAAAGATCGTATATTTTTGACTGCCGCTTGGTACCGAAACCGTTCTTCCGACCAATTAGTGGGAATACCATTGCCAGCGACTACCGGTTTCAACTCACTTACAGCCAATCTGGGTGCGACGGTTCAGAACACTGGACTTGAGTTTACATTACGGACGGTAAATTTTCAAGACGCTGATTTTTCATGGACGACCAATCTCAATGTTTCTGCTAACAGGAATAAGCTTGTTGCATTTCCGGGGCTTGAAAGTTCAACATATGCAAATCGTTATGTAATTGGTGAGTCGATAAATATTTTTAGATTGTACCATTTTACAGGTATGAATCCCCAAACCGGTGTATATGAATTTGCGGACGCTAACGGTGACGGCCAGATTACATATGCAGATGACCGTAATGTGGTGGTAGATCTTACTCCAAAATACTTTGGCGGGTTCCAAAACCAATTGACCTATAAAAAACTTCAGCTTGATTTTCTATTTCAATTCGTAAAACAGAAAAATTTTAGTTACCGACCAGGGGTCCCGGGTGATTTTATCAACCAGCTTTCCAGCGTTTCCGACAGTTGGCAACAACCGGGTGACCAATCACCCAATCAAAGGTATACAACGGGAACAAATGGAGAGGTGGTTAATGCCTATTACCAATATAGTGATAGTGATGCTGCCATTGTTGATGCTTCCTATATTAGGCTGAAGAACATTTCTCTGACGTACGACCTGCCTTTGCAACTAGCTAAAGAGGTACGCTGCAAGTTATCTTTTCAAGCACAGAACCTTTTGACTTTCACTTCCTTTAATAATGGTGATCCAGAACTGGCATACTCCTCCTATTTGCCCCCACTTAAAGTGTATTCTGCTGGTATCCAAATAACCTTTTAACTTAAAAGTACAGACATGAAATCGATAACGACTTTTTTAATTATTTTTCTATCCTGCCTGACCGGATGCGATAGTTTTGTTGATGTAGATACTCCCGATTCACAGTTAACGGGAAATAGTGTTTTTGAAGACCGCAACACCGCAAACGCGGCAATGGCAGGTATTTATTCAAAACTCAGGGATAGTGGCGTGTTAAGCGGACAAACACTTGGCACGTCCTATACTTTGGGTTTATACGCTGATGAACTAACCTATTATAGTTCTGCCACTAATCCTGAATTTACCAATACTATGCTTGGATCGAGTCCAGTATCGGCCTCTGTGTGGAATGAAAGCTACAAGCAGATTTACGGTGCGAATGCCATTATAGAAGGAGTGCATAATGCCGTGTCTTTAGCTATAAATGATCGCAATCAGTTCAAGGGCGAGGCGCTATTTGTGCGTGCCTTGGTTCACTTTTATCTTACTAATATGTATGGCGATATTCCCTATGTAACTACTACCGATTATAATGTGAATAGGCTTGTTTCACGCACGCCCGTGGAAGAAGTTTACCAGCATATTATTAGTGACCTCAATGAAGCCATTGCTTTACTACCCGAAGAATATGTTAGTGCTGAACGTGTGCGGGCAAACAAAGCCACTGCACATGCTTTACTAGCCAGGGCTTATTTATATCACGGTGACTGGGCTGAAGCTTCAAATGAGGCCTCAGCAGTAATCAACAATCCCCTATATATTTGGGAAACGGATCTGGACAATATATTTTTGAAATCAAGCACTACTACTATCTGGCAATTTATGCCGAAACTGGAAGGCAATAATGCAGATGAAGGCTCCCTTTTTATTTTTCTAACTGGACCTCCACCTCTGATAGCGCTCACCGCTAATTTTGTAACTTCATTTGAGGCTGGTGACCAAAGGAAAGAACATTGGATAGTCAGCGTTACTAATGGTACCGAAAAATGGTTTCATTCCTATAAATATAAGCAAAATTCAAATACAGGATCTTCGTTGGAATATTCCGTAGTATTCAGGCTAGCGGAACAATATCTAATAAGGGCTGAAGCTCGTGCAATGCAGGGTGAGCTTATTACCGCAAAGGAGGATTTAAATAAAATTCGGCATTTGGCAGGATTGGGAGATACTGATGCTGCTACTGGTATAGAAATTGCAGCTGCAGTACTAACTGAGCGTCGCCATGAACTTTTCACAGAATATGGGCATCGCTTTTTTGATTTAAAAAGAACAAACAATCTTGACAGCGTGCTTTCCCTTTCTAAAATAGGCTGGGATCACAATGATATGTTTTGGCCTATTCCTAATAATGAATTGTTGGCCAATCCAAACCTCCATCCACAAAATCCAGGTTACTAATGTTATTTTTTAAAACCCATTTAAGATTCGTCTACGGTTCTATAGCCGTATTCGTTTTTGGGTTAGTTCCCTGTCCCCTAGCGGGACAGGTGCTACCCAAGATAGTGACTGCAGGCGATTACCACTTATGGAGCACGCTGCAATTAGAATCCATTTCAAACCAAGGCAACTGGATAAGTTATACTAGGATTTATAAGACCAAAAAAGATACACTGTTTATAAAGAATAGCACTAACAACTTGGAATATGTATTTCCGGGTAGTAACAACGGTCAATTTAGTAAGGAGGATACCTTTGGGTGTTTATCAAAAGACGGTCTGAACTTGATCAATCTTACCGATGGAAGCGGACGCATTATTCCGAATGTAATGCAATACGAATTCACATCCTCTGGTGTATTTCTGGTGACTTCTGAATCATCACCAAATAATCTTTTAAAAGTCAGTATATACAACAAAAATGGAATACTTAAGGAAAACATCAGTGATGTTGTTGATTATCGGTGGAATAGCCAAAAAACCAAAGTCCTTTACTGCACTTTGGTAAATGGTAAATATTCTGTTCGGCTTTTGAGTTTTAAACAGGATATTGAACAGGAGTTAATTTTAACCAATGTTGATTATCCCCTAAATAATCTTACCTGGAATAGAACCGGAACGGCAGTGGCTTTTTATGGTGTTCCAACCAATTCTAAAGATATAGGAGATATTCTATATACATACCAAATTCCGACACATCAGTTACATACCCTCAATACTGCTTCGCAAACTACTGCTATTAAAATTGATTCCAATCCACATCTACAATTGTCAATATCCGACGATGGAAGAAACGTTTTTTTTGGCATCTATAGCCCAACAGCAATAGATAAATCAGTATTTGATACAAATGTAGAAATCTGGCATGGAGACGATAAAAGATTATATACGCACCGAAAACAGCTTGCCTCACTTGACCACGTTCAGTTACTGGCGGTATGGTGGCCATATGTAAATAAAATTTTCCCTATTACTTCTAATGAGTTATCATGGGTCATGCTTTCTGGCAATCAGGATTACGCGATTACTGCCAATCCGCTGACTTATGAACCACAATATAAAAGGTTTGCCGACATGGACTATTACCTTAATGACTTAAAAACAGGAAAAAAGGGACTATTTCTTCAAAAACACAATGGTCAAAGTGGCTCTATAGCTACCTCACCTGATGGGAAATATATCACGTACTATCATGATACTAATTGGTGGGTTTACAATATAGCACAAGCAACCCATGTTAATGTTACTAAAGATCTACAGGGAGATTGGGACAATAGAAAGAAAGATCCTGGCGATGAGTTGCGTTTTTGGGGTAATGCTGGATGGACAACTGATCATAAATGGGTATTGTATTATGACTACAACGACATTTGGGCGATTACTCCCGATGGGAAATCCAAGCATAGGTTGACGAAAGGTAAGGAAAAAGGAATACAATTCAGATTTGCCGAATCGTCCGACAATGCAGAAATTAGAGTGAATTATTCCAGTTTGACATCAGCCAGTTATAATACTTTGGAAAAATTATTAATTCGGGCTGTTAACCTTAATGATGCCAGTTCAACATATTATTTACTGGACTTTAAAAAAGGGGAAAGACTTTTAACACCTACAAATGGAGCAATAAATAATTTACTAAAAGCACGGGAAAGCAATGTCTTTATTTACCAACAGCAAACGTATGATCAATCTCCCAGCATAAGGCATATGACATCCGAAACTGCAAAAGTGACCACCTTGGTTACAAGTAACATGCATCAGAAAAATTTCAAATGGGGTCACTCAGAAATGATTCATTTTAAAAATAAATATGGAAGTCCCTTGAATGGTGCATTGTTTTATCCTGCGGGATATAGTAAGGAGAAAAAATATCCCATGGTCGTTTATATTTACTCAACAGTATCGGGTGAACTCAATCACTACGTGAACCCATCTAATGAAAATGGCATAGGTTTCAACATCTCTAATTTTACCACGCAAGGGTATTTCGTGCTGCTGCCAGATATTGCATATGCCAGTGGTAATCCGGGAATTTCGGCAACTGATTGTATCAGTTCCGCGGTGAAGAAGGTAATTGGTATGAATGTAATTGATCCCTTAAAAATTGGATTGATAGGGCATTCTTTTGGAGGTTATGAAGCAAACTTTATCATATCGCAAACCAATATTTTTAAGGCCGCTGTCAGCGGTTCTGCAGTATCTGATATTGTAAGCCATTATTTGACAATTAATAGCAGCAATAAATTACCGGAGGCTTGGCGCTATGAAAATCAGCAATATAGAATGGCTAAATCATTCTATGAAGATCAAGAAGCGTATTACAGAAATTCTCCCATAGCTCAAGCTTTAAACATTCAAACTCCAATATTAACATGGGTTGGACTTAATGATACAAATGTACAAAGTAAACAAGGGATGGAATTTTACATTGCTTTGCGAAGGTTGCAAAAGAAAAATGTAATGCTTGCATATCCAGATGAGGGTCATATTCTTTCGAGTCAAAAGAACCAGATAGATTTAACCGTCCGTATCCAGGATTGGTTTGGATACTACCTAAAAGAGAAGCCAATGAAACCTTGGATGGCTGATACTAACACGGCTACACAAAAGTAAAAATTATGCAGTTTCCGAAATAGGGAAACTGCATAATTAATAATGAACTATTGGATTCTCCAAAGTTCAACCACGCAGGCATTTGATGCATCTTTTAGAAAGGCACGTTTTGCTGGGAATTCAATAGACATACAATTCAAATGTGTGTTGGTCTCTGAACAATTTGCAGTCACTGGCGCACAAGAAGTAGAAGATGGATTCTGTACAAATGCAGTGATAGGTGGTTTTTTACCATCAGCTTTTTTAGGCGCATTGGTGCTTACAGCCCCTGCGCTTGCGAGTGCAAATGCCACCACGGGCAACATTACTTTAATGAATGATTTCATGATAATAAAATTTAAAATTAAAAAAAAATACGATCTACTCTTTTACAGGTTTTCGATCTCACCCCTGCTACCGGCCGGTAATTTTATTTCCATTGATAAGATTTCTGTTTAATATATAGTGGTGTAAATAATTGCCAACCAACACATAGAGGTTGGAACCAATTATAGTAAAGTCATTCGCTCTTAATTTTTCAACGTTGTAGAGATAGATACTAGAAAGATAGATGCCCTTATTAACATCGTAAATATCTACTACAGTCGCTTTTTTCCACATGGCTCGACTTTCATATCGACCAATTAAGTTGGAGTTTATAAATAATAGGTTTCCAGAAATTGCACTTAAATTATTTACTACTTTAGGAGTGGAAGCAAACTTTCTTTCACCTGTACTTTTCATGAACGCTATTTTAATATTCGCGTGCGTAGTGGTGTCTATTGTCTTTCCACGATATAATAATTTTAGGGTATTGTCGGCAACTATGAATTGGTTGCGATAAAAATAGGTGTATACAAATTTTTTTGCCTCTTTATCATAATGCATGGTGCCGTCAGTGTCAAAAAAGCCATCAATCTGTTTTTCTAACAATGAGGTTGTTGGTTTAACAGTTAAACTATCCCTGAAGTTAAATGTCCCTAGAATATTGTCAAGCGTTATTTGGTGGCGAGCTCGAAATGCAATAGTAGACGAATCGATTATTACGGCTTTGGAAAAATAGAAAGAGTTGTTGTCCATTATAATTGACGCTTTCCAGTCTGAAATATTTCCCTTAAAAATTACTGGTACAGTTCCATCGGTTACATAAAAATAGGGTGGTGCAATCCTGACCTGTACGGAGCGAAAGGGGAAGTCTTCACGTTCTAATTGAATTTTATAATGTTGTGTCTGACGTAAGAGGGAATCATATTCTAAAATGTGTAATGGGGCGAGATTATCCCCTATAAAAATTTTGCTATTCTCTGACCCTGCAAAATATAACGAAGAACTTTTTACATCCTTCTCTTCCATTTTGATAGAAGCACCCTGAATGAATCTGCGAATAAACGGATTTTCATTATGCATCAGATTATCAGAAGAAATGTAAAGACCCGTAATAAATGTAAAACAGAGGAAAGTCATTACTCCCAAAAGTATTGTACCTCTCTTAGTATCTAATGCGTATTTAGATTTTATTTTATTTCCGCTACTTCCATTTTCATTTTTAATATTAATAATGCTTAAAATTGCAATAACTGCGATAACAACAAAACAAATGTTAAAAATTAAATGTTCGTTCCAATCCATATTTTCCAAAATACCCCCGCAGGAACAAGGAACATAGGAACTATAATTGGTTATAATAATTATATAAGCTGTAAATAGAACCATTAAGCAAAACGATGAAAACAATCCGATTAAACGAACTCGGGGTATTGACAATAATACTGAAATGATAATTTCTATTAGTATCACTGAGTATGAGATAAATCCTGTATAAGCGCTAAGTAAAGGCGATTGACCAAGTTGCGCCTGAAAGTTGTCGAAACCCATTAATTTGCTAACGGCAGCATATACAAACAATAGTATATAAAGCAGGCAAACCGTTTCAATAATAATAGTTTTTATATGTTGACTTGATTTCATTTCGTAAGGTCTTTGATATTAGTTATGTAAAATTCCAAAAACAGCATAACATAAGTGTTATCAAATCAGGATAAAAGCTTATCAAATCAGGATTATTTTAAATTCCTACGAGTTTGAAGTATCCCACATAAAAATTTCTAAATACCATTAACGGCAATATAAAATGTAGTTTTCAAAATTCCCCTCCTTTGGAAGGGTGCGCGAAGGGCGGGGTGGTTTTTAATCCAAAGCTATCGCCTAGCCATCTTAGTAGGAGAATAACCAAATTTAATTTTGAAAGCCCTTGAAAAATTAGGATAGGTGGAAAACCCTGCCATGATAGCAATGGTTTTTAATGGTATTTTGGTCTCCTTTATCAGTAATTGAGACCGCTTAAGCCTTTCATTATTATAAAATTGCTGAATGGTTATTTTAAACAATTGCCTAAAACCATTTTTTAATTTGTATTCATTAGTGCCAAAAACCTGGGAGAGTTCTTTTAAAGTTGGCATCGTGGAATCTATATTTGCCAATATATAATCATAAACAGCTTGTGTGGATTTTACATCCAAATAATTATGAATTTTCTGTTCGTCGGCAGTAATTACCTCCCTCAGTAAGGATTCCTTTCCCATTAAGTCATCTATAACAACGGAAAATGAACTAATAATAATATCTGTCCTTTGCCAAAGGCTTGAAATGCTGCAATAGACTGGAATAAGTAATTTATCAAGAGTAAAGAACTCCAGCGGTACAGTAATTTGATAGGTTTCATTCTGCGCAATTTCGTCCTTTACAGTTTTCCATATAAGTGCTGATTTTTTTGTAAGGATTTCTGCAAAGTCTTTTCCTAAAAGATCGTCGGACTCAAATCCCAAAAGTTTAGGAACATCAGCACTAAAATCTTTTATCGCAAAATTAGAATCTAAGATGTAGTTGCTTTGAACGACATATCGGTAACTATAATGTGGATTGACATAACCTCCATGAAAAATAGATTCCTGCATTTCTTCAGCTACCCAATTCACGAGAACGGTCAATCCTTCCAGTTCATCATCATTTCCGGTTCTGGGAATACGGTAAGCAAAATTTCCTGCCGCCATCTCCAGAAGCATTTGCGCAATATTTTTTATTCGTTGTTGATTGATTTCCTGATCCATAGCGTCATAATTAAAAAATTTATTTCTAAACTAAAACTTCCAATACTTTTATAAAAGAAAATGCAATAATAAAAAATCAAGCAGGGTTAAACTTATCAATTCAGGATTAAAACTTATCAATTCGGGATTTTTTTTACATGCTTCTAAAAAGTGATACAGAAAAAATAGCATAATGGAAGAACTAGTAGATAACAGAAAACTCACACCTCAGGCACAATCCTCATAATATCCTTTGGTGCATAACCAAAATGTTTTTTAAAACTCTTTGAAAAATTGGGATAGGTAGAAAATCCACCCATATGTGCTATACTTTTTAAAGGAATTCTTGTTTGCTTAATTAAAAGATGGGCTCTTTTCATCCGTTCACTAGTATAAAATTGGTAGATACTAGTCTTAAATAAATGTTTAAATCCAGATTTCAATTTGTAATCATTGGATCCAAAAATTCGGGAGAGTTCTTTTGAAGAAGGTAATGGAGAATTCAAATTATTCAAAATATAATCATATACCTGTTGTATCAATTGCACATCAGAATAGCTACCAGGCCCAACAAATAAATTAGCACTTTCCGGGGAAACTACAGTTTTTATAGGTTCAGAAAAGACGGTAGTGACAGAACTAATTAGTACACTCGTACTGTGCATCAATCGAGAAATGGTACATAAACAAGGCACAAGTAATTGCTCTTGGGTAATATAAACAAGTGGCGTAGTACCATTGTAGGTGGTATCATGAAGTAATGCTGCTGCAATAGAATTCCATACCACTAAGGATTCCTTCGAAAGCAAATTAGGAAAAGGGGTAGCATAGAGCTTGTCAGGTATAAACCCAAATATTGCGGGAACAGTTGAATTATAACTTCGGATAATAAAATCTTCATCCAAGATAAAAGTGGTTTGGACAAGATTGCTATAGGTATAATGCGGATTGATAAAACCGGAATGAAAAACAGATTCCTTCATTTCTTCAGCAACCATGTT
This sequence comes from Flavobacterium bomense, assembly GCF_003970355.1. Classification (NCBI taxonomy): domain Bacteria; kingdom Pseudomonadati; phylum Bacteroidota; class Flavobacteriia; order Flavobacteriales; family Flavobacteriaceae; genus Flavobacterium; species Flavobacterium bomense. Next base: position 57,385 of record NZ_RYDJ01000016.1, on the reverse strand, counting down.
AATCAGTACAACTAAGGCTTCTAGTTCATCATCCTTTTCGGATCGTTGAATCCGATTTGTAAAATTACCTCCCGCCATTTCAAGAAGCATTTGATACATCTTTTGAATGCGTTGTTGATTGATTTCTTGTTGCATAATTGAGACACTAACTAAAATAATTTTAAAAAGTAAACTGTATTGTTTATCCACTTATTAATTAAATAAACAACTAAAGATCAAGTATTAACGGAGGCGAATTCCCTTCTTAAGAGAGGTTAGGGGTGTGTTTTTCTTTAAAATGTAAATATTCCATTTTATTATGCTACTCTAAAGAATTCACAGTTGCTGATAAGTAATTAATTCAAATTATTTATAGGTTTCCAAAAAAGCTAAGGCGGATGAATCATCCGTAAAAATCTTTGTGGGAACACTTGGTTTACATATTTTAAGATAAAAAGAGGTCATAATTAGGGAAACACTCTGATTGGTAACAATGCTAACAGCTTTTGCCAAAACGGAACCGGATTGGGCTAAATAATCTCTGGCAGCTTTGTCCGAATCTACAACACCCCTAATGTCGCATAATACAGGATAAGATTTCTCCTTTTGCATTTGTATTCGATCGGCTACAATTCGATGGGCTATGGTCAAATCAATAACAACATTAGGTCTGTATTCAAAAAAAAGAATACCATCCATAATCCAGAATTGGGCATACTCATTCTCATAGTAATTAGTTGTGAGTTTCATAGTATTTTTTATAAAATAGTACTTTTTACATAAAAAAAAACGATAAAAGTATTACATAAATCATCAAAATAAAACAATTATCAAAAAATAAAATGAAAATTGTCAAATCGGGAGTATCAGTTATCATATTGGGATTTTTGCATAATTGGATACAAGACTATTTGTTTTTTATACAGAATTTTACCCAACAAACGCTGCCAATAAAATTAATTATAACCAAAAAACTTTTGCTCCTCTCTCCTTTTGGAGAGACGTTGGGGTGAGGTTTAAACCAGAAATCTATGTTTAAAAACACTATTGAAGATTTTAATTATAAAATAAATTCGATAATTTATTCCGAAGAAAACCATCTCAAAAAAGCTACTGGAGGAATTGATTTATGCAACAAAACGGTATCCAAATTAAAAGAGATAGTGGAGCAAAATGATTTCGAAACAGTACCTGCTGAGATTGATTTTTTCAAAAATATCAAACCACTTCCTATGAGTTACCTAATCTATTATACCGAAGTACGCTCTTGTGAGCTGCGAAAGCCAAAAACAGGCACTTCATACCAAATAGAATTTTTTGAAAAGGAAATGCGCAAAATCAATAAATTCTTTTCTCGAAACAGGGATTTTGTGAATTATATGGAACAAGGAAATAGCTATATAGATCATCAGTTTTTTACAAGAAACCCCGGTAATAATTTCCCTTTTACCCCGATGACTGATTATTACCAACATCCCGAATTCTCGTCATCACATGACATGCTCTGGTCAAAAATAAAAGCAATGTACCGCTTTATTCATTACATCCGCGAAGCAATGCAAAAGCTCAATGCCGGAAATGAAATGCTATTTGAAGAGAAAAAACACAAGGTACTGGCATGGACAGCTCCAAAAACGGCGCTTACAGAATTAATCTATGCCCTACACACCAATGGAGCTTTAAACCATGGAGCGGCCGACATAAATACGATAGTTGCATCATTCGAAGACTTTTTTAACATCAAAATAGACAATATCTACAAAACCTACGCAGAAATTAAAGAACGCAAGAGCAGTAAAACAAAATTTCTGGAAGAACTGATGGTGAATCTACAGCAAAAAATCAGCAAAGAAGACGAATAATTAAAAATCGGTAGTCAATCGTAACCTACGAAGAAAAGTATTACAAAAATAAATTCATAATTGGATATTAAACCCCAAGGGCTGGGACTTATAGTATTTTTGAATTACGGCGCAAAATTAGATTTTTTTAGACTTTTCTCTTAGAAAACCCATCCAAGGAGTCATTTTTCATTGGAAAATGATATTTTTCAAATACAAAAAAATAACAACACAAAAAAACACAGATAAAAAATACCAATACCCCCCAAAACAGGCTTTAAATAATGTTGAAATGTTAAATTTCTTCGGTAGTCCGGTTCGTATGGGGTTAAAAAACAAATAAAAGCAGTCAATTTTGTCTCAGTAAAAAATTACAATAGATACAAACTTAAACCACTTTCAAATGGCTGCAACAATTATGACAGTAGAAGATTTTAAGGAATTCAAAATAGAACTCCTGGAACAAATCAAAAAAATAGTAGAATCCCAAAATACGGCTAGCATCAAAAAGTGGCTAAAATCCACAGAAGTACGTAAGCTACTAAACATTTCTCCCGGAACACTCCAAAACCTCCGCATCAACGGAACTCTTGCCTATACTAAAATCGGTGGCACTATCTATTATGCCAATCAAGACATTGATAAATTACTGGAAAACAACAAAGTCAACTCTATTCCCAATTTATTTAAATAATCTGTCACCTCGAGCGCAGTCGAGAGGCATCATCATTGTCATCCCGACGAAGGAGGGATCTCATCAACTTCGCACTTCTTGCGGTTAATCAAACTGAACACTATCTCATGAATTACATAAAACACCTAACTGGCTTTTTCGACAAAGTAGCCAAAGACAAAGTGCTCAATCCAACACATGTGAGTATGTATGTGGCTTTGTTTCAATTCTGGAATTGCAATCGATTCAAAAATCCAATCAGTATTTCGCGTGATGAGGTGATGCGAATCAGCAAAATTAGTTCTAAAGCGACTTATCATAAATGCTTAAAAAACTTGCATTCTTTAGGATACATCAATTATGAGCCGTCATATAATCCATTCAAAGGAAGTCAAGTATATCTATTTAATCTATCTGACGAACTAAAACCAATGCCCAAAAGCGAAAAAAATAACAGTTCAAATACTGAACCTGTTTTTGGTCTAGTTACTGAACAAGTAGTGAACAAGTCTTGTACTAGTAATGGGACTGGTAGTGAACAAGCGCTGGTATCTTATATAAACAATACAAACATACCAAACATTTCAAACAATTTAAAGATTGCAAACTTGGATGAGCAAGCACAAAATTTTCAAATTGAAGATGATATTTTAAAAAATGTTGATGAAGAAAAAAAAGAAAAAAGTTCCGCCAAAAAAGAAAAAGTAAATTTTGTCACTTCGACTTCGAGCGTGTCATCCCGAGCGCAGTCGAGGGGCGAGAAGCCAACAATCGATGATGTCAAAGCCTATTTCCTCGAACAAAAGTTTCCGGAACTCGAAGCACAAAAATTCTTCAATTATTTCTCCAGTAACGGTTGGTTAGTTGGTGGCAAAACACCAATGATCGATTGGCAAGCAGCAGCACAAAATTGGATATTAAACGCACCTAAATTCATTTCAAATGAGCAACAGCCCAACAGAGCAAAACATCTCAACACAGGAATTGACAAAGACTATTCAGAGCCATTATAGCTATACTGAAATAATTATTTGGTTAGAGAAAAAAGGTGTAGAATTATACGGAAATCATTTCAAAATCCTTGAAAGCGATCATCCAATAATTTACAAACTCATTGCTTATTTTCTAAAAGATGAAGCAACTTGTTTTCAATATGGCATAAACCTCAACAAAGGAATTTTACTTTCTGGTCCAGTCGGCTGTGGTAAAACCTCACTAATGAATTTAATGAAACACTTAGCACCAACAGAGCATAAATTTTTCGTAAAACCGTGCCGGGACATTAGTTTTGAATTTATCCAGGACGGGTACGAAATCATCCACAAATACAGCAAAGGCAAACTCTATCAATCCGAACCCAAAACAATATGCTTTGATGATTTAGGAACAGAAAACAATCTAAAATATTTTGGTAACGAATGCAACGTAATGGCAGAAATACTATTGAGTCGTTACGAACTATTCACAGCAAAAAAAATCCAAACCCACATAACCACAAACCTTTCAGCAAGTGAAATAGAAAATATTTATGGGAATAGAGTTAGAAGTAGAATGCGAGAAATGTTCAATCTAATTGCTTACGATAAAACCATAAAAGACAAACGATGAACCTAATAACCAACTTCTGGAATCATTTCAAACAGAACAACTTCGTTTTTCTATTATTAAACGAAATCCCAAAAGACGAACTCAAATTACATTTTGATAAGTTAATTTATCTACTCCATCAATACAATAAAGATCTTGACCTAATCATAAAAAACAAAAGGAATGGAGCGGAATTAATCATTACAGCAAATGGCAATCCTTATCTTTTCAAAGAAGTTGAATTACTAGTTTATCTCGCTCCAGTTGTAGAACGCTGGAAAACAACTGCCTTTCTCCAACCCGAAACCGACCTTTCAAAATATAAGCAAGGCACAGACAAACCGCTAGAATATTATGGAATAAATTTAAAAATCAGCGAAATGTATTTCCAACCAATCAAAATACAAAATAAACCTTTAGAACTAGGAATTAGAGTATACGTCAAAAATTATATAATACATTGCAATAACGAAAACCTGCTAAATACACTCTACATTCATTTGGAACACTTGCTAGGTGAAAAATCTTTTGCCAATGATATTAGTTTGATTGATATTGCTCAAATACCTTTTAATTATAATGAATTAGAACTTATCGAACTTTGCAATTTAGGAACTTATATTGAAAAATTAAAAGGCAATAAAAATTAATTTTTGGCAAAATATATGGTTTGTTGCCTAAAGTTAATAGCATTTAAACGAGGCTAAATTTTGCCCTTATCAACAGAACGAGAGTGAAATTTTAATAAATTCACTCTCGTTTTAAATATATTTTATTTGCGATTTACTACACAATGTGTAGTAAATCGCAAATAAAATATACCAACCTACATTAAAAAACACATTAATAAATTCGTTAATAAATCAAAACTATTCAAAACAAATTATTAACTAAAATTAACTATTTTGGTAAATTAATAAAATCCTTATTTATTGAATCCTTTGACTAAATTTAGGATTAGTTTAAAAAAAAAGATAGTTTAAAATTATGAGTAAAAATAAAATTAAAAAGGAGAAATTATTTAAAATTTACGCTGATAATTTAAATTGGGTAAGTGAAATATCTTCCATAAAAAAATCATAAAGAATATTGATTATGGCTGTTTATGCCCAATTTGTTTAAACTATTTTGATCAAAGGGATAATTCTCTTTTAACGTTTGACCATAATCCTCCTAAATCTTTAGGTGGAAAAGATGATGTTTTGACTTGTGAAACTTGTAATAACGTAGCTGGGCATAAAATTGACAAAGAATTACTAACAGCTTTGAAAGAAATTGAAATTAATGGATTTAAAGCAAATACTAAATTTAGAAAAAGAATAAAAAATGACAGTACAAAAAATGAAACTGTTACAGCTGATTTCACTATTGGGAAAAACAATGAAATAGTAATGAATTTAATTAAACAGGATAGTAATCCCGTTGCTTATGACAATTTTATTAAAAGTAAGAGTATGTCATACTCTAATCCAATGTTTTTTACTGATGAACCATTTTATAGTGGATGGACAACAGGGTATAAATTTACTATTGAAAAAGAACAAAAATCTGATGAAAGATTATCATCAATTTGTCTCTTAAAAATTGCGTACTTAATTGCGTATCAAAAATTAGGTCATATTTTTCTTTTTAATCAAAACCTGGATAAAGTAAGAGAACAAATAAAATTTCCAGAGCGAGAAATAATAAAAAACCCTTTTTGGATACATTTTGATTTTCCAGATGAATGTTTGGGATTAAATCTTATAACCATTCCAAAAGAATTAAAATGCTTTCTAATAATTTTTGATTTAGAAACTAAAGCAGGTAAATATTAGGTTTGCAATTGCATTACCCGGTTATTATGAAGGGGACGAAAAAATTTATGAAAACATAAAGCACGTACTTTGTAAAAGCGAAGGTTTCTGTAACTTGGAGTTAAATAATAATATTAATCACGTTTGTGATATTAAAGACAAGAATAAAGTTTTAATTCCAGCAAAACTATGGGATGAATCAATAAAATTAGGATAATAAATTATGAGAAAATTAAATTTAATAGAGTTAGAACAGAAAATAAATTCCTACGCTTCAGATATAAATTATTCAGAAAGGATTTATGTTCAAGATAAAGTCTCTCAATTTTTTTCTTTTCTTCACGAACAATCAATTTCTAGTAGAATATTGGAGAGAATTAGTGAAGATTTTAGTTCAATAAAAAATGATTTTCCTTCATCCGGTTATAATAATTCGGGATATAGGATGGTTCCTGATCATAGAATAATAAAAACAATAAAAGACAATATTAAGAATAGAGAAGATCAAGGTGCATTTGGATTTTTTATAATTCAACAATTATTTGAAGTAGAACAAAAATTTGAAAATCATTATTTTGAGGCTTCCGGAGTTTGGTATCGTGAAACAAATGGCGACCATAATAAAAGACTCGACTGCTTTAAGGAAAAGTTTTTTAAACCGTTTATTGAATTATTAGAGTGGCATATGTATGAAAGTGAAGCCAAAGTTGAAAATGATTATTACTCTAAAAATGAAATAATAAACATTAATTCAAAACTTGATGAGATATTGCTAAAACAAGAGTTAGGAAATGAAATCATATTCAATGAAATTGATGAATTAAAGGAATTAATACTATTCTTAAACAAAAAGAATTGGGGACAAATCGTAAAAGGCAAACTTGGAGACCTTGTATTGGGAGGGCTTTTAAGTAGTGAAAATGCTACTTCATTATTTAATTATGTTTCTGAAAATAGTCCTCTATTAATAAAATAATCGATTTTTTGTTAATTTGTAAAATCAAAATATTTAATAAATGAATTCTAAAAAATATAATAAAAAGGGCGGATTTAAATCGAAAAATAAAGAATTAGATATTCAATTCATATCTGTTACAATTGATAGTGAAAATTGTGGTTGGGAGCCATACGAAAATATTTTAAATGCTTTTCAAGCTGTCAAGTTCAAATCCTTATTTCCGATATTTAATTTCAGTTTAAAAAATAATTCTGATCAAACGGTTTTACTAACCAATATTCTTATAACAAACAAGCATTTGCCAGTTGGTCTTTCTGGTCCAGATATTCAATTACCATGTATTTTAAGATCAATCATAACATACAAGATTAAATTACCAGCTAACAAGAAAACAATAAATACCGCACTAACAGATGAAATTATAATTCCGAAAGGAGAATTTTTTAAGTTTCAAGTAGAATTATATTCTGAAAGTATGAATGATTTTAAACCCCCTAATAAGTATGCATTAGATTTTAAATTTGGTTTCAATAATGATTTCTATATTGATATTCCAAAAATTTTATTGAATTCTGAAAAGGATTATGATAAGTTGCAACATTTTGGATTAAGTTAAAATTTAATTACAAAACTTCGAAAACTATAATTAAAAATGAAAATCCAATATTGCTCCGACTTACATCTTGAATTCCCAGACAACAAAGACTACATTCTTGATAATCCAATAGAACCAATGGCTGATATACTTATTTTGGCTGGAGACATTGTACCTCTTAAAATAATGGATAAACACCAAGATTTCTTCAATTACATTTCAATACATTTCAAAATGACTTTCTGGATACCCGGGAATCACGAGTATTACTATTACAGAGTTGATAATAGTGCAATTTTAGACACAAAAATTAGAGAGAATATCTTTTTAGTAAACAATTGTGTAAAAGAAGTTTCCGGAGTTAATCTAATTTTTTCTACACTATGGTCAAATATTTCACAAGACAAGCATTGGACAATTCAACAAGCAATTTCAGATTTTAAAGTAATCAAGTACAAGGATCGGTTATTCAATGTTGATGATTATAACTTGCTACATCAAGAGAGCAAAGAATTTCTACAAAAAGCATTAGCAATAAAATCAGACAATAAAACAATTGTTGTAACACACCACGCGCCAACTTTTGTAAATTATCCCGAAAAATATGTTAATAGTAAAATCAACGAAGCTTTTGCAACCAACTTAACTGATTTAATCGAAGAAAGCGATATCGATTATTGGATTTATGGACACCATCATTCTAATGTTGAAGATTTCCAAATCGGAAATACTAAATTAGTTACCAATCAATTGGGATATGTTAAGTACAATGAAAACATTGGATATAACAATAAAGCCATTATTTCAATATAGCTAAACCCAAATTTGTACATTAATTAATGTATATTTAGTGTAGTAAATCGATTTTTATACATTAATAAATTGATATTTAGTATAATAAACCTATATTTGCACAATAAACCTACAAGGTTTATTATAATAATTATTAGTTTATTATGGAAAAATTAAAAGAATACATCCATCAAATACTAGGAAAAGACCTTGAAATAAAAGAGTTATCAAAAGATTACACCAATAAATTACCGTTCCTTTTCAAAAACAATTTTAATTTTTATGTAACTCATTTACACAATCACGAATTAATTTTAGTACAGGTTAATAAAGAAGATGCGTTCAATGCTGCACAATTAAGACAACAAGTAGTAGCAATCCAAAAGATATTAGACAAAAAAATTATTATTGTTACTGAAGACATCACGGCTATAAATCGAAAAAGACTTATTGACCAAAAAATTAGTTTCATCGTTCCTGGTAAGCAAATGTTTCTCGCAGAATTACTCATCGATATTCAAGATTTTAATAGGGACAAAGCATTTCAAAAAGAATTCCTGCTGCTACCTTCTGCACAATTAATTTTGCTATATCAAATACTGCACAAAGAAGACAATTTAAGCCAATATACTTTCAAAGAACTAGCAGAAAAATTCCAATACACTCAAATGGGAATAACAAAAGCGATAGAAAATTTAAAACGATTAGCTATTGTTGAGGTTGTTGGAACTAAAGAAAAAAATATTGTATTTGAAGCTGATATACAAAAACTTTGGAAAAACATTGAAAAACATCTAATAAATCCAGTACTAAAAACAGTTTATGTAGATGAAAAACCACCAATTAAACTGCATTGCTCTAACGCTACTGCATTGGAAGAATACAGCGATATGAACCCAAGTAAATTGGAATATTTTGCCATAGAAAAAAACAAATTCTATGAGCTGGAAAAAACAGACCAATTGGTAAATCTAAATAATGAAAACGGAAACTATGCTTTAGAAGTTTGGAAATACAATCCGGAATTAATTACAAAAGGAATAACAAAGAAAAATAATGTAGACCCATTGTCTTTATACATTAGCTTGAAAGATGGGGTTATTGACGAAAGAACTGATATGGCATTAGATCAAATAATAGAAAAATACATATGGTAAGAGGTTTAGAAACTTTCAGAGAACATTTTAAAGATTTCACGGATAACTATATCATCATAGGCGGAACGGCCTGTGACATTATCATTGAAAACGTAGGTTTAACACCTAGAGCAACAAAGGACATTGATATAATTTTAGTTATAGAAGCATTAAGCCCGGAATTTGTAGCTCATTTTTGGGAATTCATAAAACAAGGAAATTATGGGGTCAAAGAAAAAAGTGAAGACGATAGAAAATACTATCGTTTTCAAAAACCACAACTGGAAGACTTCCCTTTTCAAATTGAATTATTCTCAAGAATACCCGATTTATTAGATTTAAACGAGGGAACCCATTTAACGCCAATTCCTGTAGATACGGAGATTTCTAGTCTATCGGCAATACTGATGGATGACGATTACTATAACTTTACAATTCAACACAGCCAATTAGACAACGGAATACATTTGGCTAATACGGAAGCTTTGATCGGTTTGAAAGCTAAAGCATTCCTAGATTATAAAACCCTAAAGGAAAACGGCGAAAAAATAGATGAAAAGCAATTGCGAAAACACAAAATGGATATTTTCAGATTGCTACTATTACTAACACCTGAAGATAATTTTACAATTGCCAAAAGCATTAAATCCGACATAGCATATTTTGCAGAAGTTGTAAAAGATGATTTGCCAGACAAAGCAATTTTCAAAGAAATGGGTGCTGGAAATGTAGATGTAAAAGAATTGTTTGAGCAGTTAATTAGAGCTTTTAATCTGTGATATAATATGAAAAAGTATCCAAATACGAGTATCCTAAACCTAATTACACAAAAAGAGGCAAATATTGAAAAGGTTTTATTTATTCATATCAAGCCAGTTTCTGATTTTTATACAAGTGCCAATATTCATTGGTATTCACAAAAAGGAAATAGAGGAGAAGCTAGTTTTGTTTGGGAAAAACTAGCTATAAAACAATGGGTTGCTTGTGGAAAAGATGATGCTATTTTAGATTTATTTGAGAATATGATTAAATCCAGTAGAGTAATTATCGGAGATAAAGAAATTTCATTAAAAATACCATCTTTTAAAAAAATAATACACGAAAATTCAGAGTTAAAAAGTAGAAGTGATACAATATTTGACAACTTAAATATTGAAGATTCAAGTCAGATTCCTCAAGAGTTTTATCAAAAAGAAAACCTTAGAATTTTATCCGGATACACAATAGGCAATGAAGATATTAAACCACTTTTCCCATTAGGTTTTTTTGAAGATAATTTTATATTTAATAATCTTCAAAAAAATAATTTTGGTATTAAAGAATACAGAACACCATATCTAACATTTAGAGGAATTAGAAAAACAGCGATAAAAGATCTTGGAAGTACAGAAATGGTTGGTTTTTATCAACAAAATTTTACTGAAACTAATACATATTCCGCAAAAATAGAAAGTGAAGATGATAAATTATTAGGAAAAAGTTTTATAGACAAAACAAATGGATTTTTTAAGATAATTTTAAATGAGCCAACAGATGAGGGAAAATTAGAAGTTTTAGCAAACAACATCATAGAAAGATCCGTTAAATATACACTACTTCGAAACATTAGTTTTGATATGAATATTGCTAATACAACATTCAAAGATGCTTATGGAAGAAGTTTTATGATATCTTCCACGGAAAAAAATAAAGTCAGTAAGTTATCGAATTTTACTTGGCAAAGAGATGTTTATGCCGATACCAATGAAGCCGACAAGAAATTGTCAGATAAATTCAAAGAATTATTTGAATATTTAGGTCCAAAAGTTTTAATTGTGGATCCTTACTACATTAATGAAATAAAGCAAGATAATGTAACGAATGAGTTTGCACTTAAACATTGTCAGATTGCTTTTATCAATGGTATGATACATTCATCAATTCAGGGAAAAGTAAAATCGATTAATATTTTAGGAAATAATTCTAGAGCTAATAATCATTTAACATTAGACTCTTCTTTAGATTCAACTAAAACAGAACAGAGATTTAACAATTATGAAAATCTATTAAAAGGTTTAATAGCATCAAATAAAATTCAATCTTATTTTCCCCAAGGAAAAATAATATTTAGGAGTTCAAAAACAGATTTTCATAATCGATATTGGTTTTCTGTTACTGAAAAAAATGGAGTTGAGATTCTTGAAAAATGTATCATAATAACGAATAGCATTGGTAATATGAATGAAGTAGATATTATGATTGTTGAAGATGAAGCACAATTAAATCAGATTACTAGAAAATATTATGACCTATTAAAAAATTCAGATATAAAACTGACCATTTAGTATGAAAAAGTTAAAGAGTAGCATTCAAAAGGTAGTTACGGAATGTACGTATATAGACTGGTTAATTCTTCATAAAATTGAAAATTTAACAAAGTCTACAACTAACGTTTCTTTTTCATCAATAGATGAAAAAGAAGCGCCTTCAAAACCATTTAATAAGAATGAAGGTTACATCTCATTAAAAAACAGTAAAATGATTAAAATTTTTAATGAAATCATTTTAGAACTCGTTAATGATTTTGCAAATAATACAATTGCGATTTCAAATCTGTTTATAATTCTCACTAGAACAAGTTATAACGGAGAAAATGAAGAAATACTTATTGAAAATTTTAAAAATAAAATTGGAAAGAAGCAAAGTAAAAACATCTTTCAATTTTTGCTAGCATCATTAAATGAAGAATATTTTAAACGTAGATATTCTAAAAAAGAATTTCCAGACAATCCAAATGAATGGTTACAACTATTTCAAGCAAGTCAATATTCAAGTCAGATGTCAGATCCAATTATAGCTGCTTTACAGTTAGTAAAATCTGGAACTGATAGAAAATTAGATTTTGTATATATTGAAAATATGACTCCTATTATAAGAGCCGTATTAATAGGTTGGTATGCGTTCGATATAAAAATATCAAAAGCAAAAATGTTAGAAGTTTTAAAAAACAAAAATGAATTAGTATTTCTTTCAGCATATATAATTGATGACATTGGAAGTGATAAAATTATTCCAAATTGGCTAAATCAAAACTTGATTAATAAATTTATTGAGGACCATTGGGATAACATAGGTAAACACCTATTTATTCATATTTTTGGCTTGAGTTATAGAAATCAATCACAAGGCAAATGGAATAAAAAAATAGAAAATTTTATACATAAAACATTATACAAAAAAATAGTTTCAGATGATTTTGACTTTCCAATCTGGATGAATAAAATCATATTTCCAGATTCTTTCATTGCTTTATTTAGCTGGTTTACAACCAAAAAAATAAGCTTCAATAAAATCACAGAAAAAAATAAAAAAGAGATATTAAATCAATTTATATCAGAATTACAAAGAATATCAAAAGAGCTTCCCAACTCGTTAGCTTCAGAAAATAGTTTTGATCCATTTGATTCTTATAGATTGAATGAATTGAAATATCGTAATGCTTTAGCTTTTTTACTGTTATTTTTTCTCTTTGATACAACTGAAAATTTAAAAGAAATTAAAAATATTTGTTATGACTTTAAACCATTATTTTATGGTGGATATAGTTCTCGAAGTTTAGCAACCCATTTTACAGAAATTATATTCCTGATAGCTTTATCAGGTAACAAAATTAAAGGAGTTGAGGATGATAAATTTGAAAAGATTAAACAATTATTAGATATTTTAGAAGAAACTGTATTAGTTCCATACATTCATATTTCAGAAAGACAGGAAGAAATATGGAATCCTGAATGTGAAAAAGAAATAATGACATTCAATACTGGAAAATTTTTAATTAACAATGATTTAAAAGAACTTAAAAAAAGCAAAGTTAAAAATCACTATTCTCAATTATATGGAACTTTGGAATTAATAAAAATAGCCCAATGGCCTTATGAAAGGTAAAAAACATTATCTCATTCAGCTGCACAAAAACCGTCTCTAGTCCAAGTATTCCTATAGCCACTTCTTTGGTTTGCTTCATTTCACTAATTCTATTTGTAATAACGAGAACATTCTTTTTCGTTCGGTGGTAAAAGGAAGTTTTACATTTCATAAGCCACTCCTTTGCCACCGCTCCAAAAGTTTTTGTACGCCCTAAAACGTTTACGGCTCAAAAGAAAATTTAATGGTAGGGCAACAAAAACTTTCCCCCAAGCTGTGTTACATAATTGAGTATTATAATTCATCACAAAGCTTTGTTATTGTTTTTTTTAGGTTTTTGCAGTGAAGTTATAATATCATTTATGTAAAACAGCCGCTCCAGCCAACGCGCTTGTGGTTTGCTCCAGGACAACTTTTTGAGCAGCTCCCATCGCATCACCCAGCCGCTCAAAAAACCGTCCTTCGCAAACCACTATCAAGGTTCCGAACAACATTTATTTTAAAATTAGAGTATTTCTTCCGCAAGAACTTTACAATTGTTTTAGCAACATAGTATTGAAATTAGTAGTGTTTGCATTGCTTTTGTAAGTACCGTAAATAGCAAGGAATATTTTCTATAATCTACAACTTTTGATTATGCTATTTTTGGCACCCACAAAACCAAAAATACCAGCAAGAGTGTGATTTTTTATTTGCCAGAAAATAAGAAGTAATTGCTTTCACGATGGCCAAGATGCCATAACAATTCCATAGAACATTCTTTAATAATTGGAAATCTAATAATTCAAAGACCGTTTGTGGCATCAAGCCATCATAAAAACAATCAAAAATATCCCAGTAAGCAAATAAAAAAACACACACTCGCTTTGAGCTTCTGCCGACGCACTAGGTAAGTTTTTTCATTGTTTTTGTAAGTGTAATCAATTGCTTTACAACTTGACTTCTAAAATTTACGGTTTCGATAAAGCAATTGATTACACCCACAAAATCAAGTCCACGAAAGAGTATGATTTTTCAAACCAGAAAAATAATTGGAATGGATTTTATATCTCTTTTTTCTGTTTTAAAAATTCATACCCTTTCCGAAGAACATTATCTATTTCATCAACATTTTTCGAATCCGTCTTCGGTTGAAACTTCTCGGTTGAAAGGAAAATAAAAAATAAATAAAAGAAAGTAAAGGTAAGTTCCGGTTTCAAGAAAAGAAAGTTCAAGCCCTACGGGTTTTAGTAAAAATCTCCACCCATCCGGGTAGTATTTTTTCTAAAAAACTTGCTTTTCTTGAAACCTCCACTTGAACGACGACTTTCTTTTTTTTCTTTTTTTCTTTTTTTCTTTTTTTATTTTAAAAATTTTATGTGTGGCTTGTGGTAGCAAGGCACATCATCTTAAAAACCGAAAGTATGCCAAACTTTATCATCAAAACGCACCGAAAACACACGTTATACACCAAACCCCATTTATTCATTCTTAACAAAGGGATGAACAGCGGAAAGCCACAAAAAGAGCCATTCACGAACAGTTTTGTTGTCATTTTTCAAAATGAAGAAGATTGTGAAAGCATTTATTTTGTAGCGTATAGTTTATGGCAAACTAAATTCTGGTATCAACATTTAGTAGGTTCAGTCATTCCTTTTTTACGCCTTCCAGACTTCTCAAAAGAATTCAATCCAAAAGCCAATACAATGATGCAGGAACACGAAGAGCATCAAAAAAATATGGCTACGCTCAAGTTTTTAGAGCAAAAAGAAAAACAATTTCACGAAAACATCAATTTAATAAACGATTTGAGAAGAGTGATTTTGTATCGCTATTGCAAAAAATAGACCCATTTATAAACCTAAAATTGACAAATATGAAACTATTTATTTTGTACCAAACCGACAATTGGAAAAGCAAAGCATCAAGAGTATGTTTTGGCGTTTTCGACACCAGAACCAAAGCAATTGATATTGCATAATGGCAAGAATTGTACAACCACAATTCCGAAGTAGTGGTTTTAGAAGTTACGCTAAATCTATTTGAAGAAGTGCAGTTTTAAAACTTAAAAAAAAGCACATTCTTAAGGTTTGGTCTTCAATACTGTCTAATCCAAACGTGGCAATAATTATAGTTTTTAAAACAATTTTTTGGTTTATATTGATATATCAAATATATTTGCATCAAACAAATTAATGTGAATAACAAAAACCCAACAGGAACAGTACTTTATTTAATTGAACAAGCAATTAAAGAGTATAGAAAAGTATCACAGAGAAATATTTCAAAAATTGTAAAAGATATTACAATAGATCAATGTTTGGTCTTGATAATTCTTAACAATGATGCTGAAATTTCTCAAAATGAATTGGCAAATCTTATATTTAAAGACAATGCATCAATCACGAGAATGATAGAATTAATGGTTAGAAAAGATTATTTAAACAGGACTATCCATAAAGAGGATAGAAGAAAATTTAATCTAGAAATAACCGAAAAAGGGATGAAAACGCTAGAATTAATTAACTCAATTGTACAACTAAATAGGGAGACGGCACTAAATGGTTTGTCATTGGAAGAAATTAATATACTCTATAAAACTTTAAATAAAATAATTACTAATTGTAAACAATAAAATGAAAAAAATCTATCAAATATTTATATCGGCACAAGTTTTAATAATTATACTTTTTCCAACATTAATTTTTGGACAAAAAAATGTATCAACTAATCTTGCAAAATATATGCAAGCACAGGTTGAAGTAAATAACTTTAGTGGAACAGTGCTTGTTACAAAAAACGGTTCCGTTTTATTAAAAAAAGCATATGGTTTAGCAGATTACGAATGGAATATTAAAAACACTGTAGATACTAAATTTCAGTTGGCTTCGGTAACAAAACAATTTACAGCTACAGCTATTCTTCAATTAGTAGAAAAAGGAAAATTGTCACTTAATGATCATTTAAGTAAATTTTTTCCAGATTACCCAAAAGCCGATAGTGTTACTATTCATATGTTATTATCTCATACTTCAGGACTTGCTTTAGGTTTTAAAGAAATTGCAATAAGCACTATTAACGTAGATTCTGCTTATTCTGAAATAAAAAAAATGCCTTATGAATTTTTACCAGGAACTAAAACCGCATATAGCAATATAGGCTATTACTTATTGGCTAAGATTATAGAAAAAGTTTCAGGTGAGAAGTACGCAGTTTTTTTAAGAAAAAATATATTTGAAAAAGTAGGAATGAAGAATACGGGTGTTAGTAATAATGATTCGATAATCTCAAAAAAAGCAAAGACTTATTGTCGAACGGAAAAAGGATTTATCCACAATCCCTATATCAATTGGGAAGTCAACATAGGTCACGATGGTGTTTATTCTACCGTTGAAGATTTAGCTTTATGGGACAATGCGCTATACGGAAAGACCATCTTGTCAACAGAAATGAAGAAACTAATGTTTACTCCCTATAGTTCCGAAAATTGGGGATATGGATTTATAATTAATCCATTTTATAATCACGGGCATCAACTAATTGCTCACGACGGGGGCTTTTTTGGTACAATGACTTCTTTTAACCGATTTACAGATGACAAAATTTTTGTGACTGTACTTTCTAATAACGAATCATTTTCACATATTATAGGCTATGGACTTTCAGCAATTGCATTGCAAAAAGAAGTAGAACTTCCCTACAAACATTATCAAACTAAAATAGATTCTACAATATATGATAAATATGTAGGCAAGTATGGTAAAATTGAAATATTAAAAATTGACGGTAAACTTTATTATAATAATGTAGAAATGGAACTTATACCTGAATCCAAAACAAAATTTTTTAGAGCGGACAACAACGACAGGACAATTGAATTTATTCAGGACAAATCAGGTATTTGCAATTCTGTAATTTTGACAAAAGGAGGAGTGAAAGAAGTTGTAAAAAAAAATATTAATTAAAAAGAAAGCCAGGTCTCACGACTTGGCTTTAAATTTGTCTAATCCAAAGGTCACCACAACTAGAATTAGACTATTTTTTGTGCTTCTTTATAAAAAATTTGAGAATCAAAGATATTAAAAAACTAACAATTGCGCCAACTGAGGCTAATATTACAGTTTTCAAAACATCTTCCGAATGCAGATTCGGCAAAATACTTAAAAATGTACCGCCTGCGGTACCAATTACAGTTGAATTACTGTGTTGCATCGACTTTTCTTGTTGTGGTTGTCAATTGGCTAACTGCCGAAATAACACCGCCGGCCACCGCCAAATAACCTCCGATAGAAGTTACCACAACTGGCAAAGCGATTGGCGCAGCTAAAATTGTTCCGCCAACGGCAGCCAATACCAAACCAATATTTCGAAGCACTTTGAAAAATTTTGGTGTTGGAGCTTTCGCTCTTTTTATTACATTCATAATTGATGAATTAAAGATTTGACAATCAATTCAACACTTTCTTCTTTATCCAAAGCTTTATAAACCAATTCTTTTAATTTGGCAAAAGCTTTTCGAGACATAAGACCTAAACCTGGTCCAGAAAGTTTTGTTACTGGAGCAATACAACCATTCAATTCTTGTAAAGCATTATTAGCAGGATGAAATAAAATTAAACTTCTATTTTTTACATCCAAAACCTCCAAATGCCATTGAAATTTCATGCTGTATCGCTTTTTTATAAAATATTTCCCTTCCGGAATGCAGGAAACTTTCGTTTCGTTTTTCTTCCAAGGCAATTCAATGGTTTTACAAATCAATTTACCCTCGCATTCGAGTTTACCGTTAGTTCCATCAGGGAAATAAGTTCTGGATAGTACCAAAATCATCTTACAATCCGCTTACTTGCACCAATGCCAATGGATTATAAGAACCATTTTTCAAAGGATACATTCTACCATTGACCTCTTGATAAAACTCAACTCCAAGAGCTAAAAACAAAGGTTTTGTACTGTTAGGAGTTACCGCATTCAAATGATTGATAGCAACAGTTGGAGTCATATCCCATGGAAGAATGGCAGTTTCAGAATTTGTAGTAACGAAAACTTCTGCTTCAAAATCAATTTCAGCCCCAGCTGAAATTATTTTGAAATGAGTAGTTCCACTTGGAGCTGCAATCATATTGGCAGGAATAAACGATGCCAAATCAACCGTGATTTCGCCAGCGACTCTATCAATCGCTCCAATAAAAGGAGCAAATAGGGTAGTTCCCAATTTTCCACCGATGTTGAACTCAAAGCCCACAAGCAATTCCGCTTCACCATCAATCACATTACGTAATCCACGCTCATTAACTAAATCCGCTTGGATCACTTTGACCATAGATTGGGTAAGTCTGCCCACCATTCTGCTGTCTGCAGAATTCAAAAGCAAAGTTCTCAATGCCGTTCTCAAAGTTTTTCCAGCCTTCCCGGCTCTTCCAAATTCGGAACCATTCTCACGCGTTCTCTGGAACGCTGGATCGTTCGCAATTCTGTTCGCATCGACTCCACCTTTCTCACGAGCTAAATGGCCATCTTTGGTTTTATAAAAAGTAATATCCCCGATAGTACCTTTCAATTTAATTATGCCTTTCTGTCTTGCCATAATTTCTAAAATTTAAATTAAAATTTATTTTCAAAATCCTTAAATCATCTTTTCCGTTGCAACATCTTCCGATTGATTTCAAAACAAATTTTAGCCAATTAAAGCGAATAAAAAAGCACTCACTATTCCATATGTCACAAAGTTACATAAATGACTTAAATCGACATAAATGCCTGTATACAATCATTAGAAAACATAGTAAATTGCGATAGTAGATTATATTTAAGAAAAACTTATATTTATATAATCTTAAAATTTAGTGCATGGTAAGTTCAAGCTAATCAAAGCCTAGTCAAAACTACAGATAGAGTATGAATATTGAAAAACAGAGAGTTTGCATCTATCCAAAGGACATACAACGCATAACAGGAAAGAGTTATCGTCAAAGTACACGATTGATGCAAAAGGTTAAAAACGACCTAAAAAAACTCGAGAATGAGTTTTTAACGATAGATGAGTTTTGTTTGTATGCTGGAATAAAATATGAACAAGTGGCTCACTTGATTTTTGGCTGAAAACTAAAAATTCAAAAAAGGGAAATATAATTTCCTAGCATTCTCAACCTGTTTAATAACTAGTTCATTATTTAGTATGAATTTATTGCATATAGATTTGGTCAATCCCCTATTAATCAGTAAATTTACATTATAAGATTTAGTGATATTTGTAACCGTTTAAAGGAGCAAAATCGAGACCCTTCTGTTTTAGACTAATATAATTTATTATATATCAGCGCATTAGAGATTAAGTTCTAATCCCTCATCGCCCACAAAAACTCCATTATTTCTAATGGAGTTTTTTTATGTTTAATCCTTAATTGAACACTTCGTTTAGGATCAATATTAAAATTGTTGCGGATCAAATATCTTTTTTCTTTAGACTCCGTCCTCTGGGCGAATCTCCCTCTTGAAGCACGATATCAGAATGTAAGAACTCTGCAGCTGCAGCTGAATCGTGCACTTTGATCCCACTGCGTTCTAACATTTCCGCTTCAAACTTCGTTAACACACTTTCCCTTATTCCAACTTTTCTCCATTGAGATAAAGGGCCACATCCCTTTGAGATTCCGCGAGCCAGCGAAAGTGCATCTAGCAAGGCTTGATTTGCCCCCTGTCCTTTGAAGGGACTCATCGGGTGAGCCGCATCACCAATCAAAGTCTCTGCCCCCCATTTCTCCATCATTTCTGACTGGAGTAATTCGCGGTCATACACAGGATAGCCAGAAATCTGCGCATCCAGGGTCGCCGCTAAAATCTGAGGAATGGGATCGTGCCACTGCGTTCTACGACACGCTTCTTCCTTGAGTGCTTGAGGTCCTTGAGCGCTTAATGTCTTAGCCTCTTGTTCTGGCATTGGGAAGCTAAGTTGCCACATCACTGAGTCTGACGTATAAGGCATGATGTAGATCCGCTCATTGCCATTGGCGGTTTGAAATACAGTTGCAGAGTCTAGTAAATGGCTTGTACGATCTTCGAGAGCACTTAAAGGACAAATTCCCAAAATAACAATGCAATCCAGATAACGTAATGGAGTAATATCCTCCCCAATCAGTAGCGTCCGTACCGAACTACGAATGCCATCGGCTCCAACCACAAGATCTGCTTTGTAGTTCTTTATTTTCCCGTCTATTTGAAAGCTTAAATCAACACCATCCTTACATGCCACAAACGCTACCAACTGATGCCCCCATTGTACTGCATCCTGTCCGCCGAGTTGCTCTAGTAAGGCTAAACGCATCGATTGTCGTGCAATATGTACATTGGAACGCTTGGGAGATGTTTTCGTATCTGACTGTATCCATTTTCTGACTCCCCATTCCCCAATCACTTTTCCTTCTGCAGTATGAACCAGATGTCTTGTTGAAATCACTCCTTCTTTTAAAGAAAAAATACCTAATCCCTCGATCGCTTTACTCCCTTGTTGCAAAGTAAGTCCGTAGCCCTGAGAGCGAGCATCGAAGTTACTGTCGCGCTCAAATAGCGTAAAAGGAATCCCGCGGTGCAAACAAGCCACCGCTAGAGCTACTCCTCCAATACCACCACCGATAATAGCAACGTGTGGGAAGTTTTTTTTATCCGCAACCGGGTGACTATCCGAATGAACCAAACCGGATCCGTAACAGTTCAAACAGGAGTATAAGTGACCCTTGGGATACACTGGAGCCGCTCCTTCGCCTTTTGTTTTTTCAAATAGATCAAATGCTAGTTGATAGCGGAGTCGCGCTTTCTTGCTGATCCCACGACTTTTTTTGCCACGTCCCTGACATTCCGGACAAATAGCCCAGCATGCTCCTTCATCTTCCTCTTTTTTCACTTCCTTTTTATTTCACTTGATGTTGACTCTTCGCTACACGAACACGAAGCTAATACTATTGCTGTTGGGCTTTTAAATACAGTCCAGATCCTGACTTTCATATAATTTAACATGAGAAATTTATATTTTTAGTTCTTACCGCTTGTGGCAGTTTTGCAACTTTAATACAAAAAGATAGCAATACAAAACTACTTTTTCCAAATTAAACCAGAAAGGATTCCTCAGAGTCATTTTATTCAAATCCTAGATGAAATGATTCGCAAACAGTTCCGCAAGAACCCCAAAAATCAAAAACCTTCAAGATCAAATGATTTTGAAGGTTTTTGATTTTTGGTATGAAGCGGGTGTGATTTTTTCATCCCCTAATCTTCTGTTCCCATTTCCAGGCACTTGCCATAGCTTGTTCCAGCGTGGATTGTGCTTTCCATCCCAAAATAGTATTGGCTTTATCTGTATTGGCGTAAGCTGAGGTAATGTCTCCTTCTCTGCGACCTACAATTTTATAAGGCAATTTTTTACCACTTACTTTTTCAAAAGTATGAATAACCTCTAAAACTGAGCTGCCGGTTCCGGTTCCCAGATTAAAGGTTTCTACTTTAGCCGTATTTTTTTTGTTCAATAAGCGCTGTAGAGCAATTACGTGGGCTTTCGCCAAATCAACTACGTGAATGTAATCGCGTACTGCCGTTCCATCTGGAGTAGGGTAATCATCACCATAAACCGAAAGTTCTTTTCGCAATCCAAAACCGGTTTGCGTAATAAACGGCACTAAATTCTGAGGAACTCCAATAGGCAATTCTCCAATTTCAGTAGAAGGATGCGCCCCAATTGGATTAAAATAGCGTAATAATATAGCATTGATATTAGTAACTTTGGCAGTATCAGTAATGATTTCTTCTCCTATTTGTTTCGTGTTCCCATAAGGAGACATGGCGGTTTGAATAGATGCATTTTCCGTAATTGGCATGGTTTCGGCCTGACCATAAACCGTACAAGAAGAACTGAAAATGAAATTTGCTTCCGGTTTTAGCTGTAATTCCTGCAAAACATATACCAGTGTATTGATGTTATTTTCATAATACAACAACGGATTCTCAACACTTTCGCCCACTGCTTTTGAAGCTGCAAAATGAATGACCCCTGAAATATCAGGATGCCTTTTGAAAAAATTCTGCACTTTTTCTTTTTCGCGCAAATCTAATTTTTCAAAAGCCGGAACTTTCCCCGTAATATTCTGAATTCCGTCCAAAACACTCAAGGAAGTATTCGATAAATTATCAACAACGACAACTTCAAACCCTTCGTTTTGCAATTCCACTACGGTGTGAGACCCTATGAACCCTAACCCACCTGTGACTACTATTTTCATGATTTCTAATTTTGTACAGACGCAATAAACTGCATCTAATCGTTTATAAAAAAGACGCGATGAATCGCGTCTCTACAACAATATTATTTTAAATATTGTAAAACCGAATCCGTGATGAATTTAATTTGCTCGTCATCTAATTCAGTATGCATTGGCAACGAAAGCACTTCCCTGACTAGCTGATTGGTTACCGGAAAATCTTCTTCATTGTAACGGGAATCAGCGTAGGCTTTTTGTAAATGCAACGGAATTGGGTAATAAATAGCACAAGGAATTCCTTTTTCCAATAAGTGCTGCATCAAGCCATTTCTGTCAGCATCAATGATTCGTAACGTGTACTGATGAAAAACGTGACAGTCACAAATTGAACAAATAGTTGGTGCAACGATATTTTTATGCCCTTCAAAAGCCGCAGAATATTTCCTGGCTGCATCTTGTCTGGCTCTTCCATACTCATCTAACAAAGGCAACTTTGCGTTCAAAACGGCCGCCTGAATACTGTCTAATCGGGAATTTACGCCTACTACATCATGGTGGTATCGCTCATACATTCCGTGATTTACAATTCCGCGAAGTTTGTGCGCCAAAGCATCATCATTGGTAAAAACAGCTCCGCCGTCTCCGTAACACCCAAGATTTTTTGAAGGAAAAAACGAAGTTGCTCCTACGTGTCCAATCGTTCCCGCTTTCTTTTTAGTGCCATCCGAAAATTTACAATTGGCACCAATCGCTTGCGCATTATCTTCGATAACGTATAAGTTATATTCTTTTGCAATCGCCATAATCGCTTCCATATTGGCGGCACGACCAAACAAATGTACCGGTACAATCGCTTTTGTTTTTGGCGTAATCGCTTTTTTGATTCCTTCGATAGAAATATTCATATTATATAGATCCACATCGACTAAAACCGGTATCAATTGCAACAAAGCAATTACTTCCACTGTGGCTGCAAAGGTAAAATCGGCAGTGATTACCTCATCGCCTGGTTTTAAATCCAGTCCCATCATGGCAATTTGCAACGCATCAGTTCCATTTGCACACGGAATTACGTGTTTTACATCCAGATATTCTTCTAATGATTTTTGAAATTGATGAACTTGAGGTCCATTAATATAAGTATTAGTATCTAAAACTTCCTGAATAGAAATGTTAACGGTATCTTTTATTTTTTCATATTGACTTTTTAAGTCAACCATTTGGATTTTTTTCATTACAATTTTTGTTTAATGTTCGAAAGAATACCATTTCTTAATACAGTAAATACTTTCTTAAAACGAAGAACAAAAATAGCTATTTATGAGTTGAAACCAATACAACCTACATTAAAAAAAGATATTATTCAAATGAACTAAAAATGACATTCCTAACAACCAAAATTTAAATATTGCTGTGGAAGAAATTAAAATAAAGAAACCGTATTTTAGCCCAAAAATTTTAATCATGCTTTTTCTCTATACTTTAGTGGTTCAATTTGCTGGTTTTTTATTAAAAATCACAGCACTTTTCAGTCCAAAAATGAAACTTTTTATGGATGGCAGGAAAGTAGTTTTCCCTATTTTGGAACAAAAAATAAAACGTACTGACAAAACAATTTGGTTTCATGCCGCTTCTTTGGGTGAATACGAGCAAGGTTTACCCGTGCTCGAAAAGATAAAAGAGCAGTTTCCTTCGCACAAAATCGTGCTTACTTTTTTCTCTCCTTCGGGTTATGAAGTCCGTAAAAACAATACAGTTGCTGATGTTACAGTTTATTTGCCTTTGGATACCAAGAAAAATGCACAACAATTTTTGAATCTCGTTCATCCGGATTTAGTGTTTTTCATCAAATACGAATATTGGCCCAATTATTTATTTGAACTCAAAAAATCAAATACTAAAACCTACCTGATTTCTGGAATTCTTAGAAAAAATCAACTGTTTTTCAAGTGGTACGGCGGCTTTTACAGAGAAGCGCTGGATGCCTTTACCTACTTTTTTGTTCAAAATGAAACTTCCAAAAAATTACTGCAGCAGTTAGGCAAAACAGACGTTGCTGTTTCTGGCGACACCCGATTTGATCGAGTGGCTACAATTTTAGAAAAAGACAATTCGTTGGATTTTATCTCTGATTTTAAAAACAACACACTCACTATTGTCGTGGGAAGTTCGTGGCCAAAAGATGAAGATTTAATAGTGAATTTTATAAATTCGAATACTTTCAATGTCAAATTTATTATTGCGCCACATAATATAAAGGAGGAACAAATTCAGAATTTAAAAAACAGCATTACCAAAAAAACTGTTTTATTCTCTGAAATGGAGACTGTAGGGACAAGTCGCGACTTGTCCCTACAGGATTTCGATGTTTTTATCATTGACACCATTGGTCTTTTGACAAAAATATACAGTTATGCGGATATTGCCTATGTGGGTGGCGGTTTTGGGAATCCCGGCGTTCATAATGTCTTAGAACCGGCAACTTTTGGTGTTCCAATCCTTATTGGCCCCAACTATTCGCATTTTGCAGAAGCAATTGCTTTGGTCAATATGGAAGCCTGTGTTGCCGTCAACAATCAAAAAGAATTGGACGAAGCCCTTGAAAACCTGATTCACAATGATGATATCCGACAGGAAAAAGGCCATATATCCAGCACTTTTGTACAAATGAATAAAGGCGCCACCACCATTATTTTAAACCATATTTTGAATGATTGAATTTAAACCTCTGGTTGCTACTGATATTGAAACCATTGTCTCGCTGATGCAGGAATTTTATGCTATAGATAATTATCCCATTTCTGTTGATGTGTCCAAAACTTTATTTCAAGAATTTATTTCCAATGAAAATTTAGGAAAAGCATGGCTCATTATATCCGTCAACGAAATTGTGGGCTATCTTATTCTAACCTTTGTTTTTAGTTTTGAACACCAAGGAAGAATTGCTTTTTTAGACGAATTGTATGTCACCGAAAAAGCACGTGGAAAAGGGATTGGTAACGAAGCCATTGCATTTATTACAACTGAAAGTCGTAAACTATCGTTACAGTTGCTTTATCTAGAAGTGGAACCGCACAATGAAAAAGCACAAAAATTGTATCTCGCCAGCGGTTTTGAATCGCACAACAGACAATTAATGAAGTACAAAATCATATAAAATTACACTCTAAATTTAATACTATGAAATTTTTAAAATTATTCTTAGTCCTATTTGTCATTCAGATGCAAGCCCAGCAAGGCGGCATGTGGATTCCTTCGTTGCTAAAAGGAATGAATGAAACTGAAATGAAAAATCTGGGCATGAAAATGTCCGTCAAAGACATTTATGATGTGAATCAATCCAGCATCGAGGATGCTGTACCTCATTTTAACGGTGGCTGTACCGCTGAAGTTATTTCTCCAAAAGGACTAATCCTGACCAATCATCATTGTGGATTTTCTCAAATTCAATCGCATTCTACCGTTGACCATGATTATCTGACAGATGGTTTTTGGGCATACAAAATGGAAGATGAATTACCAAATGAAGGTTTGACAGTTACTTTTATGGTAAAAATTGAGGATGTAACCACATCGATTCTGGAAGGCACTGCTTCCCTTAGTAGTGAAGCCGAAAAACAAAAGAAAATTCAAGAGAACATTACGGCATTGTCTAATTTGTTGCCAAAGGAAAATTGGCAGGAAAATAAAATCCGTACGTTTTACGAAGGCAATCAATACATGCTTTTTGTCACGGAAACCTTTACGGATGTGCGCTTGGTTGGCGCTCCACCTACTGCCATCGGAAAATTTGGTTCTGACACTGACAACTGGGTTTGGCCACGTCACACTGGTGATTTTTCTTTGTTTAGAATTTATGCCGATAAAAACAATCGTCCGGCTGCATATTCAAAAGACAACGTGCCTTACACCCCCAAACACTTCTTGCCTATTTCACTGGATGGCGTAGCCGAGGATGATTTTACATTGGTTTTTGGATACCCGGGCAAAACAAACGAATATTTACCCGCTGTTGCAATTGAGCAAATTATAACCGAACTGAATCCTGCAAAAATCGAAGTCAGAGACAAAGCCCTGAAAATAGCTGATAATTTTATGCGAAAAGACAACGCCATCAAAATTCAGTACGCCTCAAAATATGCAAGTACTGCTAATTATTGGAAAAAATGGATTGGCGAGACACAAGGATTAAAAAAATCAAATGCAGTTACTGTAAAAAGAGAATCTGAGAAAACGTTTCAACAAAAAATAACAAAAGCAGGCAAAGAAAAAGAATATGGAACAGTATTGGCTGATTTTGACAAAAACTACACAGAAATAGCTCCTTATGCGCTAGCAAGAGACTATTTTACGGAAGTAGTTCTGCGCAATACGGAATTGCTCAGTACTGGATACAAGTTATACCAATTAGAACAAGTGTATAAAGCCAAAGGAGAACAATCTTTTACAGACCGAAAAAATAATTTAATACCCGGATTGGCTAATTTTTATAAAAACTTCAATTCAACTGTAGATGAAAAAGTTTTTGAACAATTGATCGAATTGTATGCGACAAAATCTCCAAAACAATTTTTACCGCAAAGTTTGGTCAACGTTAATGCAGGGAATTTGGCCTCGGAAATATATACTAAATCCAAACTTCAAAATTATGCCGGCCTAATAGAATTGCTGTCAGGTGACGCCGGAACTGTTTTAACAAATTTAAATAACGACCCCGGATTCCTGTTAGTTAAAGAAATAGCCGATAAATACGCTAAAGAAGTAGCTCCAAAATATGACGAAATCAACGTGAAGATTACAGCACTGCAACGTACTTACATGAAAGCGCTGTTAGAATTAAACACGGATAGCAGGATTTTTCCAGATGCCAACAGTACTTTGAGAATAACCTATTTAGAGGGTGTTATGGAAAAATACATCCCAGGAGATTATGAATTTGATGTTCCTGAAAAACTAGTGAACCTCTACAACACAAAAGATTATGGCCCGTACAGCGAAAATGGTAAAATGCCAGTTTGCTTTATTGGCACCAATCATACTACCGGGGGCAATTCAGGAAGCCCTGCGATTGATGATTCCGGAAACTTAGTAGGACTTAATTTTGACCGGGTCTGGGAAGGAACAATGAGCGACCTCTATTACGACCCCAGTATCTGCAGAAATATCATGGTAGACATCCGCTATGTTTTGTTCATTATCGATAAATACGCAGGTGCAAAAAATTTAATCACCGAATTAAAATTAGTTCACCCCAAGAAAACCAACTCCTTGAAAAAGAAAAACTTAAAATAAAAATAGCAAAAAAAACGAGAGTATAGCACCAATATTAAACGTTTCTTAAATATTTACTTTGACTGGCACACTATTTGCTTTTTATCCTAGCGTGCATAAAAAATAATATTTTTTAAAAAAAAAATAAAAAAATATTTTACATATTAAAAAATTTATATCTTTGCCAAGAATTAATAATTAACCTTTTATATTAAATTAAGATGAAAAAAGTATTTTTAAGTTTAGCTGCTGTTGCTGTTTTGACTGTTGTATCATGTAAAAAAGCTGACGCTCCTGCTGAAGACGCTGCTGCTGTTGTTGATTCTGCTGCTATGGTAGTTGATTCTGCTGCTGTTGTTGTTGACTCTGCTGCTGTTGTTGTTGATTCTGCTGCAACTGCTACTGAAGCTGCTGCTACTGAAGCTGCAAAAAAATAATTAGAACTCAAATTCTAAAAATTTTAAAGCCATCCGCTATGCGAGATGGCTTTTTTAATTTGCACCATCTCTCTTTTGAACAAACAGATTTACAAATATAAAAAAGAGGGTCTTGGCTATTAAACCAAGACCCTCTTTTTTGTAGATTCCTTTATTGAGAAATTAGGCTATAAAAATAAAATCATTCCCCGAAAAATCTAGTATTTCCGAAATTGAGCCATACCGAATAATTTCGTCAATCCCTTTTTGCAAACGCAGCGAAGTGGTATATTTTCTACTTGTTGCGAAATGATTACCACTTACTATCAATTTGAAATAGAACTTCCCACCGGAAGACTTAAATTTTAAAAAGTCAGCAGTTTCAATTGCTGCTTTAAATTTTTCAATATCTTCTTCACACTCAAATTTCAGTTCATAACTCAAACTTGTAAAAACTATTTTCCCCTTTCTGGAAGTAAAAACAAATTTATATTCGTCATTATATCGTTTACTTATTACGAAAGCTCCCATAGTTTATTAAAATAACAAAAATTCAAATTATGAATCACGAAAAAGCAAGGAGTTGATATTGGTTCCAACAGATTTAGTTTTATTAAAAACCATAAAACAAAAAAAAACCGCTTCAGTTGAAGCGGTTTAGTACTCAGAGCGGGACTTGAACCCGCACGAACATTGCTGTTCACTGGATTTTAAGTCCAGCGTGTCTACCAATTTCACCATCCGAGCATTATGTGGTGTCGAGCGAAAAACGGGGCTCGAACCCGCGACCTCGACCTTGGCAAGGTCGCGCTCTACCAACTGAGCTATTTTCGCATTTTCAATTCTTAGAAAGAACCGCGATACTTGTTCTGTATTGCGGATGCAAATTTAAGACATTTATTGAATTACACAAGCCTTTTTTATGAAAAATTCACAGATTAAAGTTAACGTTCTGATAACCTAAACTTTAAAACAAATAAAATCATTTTCTAGTCAGCATTCTTTTAATTTCATTGAGTTTCATCAGCGCTTCCATAGGCGTAATGGTATTGATATCGAGATTTAGGATCTCTTCTTTAATTTCTTCCAATAAAGGATCATCCAGATTAAAGAAACTCATTTGCATTTGCTCCGCCTGTTCGCCTTTCAGGCTCGAGCCATCTTTTGCTGCCTTAATCCCGTTCAGCGCATCGCTGGAATGATTCTTTTCTAATTTTTTTAAAAGCTTCTGTGCTTTCAAAATAACGATTTGAGGCATTCCGGCCATTTTTGCCACATGTATTCCAAAACTATGGGCACTTCCTCCTTTTACCAATTTTCGAATAAAAAGCACGGTATCTTTCAATTCTTTGACAGCAACATTATAATTCTGAATTCTTGGCAGTGATTCACTCATTTCATTCAACTCGTGATAATGCGTTGCAAATAATGTTTTGGGTTTTGAAGGATGTTCGTGTAAGAACTCCGCAATTGCCCATGCGATTGAAATACCGTCATACGTACTCGTTCCTCTCCCAATTTCGTCCAAAAGGACTAAACTCCTATCCGAAATGTTATTCAAAATGGAAGCTGTTTCATTCATTTCGACCATAAAAGTAGATTCTCCCATCGAAATATTATCACTTGCTCCTACTCTAGTGAATATCTTATCTACAACTCCCATTCTCACGCTGTCTGCAGGGACAAAACTCCCCATTTGACACAAGAGTACAATCAAAGCGGTTTGACGTAAAATGGCTGACTTTCCAGACATATTTGGACCCGTAATCATAATCAGTTGCTGCGTTTCTCTATCCAAGAAAACATCATTAGCAATATAAGGCATGCCAAGTGGTAATTGTTTTTCGATAACAGGATGTCTTCCGTTTTTAATTTCCAGTTCGAATGTTTCGTCCAGTTCCGGACAAACATATTTATTTTCGATGGCCAATTGGGTAAAAGAGCACAAACAATCCAGTTGCGCTACTAAATTAGCATTCATTTGAACGGGTTTTATATACGTGGCAATCCAACTCACCAATTGTTCAAATAACTCTACTTCTATCTTATGAATTTTCTCTTCGGCACCGAGTATTTTAGTTTCGTATTCTTTTAATTCTTCCGTAATATAACGCTCTGCATTAACCAAAGTTTGTTTCCGAATCCACTCCGCAGGAACTTTATCTTTGTGCATGTTCCTGACTTCGATGTAATAACCAAAAACGTTGTTGAAAGATATTTTCAACGAGGAAATTCCTGTCAACTGTGATTCGCGTTTTTCGATTCCGTCCAAAAATTCCTTTCCGGAAGTTGATATTGCCCGCAAATCATCTAACTCTGCATTGACCCCTTTGGCAATCGCATTCCCTTTGGCAATAGCCACAGGAGCATCTTGATTGAGAATCGTTTTTATCTTTTCACGCAACAATTCACAGTTGTGCAAACTATCACCAATTACTTTTACAGCTTCCTGCGGGCTTTCCAGCGCCAAGGTTTTTATTGGAATAATCGCATCTAATGATTCTTTTAGATACACAACCTCGCGAGGCGAGACTTTTCCGGCGGCAATTTTCGAAATCAAACGTTCCAAATCAGAAATTTGCTTGATTTGATTTTGGATGTTTTTCAGGACGTCCTGATTATCTTTTAAATACGAAACTACTTCATGTCTACTTTTTATTTTAGCACTGTCTTTCAGTGGCAATGCCAACCAACGTTTCAACAAACGTCCCCCCATTGGTGAAAGCGTTTTATCAATAACATCTAGCAATGTCACCGCATTGGGATTGTAACTATGGTATAATTCCAGATTGCGAATCGTAAAACGATCCATCCAGACATAAGCATCTTCGGCAATGCGTTGAATCGAGGTGATATGCTGCACCCGATTGTGCTGCGTCTCGGATAAATAATATAAAATCGCTCCTGAAGCAATAATTCCTTCTTTCAGGTCTTCGATTCCAAATCCTTTCAAAGACACCGTTTGAAAATGCTTGGTTAAGGTCTCGAATGCATAGTCTTCTTTGTAAATCCAATCCTCCAGATAAAAACTATGATAGTCGTCTCCGAAAATCTCTCGAAAATCATTTTTATTATTTTTTGGAATCAGAACCTCGCTGGGATTAAAATTCTGTAAGAGTTTGTCAATATATTCCGCATTGCCTTGTGCCGTCAAAAATTCACCGGTAGACACATCCAGAAATGAAATCCCTATGGATTTATTGGCAAAAAAAACAGCTGCTAAAAAATTATTCGTTTTAGACTGTAAAACCTCATCATTCATGGAAACACCGGGAGTTACAAGTTCAGTCACGCCGCGTTTCACAATGGTTTTAGTCAGTTTTGGATCTTCGAGCTGATCACAAATTGCTACACGAAGTCCTGCTTTTACTAATTTTGGCAAATAGGTATTCAAGGAATGGTGCGGAAAACCGGCAAGAGCCGTCTCGGTTTCAGAGCCCGCTCCACGCTTGGTCAATACAATTCCTAATATTTTAGAGGCACGAACAGCATCCTCCCCAAATGTCTCATAAAAATCCCCAACACGAAACAACAAGCACGCATCCGGATACTTCCTTTTAATCTCGTTGTACTGTTTCATTAACGGAGTTTCTTTAACTTCTTTATCTTTAGATGCCAATTGTATTTGTGTTTAAAAATGAAAAAATATCAGCGAATTTATAGATTTAAAAGCAAATAAATAACCTCCTTAAAAAATTAACCTTTTTTTTAAGAAATATTTAAGGCCTAATTTATTTATTTTTTTTAGATTTGTGACTCTATTAAATTGAAACAAACATGAAAAAAATAATTGCCTTAGCTTTACTAGTGGTTTTAGGAGTAACGACTTCTAATGCACAAGAAACATCAAAAAAGATAAAAGCGACTAGCTCCACACCTGCCAAAGTAAATGGAGCAGGAATGGTTTTTGTAACTGAAACCATTGATTATGGTACTATAGCACACAACGCTGAGGGCCGTCGTGAATTTGTATTCACTAACAACGGCAACAAACCCTTAATCATTACTAACGCTCAAGGTTCATGTGGTTGCACCGTGCCAACGTATCCAAAAGAGCCAATCGCCCCGGGTGCAAAAGGAGTTATTGGAGTAAAATATGACACTTCAAGAGCAGGTCAGGCATTTACAAAAACCGTTACGTTGACAACAAATGCAACTGTTCCTAATAAAACATTGACTATAAAAGGAAACGTTTTAGCAGCACAACCTGCAAAAAGCTAAAATTTTAACGAATACATTAAAAAGCTTCCATTCATTTCGGAAGCTTTTTTTTTGAATACTTTACACACATGAGAAAACTCGAAAATAGTGAACTGGATCGAAAATCCGTAGAGGGTTTTAAGCAATCTGAAAAAACACCCCTTGTTTTGGTATTAGATGACATTCGAAGCCTGCATAATATTGGCTCTGTTTTTAGAACTGCCGATGCCTTTTTAGTCGAGAAAATATTTTTATGTGGTATCACCGCCACACCACCACACAAGGAAATCCATAAAACAGCCCTTGGTGCTACTGAAACAGTAACTTGGCAACATCAGGATAATGTTCTTGAAGTTATCGAAAAATTAAAAACAGAAGGCGTTATCACGCTAGCTATAGAACAGGTACAAAGTGCCGTTTTTCTTCAAAATTTTAAAGTTAAAAAAGGAGTGAAATATGCTTTGGTTTTTGGGAACGAAGTCTACGGAGTTTCACAGGAAGCGGTTGCATTATGCGATGGCTCCATCGAAATCCCACAACTAGGCACCAAACATTCTTTGAATATTTCCGTAAGTGCCGGCATTGTGGTTTGGGATTTATTTCAAAAAATGAATTGGCCAAAATAGAAAATTAGTACTTTTATAGAATGAAAATAACTGTTTTTTTTAAAATAATTCTAGCACTTTCACTTTTCATAACAAAGACAGCTTATGCAATTGATCCCCCTGTAATTAAAGCAACAGGAAATCAAATTTATTGTCCAGGGAATCCCTTAAAAATAGTAACTGATGTAACTATAACTGGGTCTGATGCCAGCGACATTGGAACTGAGGCGGTTTATATCCAAATTTCTACGGGATATGTAAATGGACAGGATGTAATCCAATTGTCCAATCCCGCGCTACACCCGAATATCCGCTCAGAGTGGAGTCCTACCGAAGGAAAACTTAAATTATCGAGTCCTATTGCTGAAACAAAAGTACTGTACGCAGACTTTGTAAATGCTATCAAAGATGTAGTTTTTAGCAATTCCTCAACAACTCCATCAGGCAGAAGGGATTTTTCTATTACCCTTGGAGCAGCCAATTATTTACCTAGAAATGGCCATTATTACCAATATTTCCCTAACATAGGTATTAGTTGGACAGCCGCAAAAGCAGCAGCTGAAGCCAGTACCTATTTTGGACTTCAAGGCTATTTAGCGACAATCACCGCAGCTGACGAAGCGCAACTAGCAGGAGAACAAGCTAAAGGAGCAGGATGGATTGGCGGTAGTGACGCCGAAACAGAAGGGGTATGGAAATGGGTTACCGGACCGGCTGTTGACAGAGTAACCTTTTGGAATGGAGGAGTTAATGGTACAAGTCCTAATTTTGCGGCTTGGAATAATAACGAACCAAACAATAGCAACGGCATTGAACACTATGCACATATAACTGCGCCAGGTATTGGAATATCAGGTTCCTGGAATGATTTGCAATTGAATGGTGATGCAAGCGGGGATTACCAACCTAAAGGATATATTGTAGAATACGGCGGAATGCCTGACGACCCAATTCTTCAAATTTCAGCCAGTACCACAATAACCACCTCTCAAATCTCAGGCATCACTCCTGCCTCGAGATGTGGCTCAGGAACCGTTACATTACAAGCAATAGCAACTGCAGGAACCGTTAATTGGTATGATACGGCAAGCAATGGGAACTTATTACACACGGGTAATGCTTACACAACCTCTTTTTTAGACGCAACAACAACCTATTACGTTGCTGCTGAATGCCCCACAAACAGAACGGCAGTTACTGCTACCATAAACACAATTCCTACTATAACATCGACCAATACCCCCGTGGCTAGATGCGGTGCAGGCCCAACCACATTAGAAGCAACTACAAACACGCCCGGAAGCACTATAAATTGGTATTCAGCCCAAACCGGAGGAAGCCTTGTGTCTACCGGAATGCAGTTTACAACTACCGTTTCAGAAAACACAACCTATTACGCAGAAGCCATAAATAACGGATGTTCGAACGGTAGACGGATTGCTGTTGAAATCATGATTTACGATCCTCCAATAGTTATGGACGAAGAATTAATACTTTGTGAATCCGGCAGTTTAACCCTTGACGCACAAATTCCTGACCTCAAGTATTTATGGTCAACCGGCGAAACTACGAAGACAATTGTGGTCACTACTCCAGGCGTCTATAGTGTAGACATAACAAATAATGCCAACTGTAGCAGTACCAAAAAAATTACTGTTATAGCGCATGATGCTCCAGACATCGATAGAATTGACGTCAATGAAACCACGGTTGTAATTTATTTGAAAAATCCAAAAAATTATTTTGAATATTCCGTTGATGGAATTGATTATCAAAGTTCAAATGTGTTTTTTAATGTAGCGAGCGGTTTGCAAACTGCTTATGTTAGAGAAGTAAATTCATGCGGAATTGACCGTAAAGCTTTTATAGTATTAATTACTCCAAAATTTTTCACACCAAACAATGATTCCCACAATGATGTATGGGAAATAAAAGGATTGGTCAATTATCCTGAAGCAGAAGTAACCATCTTTGATCGGTATGGAAAGTTAATCACCAAATTAAATTCAACGAAACCCTCTTGGGACGGGACTTTTAATAAAAATCTTTTACCCGCTGACGATTATTGGTATGTATTAAAAATTGACGCAAACAGTCCTGAAAAAAGAGGTCATTTTTCTTTAAAGAGATAATCCGTCTAGTCCTGCTTATTTCGCGAAATAGTGGGCACTACTGCTTGATTTTTTGTTGAATTTGATCTAAAATATACAAATAATCTGCTTGATTTTTTACAAAATCCCGGTCCGAAACATCTATGATCAACACATTCAAATCAGTTTGAGATTTAATATAATCCAGATAACCACTGTTGATTTTATCCAAATATTCAGCCGGGATTTTTTGTTCGTAGCTTCTGCCACGTTTCTTAATATTTTGTAACAGCCTTTCGGAATTTTGATACAAATAAATATACAAGTCCGGTTTTGGCATTTCTCTGTAAATGATATCAAAAAGATTGCGATACAGGCGGTATTCGTCCTCGGCCAATGTTATTTTGGCAAAAATCAACGATTTAAAGATATGATAATCGGCAACCAGAAAGTCTTTAAACAAATCAAATTGTGCTAAATCATCTGATAATTGCTGGTATCTATCTGCAAGAAATGACATTTCAAGTGGAAACGCATACCGGTTTTGATCTTTGTAAAATTTAGGTAAGAAAGGATTATCTGCAAAACGTTCCAATACTGTTTTTGCATTAAAATCCTCAGAAATTTTAGTAGCCAAAGTTGTTTTTCCTGCTCCGATATTCCCTTCAAAAGCAACATAATTAAATTGCTCCAACGGAACATTCTGCAAAGGATTCACTAAATTCTGAACGACTGTACAAACACTTTCATCTGGAGACAAAGCCAATAATTCCGAAATATTTTTTTGAAGAATGGGATGCTTCCAATCTAAATTTAAGTCCTGCACGGGTAACAAAACAAAATTCCTGTTCTGCATTAAGGGATGTGGAATTTGGAGTTTTTCAGTAGTAATAACTTCCGAGTCGAAAGCAATCATATCTACATCAATTGTTCGTGATTGATACCCCTGCGCCTTTGTTCGCAAACGTCCCAATCGTTTTTCCACTTTTAAAATCTGTGTTAGCACTTTATGAGCCGAATTAAAAGTATGCAAAACCAATGCACAATTATAAAAAGCATCACTTTCAAAACCCCAAGCAGGAGTTTCATATAATTTAGAAACTTTGATTACCGTCCCTATTTCCTTATGTATTACTTGTAAACAATGTTCGATATTTTCCAATCGATTCCCCTGATTACTTCCTATCGATAAAATGACCTGATGCTGTGATTTCATAATTAGATGCAAATTAACTAAAGAATTTTAGAATTAGCAATATATTTGTATCCGGTGTTGCTAATCAAACTTGGGATTTTCCCCACGGCTTGTAACATTTCAATGTTTTGTACGACTTATAAAAAAAATATAATTATGAAATTTTTAGGAAATGTATTAGCGACTATTATAGGTATTTTTGTTTTCTTCATGTTATTCTTTTTTGGAATAATCCTTGTTGGAGCCATTTTTGGCGGTGAATCTGAAGGCGTTACGATAAAAGATAATACTGTTATTGAACTGAATTTAGAAGACATACAGAATGATTATGCCGGAAAATACAAAGATCCGTGGATGACTATTTTTTCAGAAAACAAAAAAGTAGGTTTATCTGATATTATCAATGCCGTTGAAGCGGCTGAAACGGATGATGATATCAAAGGAATTTCTATATTGAACAATGTTTCATCGCTAGGAATGGCTCAGAGTAAGGCCTTGAGAGATGCTTTGGAACACTTTAAAAAATCAGGAAAATTCGTCATGGCTTACGCCAACTCCTATTCGCAAAAAGAATATTACTTAAATTCTGTGGCCAGTCCCATTTATATAAATCCTGTGGGAGATATGGATTTCAAAGGACTTTCTGCTGAACTTATGTTTTTTAAAGACTTTCAGGAAAAATCAGGGCTAAAAATGGAAGTAATCCGCCATGGAAAATACAAAAGTGCTGTGGAGCCGTTTTTAGAAAATAAAATGAGTGATGCCAATAGAGAACAAACGACAGCTTTACTGAATTCTGTTTGGAACTCCATCACCACTGACATTGCTAAAAGCAGAAACATCTCTGTGGCTAAATTAAATGAAATTGCCAACGGACTTCTTGCAAGAACTCCGGAAATGGCAAAAAACCAAAAATTAGTAGATATCATTGCTTATGAAGATGTGTACCATAATGCCATACGAAAAGTGCTGAATGTAACTACAGATAAGGAATACAACAAAGTATCTGTAATTGATTATGCACAGAAAATCGCTACCACTTCCCAAAGTTCTGACAGCACGGATGAAATTGCCATTATTTATGCCCAAGGAGAAATTATGGGCGGAGAAGGAGATGTCAATGTGATTGGTGAAGGTTCAATGCGTCGCTCGTTACAAGAAGCTCGAAAAAACAAAAATGTAAAGGCAATTGTACTTCGCATTGACAGTCCGGGCGGAAGTGCTTTGACCTCAGATTTGATCTGGAGAGAGATTGAACTGACTAAAAAAGTAAAACCCGTAGTCGTTTCTATGGGTAATTATGCGGCTTCAGGCGGGTATTATATTGCGTGTAATGCAAACACTATATTTGCTGAAGCGAACACAATCACTGGTTCCATTGGTGTTTTTGGAATATTGCCAAACTTTACGCCATTAGCCACTAAAATAGGAATATATACGGAACAGGTTAAAACACATGAAAATTCCGCCAATTACAGTCCTTTTGTTCCCATTGATGAAAACTTCAAAGCAGTTACGCTGGAAGGTGTGGAACACATTTACAAAACTTTTGTAACCCATGTGGCTGAAGGACGCAAGATGACATTTGCACAAGTAGATGCTATTGCGCAAGGTAGAGTTTGGACAGGTTCAGAAGCCTTGAAAATTGGACTCGTAGATAAAATTGGAGGATTAGACGATGCTATTGCGAAAGCGGCTTCCTTGGGGAAAACAAAAAATTACAGCACTCAAAATTATCCGGAATACGAGAAAAACTTTGATGATCTTTTAGCAAATCTTCCTTTTGCAAAATCGAAAGCAGATTTTATAAAAGAAGAAATAGGGGAAGAAAATTATCGTATTATGCAGGAAATTAAAAAAATACAAATGCAAAAAGGCGTTCAAGCCTTAATGCCGTTTGAAATTAACATGCATTAAAGAAAAAGATAAAGCTGCTATTAAATCCGTTTTTGCATTTGCTTAAACGGATTTTTTCATACAATATAGTTAAAGTATTGTTTATAAAAACACCATAAAAGTTACACTGTCCTAAAAATACTATTTTTGTAAAGGAATACAAGGCACCATTTTTGCCAAAGATATAAATCTAAAGACATTCAAATCATGCTAAAGAAAGTTTTAAAAATCATCGGAATACTCGTTATCCTGCTCGTCTTGACTTTATTTGCAGCTCCTTTTCTGTTTAAAGACCAAATAGAAGCCAAAATTTCTCAAGTCATCAATGAAAAAGTAGATGCCAAAGTCACCTTTGCGGAAGCGGATTTAAGCTTATTCAAAAATTTTCCTAATGCAAATGTAACACTGGAAAAACTAGTCATCATAAACAAAGCTCCTTTTGAAGGCGACACATTGCTATCACTGGGCGAATTGAATTTAAAAATGTCTATTAAGGAACTTTTTAAAGGCAAAAATGAAGCGATAGTTATTGACGGAATCACTTCGAAAAACGGATTAATAAATATCATTTTCAATAAAGACGGACTAGGGAATTATGACATTGCATTGAAAGAGAAAAAAACGGCAGCCGATGGAACAAGCAGTCCGTTATCCTTAAAAATCCAAGAGTATAAAATCGAAAATTTCAAGTTTCGTTATTTTGACGAAAGTTCAAAAATAAAAATGGTTGTCGACAGTTTGAACCACGAAGGAACTGGAGATTTTGCAGCCCAAAAATTAGATTTGGTAACCAAATCTACTGCAAAAATATCGCTGGATATGGAACAAGTCAATTACATGAAAAATGTTGCTTTGACTCTGGACGCAGTTTTGGGAATCGATTTAGAAAAAAGTAAATACACCTTCAAAGAAAATAAAGCGTTAATCAACCAATTGCCGCTGGAATTTGATGGATTTATTCAAATGGTGGAAGCCGGTCAGCAGTATGATTTGAAATTTAAAACACCTACTTCCTCCTTCAAAAATTTCTTGGGAATAATTCCTGCAGCCTATGCCTCACGCTTAGACAACGTAAAAACAACCGGTGATTTTACGGTGGCAGGTTTTGCAAAAGGTTTGTATTCTGACACAACAGTGCCAAAATTTAATATAGAAATCGCTTCCCATAATGCTTCCTTTAAATACCCTGACTTACCAAAAACGGTTCAAAACATCATTATTGACACAAAAATCACCAATGAAACCGGAATTTTAAATGACACGTATGTCAATATTGACCAACTTTCTTTCAAGATAGATCAAGATGTTTTTAATGCCAAAGCCAACATCAAAAACATTACTCAAAACGCACTAGTTGATGCCATGTTAAAAGGAACTATCAATTTGTCCAATCTTTCTAAAGCGTATCCTATAAAACTCGATAAGCCATTATCCGGGATTTTAAAGGCTGATGTGACTACAAAATTTGATATGCAATCAGTAGAGAAAAGTCAATATGAAAACATTAAAAATGCGGGAACCATGAGTGTATCGGGTTTTAATTATGCGGATGAAAACGGCAAAACCATGAACATCAGCAATGCCTTGATCCAATTTAATCCTAGTCAAGTCAATTTGAAAGAACTGAATGCGACTACCGGAAAAAGCGACATTAGTGTAACGGGGGTATTAGAAAATTTTTACGGATTTATATTTAGAAATCAAGAATTGAAAGGAAACTTTTATATGAATTCTAAACAATTGGCCATTGACGATTTTATGACAACTGGTGAAACGACTAAAACGGCAACTAAAAAAGCAGATGCCATGAAGATTCCTGCTTTCTTAAATTGTACGCTTACCGCAAAAGCGACTACGGTGCTATATGATAATCTGACTCTGAAAGATGTTTCGGGAAAACTGATTGTGAAAGATGAAAAAGTGACTTTAGAAAATGTAAAAACATCTATTTTTGGGGGAACTATTGCGGTGAATGGAGCTGTTTCCACAAAAGGAAAAACACCGGTTTTTAATATGGATTTAAAATTAAATCAAGTCGATATTGCGCAATCCTTCAACCAACTGGATCTGTTGAAAAAAATTGCTCCAATTTCCGGAATCATCAACGGGAAATTAAATTCAAGCATCAAATTGAACGGGAATCTTGATGCAACAGCACTGACTCCTGACTTGAAAACCCTTACTGGAGATTTACTAGGACAACTGCTTTCCACGACTGTAAACTCAACTAATTCGACTTTGCTGACCGCTTTAGGTGCTAACTTGAAATTTATTGACGTCAGTAAAATCAATTTAAATGATTTGAAAGCGGCAGTTACGTTCAAAGATGGAAAAGTAAATGTAAAACCTTTTGATATCAAGTACAAAGACATCAAGGCAACCATTGGAGGAACGCACGGTTTTGACCAAAGCATGAATTATAATTTAAAATTTGATGTTCCCGCTAAATATTTAGGTTCAGAGGCCAATGCTTTAATAGCAAAATTATCTGCTGCAGATGCGGCAAAATTAGAAAGCTTTCCGATAAATGCTCTATTGGTGGGTAATTTTACAAATCCAAAAATCACAACGGACATCAACAGTGCGGTAGCTAAATTGACCACTCAACTCGTAAACCAACAAAAAGACAGACTGGTAAAACAAGGAACGTCTGCTTTGACGGATTACATCAATAAAAACAAAAAGCCAGGAGACACGACAAAAACGGCCACTCCTAAAATTCCGGTAACTAAGGAAGAAGTAAAATCTAAGGCCGCAGCATTATTAAACGGATTTTTTAATAAGAAAAGTAAAGCAGTAGATACGACAAAAGTAAACTAAAGTAACTTTACAAAATATAATAAAGAGGATTTTAGGTGATGAAATTCCTCTTTTCTTGGCTAGCAATATTGGGTTTGTGATTTGTCTCCATGATGTTTTCGTGTAGCTGTACGTGCGTAAAGGATGGTAGCGGCATCCTTTTATGAAGCGCAGCGGAGTAAAAGATACAGCGGACAGCCTGACCTTTTTTTAAAATTTTTATTTTAAAAAAGGATACGCCCAAAATTATATTACTTAAACCGCAATTGTAACCATATACCCTTCGGAACCACGGACATTAAAAACGGTTCCGTCTTCAAAAAGTAAATATTGCCCTTTTATTCCGGTAAGCTTCCCCTGAAACTGTGGTGTTTTATCTAAGCTCAAACTGTTTACCTTATTTGGATACTGCAAAACGGGGAAGTGCATCTCATACAAATCGTTTTTTTGCGAATAAAAATATTCCTGAACTTCGGTTGGAATAAGATTCTCAACCTTCAATCGTTCTGCGATTAAGTCAATTTGCTCCACATTGTTAGTCAGCATTTTTCTCCAATTGGTTTTATCGGCATAATGTTTTTTCAATGCTACCTCCGTAATTCCTGCTAAGTATCTATTAGGGACTTCTACAATAGAAATGGCTTGGGTTGCGCCCTGATCAATCCATCGGGTTGGCACTTGCGACTTGCGGGTAACACCTACTTTGACTTCGCTGGACAAAGCCAGATACACAATATGCGGTTGCAATTGTACTTTTTCTTCATACGCTAAATCCCGATCCTGAATTCCAAGATGGGCGGTGCTTAATTCCGGTTTCATAATCCAATCGCCAACAGCTGCACTGGAATAGAAACAATCATAACAAAATCCCTGACGGAATATTTTTTTCTTCTTGCCACAATTCAAACATTGATATCCCACAAAATTGATTTCCAGTTCTTTATTCAACAACTGATTCACGTTTAAAAAACTATTCTCAAAAACCAAGTAATATTGAATTGGATTTCCAAATTCAGTTTGCATTTTTGTAAGTACACCTTCGTATGTCATTGTGATTAAAGTTTCCCGTTTAACACATCTAGTTAAACAAATTTTGTTATTTTTGGTAAAGTTATAACTCATAATTCATAATTCATAATTTAAAAATGCCACTAACCATAATCAATTCGTTTGCCTCTTGGGTTCTCAAACAAAGAATCCATCAGATCGAACTTTTCTTGAAATATCCAAACGAGGTTCAGGAAGAATTGCTCATGAATTTAATTCAGTCATCTAAAAATACTGTTTTAGGCAAACAATATGATTATGCTTCGATTCATTCCTATGCCACTTTTGCCGATAGAATTCCGATCTCTACTTACGAAGAATTACAACCATTGATTGAAAGAACCCGTAAATGTGAGCAGAATGTTTTTTGGGAAACTCCCATAAAATGGTTTGCCAAATCCAGTGGAACCACAAATGCCAAAAGCAAATTCATACCCGTAAGCAACGAAGCCCTGGAAGGATGTCATTATAAAGGCACTAAGGATTTGTTGTGCTTGTATTTGAATAATAATGAAGATTCAGAACTGTTTCTTGGAAAAAGCCTGCGTCTTGGCGGAAGCTCTCAAATCTATGAAGACAACAATACGTTCTTTGGAGATTTATCTGCGATATTAATCGAAAACATGCCTATTTGGGCTGAATATAGCAGTACCCCGAGCAACAAAATTTCCTTGATGAGCGAATGGGAAACTAAAATTGCTGCTATTATAAACGAAACAAAAAACGAAAATGTAACCAGTTTTGCCGGAGTTCCTTCCTGGATGCTGGTTTTAATGAATAAAATGCTCGAAGAAACCGGAAAAGGAAATCTATTTGAAATTTGGCCAAATTTGGAAGTTTACTTTCACGGTGGTGTAAATTTTGAGCCGTACCGGGAACAATACCAAAAAATACTGCCGAAAAAAGAGTTTAAATATTACGAAATATACAATGCTTCCGAAGGTTTTTTTGCCATTCAGGATTTAAATAATTCCAGTGATTTA
Source organism: Flavobacterium bomense (assembly GCF_003970355.1). Taxonomy (NCBI): domain Bacteria; kingdom Pseudomonadati; phylum Bacteroidota; class Flavobacteriia; order Flavobacteriales; family Flavobacteriaceae; genus Flavobacterium; species Flavobacterium bomense. The sequence continues at coordinate 14,396 of NZ_RYDJ01000016.1, read as the reverse complement.
TTATTGATGTTGGATTACGGAATTTTCTATGAATTCATCCCAATGGATACTTTTGGCACACCAGATCAAAAAGTTATTCGATTAGCAGATGTGGAATTGTTCAAAAATTATGCTTTGGTCATTACCACCAATTCTGGTTTGTGGCGCTATTTGATTGGTGATACTGTTCGTTTCACCTCATTGAATCCATACCGAATTCGGGTAACGGGAAGAACCAAGCATCACATTAATGTTTTTGGTGAAGAATTGATGGTTGAAAACACAGATCAGGCTATTGCCAAAGCGTGCAAACTAACCCAGACGGAAGTGGTTGATTACACCGTTGCGCCTATATTTATGGAAGGCAAAGAAAAAGGTGCTCACGAATGGATGATTGAATTTAAAAACCCTCCTGCTGATGTATCACAATTCCAGAAAGCACTAGATGAATCTATACAATCCTTAAATTCAGATTACGAAGCCAAACGCTATAACAATATGACTTTGAATCCGCTTGTGATCAATGTAGCACGAAAAAATTTATTTTACGACTGGCTAAAAGATCGTGACAAACTAGGTGGACAACACAAAATTCCAAGACTTTCTAACCAAAGAGATTATTTAGAACAACTGAAAAGCATGCAGTTTCAAAGCGTATAAAAATGATGAGATGAAAAAAATTCTTTATATCCTGTTGACAGGAATTTTCTTGAGTTCCTGCGGACCACATAGAATGCGTTGTGGCGCCAGAGGAATTTGTAAATCTCCCGAAAAACAAACAACAGAAAAACCTGAAAAAGTGTTTGCCGTTAAAGCATAAAAAAAGCTATCCAAAAATCACTTTATAGATAGCCTTTTTTTATAATTACTGCAGTATTTTACTCCTCCATCATATCAATATGCCTGTCGTGATAGCCTAACAGGTACAAAACACCGTCGAGACCCAAGCTGGAAATAGAACTTTCTGCTTTTTCTTTTACCGTAGGTTTAGCATGAAAAGCAATTCCTAAACCTGCCAAATTCAACATAGGCAAATCATTGGCACCATCACCAACTGCAATAGTTTGGTTGATATGAATGCCTTCCTTATCAGCAATCGCCTGAAGGTATTCCGCTTTCTTTTTACCATCCACAATTTCACCTAAATAGTTACCTGTCAATTTTCCGTCTTTAATTTCCAATTCATTCGCATGAACATAATCAATACCTAATTCTTTTTGCAGGTACTTCCCAAAAAACGTAAAACCTCCGGACAATATAGCGGTTTTATAACCGTAATATTTCAAGGCCTTCATCAAGCGATGTGCTCCTTTAGTAATAGGCAGATTCTCAGCAACTGTTTGCAGTACCTCTTCACTCAAGCCTTCAAGCAAGGCCATGCGTTGCTTGAAGCTTTCGCTAAAATCGATTTCACCATTCATGGCTGCTTCTGTGATTGCTCTAACTTGCTCTCCCACACCCGCTAACTCTGCCAGTTCATCAATTACTTCGGTTTGAATTAGCGTCGAATCCATATCAAAACACACCAAACGGCGGTTTCTTCGGTACATATTATCTTCTTGAAAAGAAATATCCACATCTAACGTTCTGGAAATTTCCATAAAACTGGCGGTCATAAACGTTTTGTCGACAATCGTTCCTGTAACCGACAATTGTATGCACGAACGAGGGAATTCTTCTTTATCAATAATAGATACCCTGCCGGTTAATCTTTTAATTGCATCAATATTCAAATTTTGGTTGGATAGTATTTTGGTTACTGCCGCCAATTGTACAGCCGTTAAGGTTTCTCCTAAAACATTGATGGTGTAGCGTTGTTTGCGCTGCGCTTTGACCCAAATTTCGTAATCTGCAATGGATATAGGAATAAACTTGACTTTGACACCCAATTCGTATGCTTTAAATAACAAGTCTTTTAAAACTGGACCAGAAGAAGAACCCGCTTTTATTTCAAATAAAATACCTAAAGAAAGCGTATCATGAATATCCGCTTGTCCAATATCTAAAATAATAGCATCATAAGTAGCCAAGATGGATGTTAAACCAGCAGTGACTCCCGGTTTATCTTGTCCAGAAACTTTTAATAAAATTACCTCTATCTCGTCTTTTTGCATCTTATATATAATTGATTTAGAATGTACAAAAATCGACAATCTGACGTTGATAAAAAATAATAATGTTCCTTTTTTTGAACAATAACAAATAGTGTAATTTCCCCATAAAAAAACCTGTTCAAATGAATGAACAGGTTTATATTTTTAAGAAAAATGCATTTTTTACGATGCAATCTCCAAACGCTTCAATAAATTTTTATTCAACGTTTCTTTAGCATAAGTTACGTCAATTTCTAATACTTTATCATCAGAACTAGGCAATTCATACATCGCATCGGTCAAGATAGCTTCACATAACGAACGCAATCCACGAGCGCCTAATTTATATTCTAATGCTTTATCAACAATAAAATCCAGTGCTTCATTGGTAATCGTGAATTCAACATCATCCATCAAAAACAACTTCTCGTATTGTTTGATTAACGCATTTTTAGGTTGTGTCAAAATTGCACGCAAGGTTTCTCTATCTAAAGGGTCCATGTGTGTCAAAACTGGCAAACGACCAATAATCTCTGGAATCAAACCAAAATCTTTGATATCCTTTGGAATAATGTATTGCAACAAATTGTCTTTGTCAATATTGTCCACATTTTTTGAAGTAGAATAACCCACCGCTTGACGGTTCAATCGTTTCGAAATTATTCTTTCGATTCCATCAAAAGCACCACCGGCAATAAACAAAATGTTTTGTGTATTTACCTCCACAAATTTTTGGTCCGGGTGCTTACGTCCTCCTTTTGGTGGTACATTCACAACCGTTCCTTCCAACAATTTCAATAATGCTTGTTGCACCCCTTCACCGGAAACATCTCGCGTAATAGAAGGATTGTCACTTTTACGTGCAATTTTATCTATTTCGTCAATGAATACAATGCCGCGTTCTGCTTTGGCCACATCATAATCAGCAGCTTGCAAAAGACGTGTCAAGATACTTTCAACATCTTCCCCAACATAACCTGCTTCAGTAAGAACTGTCGCATCAACAATCGCTAAAGGCACATCCAACATTTTTGCAATGGTTTTAGCCACCAATGTTTTTCCTGTTCCTGTTTGTCCCACCATGATGATGTTACTTTTTTCAATCTCAACCTCATCGTCTAATTGCTGTTGCATCAAACGTTTGTAGTGATTGTAAACCGCAACCGACATCACCTTTTTAGTTTGATCTTGTCCAATCACATATTGATCCAAGAACGCTCTGATTTCTTTTGGTTTCTTTAAAATCAAATCTCCAACCAGCTTTGAACTTCCACTAGATTTTATTTCTTCAAGAACAATCCCGTGCGCTTGTTCAATACATTTATCACAGATATGTGCATTGATCCCAGCAATCAATAATTGGGTTTCTGGCTTCTTTCTTCCACAAAACGAACACTCTAATACTACTTTTGCCATTCTTTTAAGTCTAAAGTCAAAAGTCGTAAAGTCGAAAGTTCCTAGCATTGCTTTAGACTTTCGACCTTAGACTTTCGACTATATTTTTATCCTCTTATTAAAACTTCATCAATCATTCCGTATGCTTTTGCTTCTTCGGCGATCATCCAATAATCACGTTCGCTATCCGTATGAACCTTATCGAAAGTTTGTCCGGAGTGGTGAGAGATAATTTTATACAACTCATCTTTAAGTTTCAACATTTCACGTAAGTTGATTTCCATATCCGTTGCTACTCCTTGCGCTCCACCTGATGGTTGGTGAATCATTACTCTTGAATGTGGCAATGCCGAACGTTTTCCTGCTGCACCGGCGCATAAAAGCACTGCTCCCATGGAAGCTGCCATTCCGGTACATATGGTTGCTACATCTGGTTTAATGTATTGCATCGTGTCATAAATTCCTAATCCTGCGTAAACGCTTCCTCCTGGAGAGTTCAAATAAATTTGAATATCTTTAGAAGCATCGGCACTTTCAAGGAATAACAATTGTGCTTGAACGATGTTTGCAATTTGGTCGTCTATTCCTGTTCCAAGGAATATAATTCTGTCCATCATCAATCTGGAGAAAACGTCTAATTGTGAAATATTCAACTGACGTTCTTCAATGATATAGGGAGTCATGTTTTTAGGAGTCATTGCGCCTACAATTTTATCGTAATACATAGAGTTTACGCCGTGGTCCTTTGTAGCAAATTTTTTAAATTCTTTACCGTAGTTCATATTTTTTTGTTCTAAGTTTTACGTTATATCTTGTCTATTTCTTTTAATGCAAAGGTCATACCTATTTACAAATGATGTCAATATGTCTTATTTGTAGCCCAGATGGGAGTAAAAAGCTTTTTGAATTCCGTTTTTAAGTTTTTTTATTCTTGCAAAGCGACTGAAAGAAGCTCTTGCAGGAATTTAAAAAACTAAAACGGAAGAAAAAACTTGTAACGTACAGCTGGATTGGCTCCCGCAACTAATTGAAACAAAAGAGCGTCAAAAAATATTTTTTCTGACGCTCAAATATAACTATTTTTTATTGTTTTATATTTGTAATAGAATCTTAAAATTTGAAACAACTAACGAAATTGTTTCCGTCTTTTCAACTTTTGACTTTATGACATTTGACTTTACGACTAAAATTTATTCTCCGTAAGACGCTGCAATAAATTCGTCATACGTTACTTCTTTAGTGGTAGGATTTGCTTTTTCTTTGAATAATTCCAATAATTTATCAGCAACAACTTGGTCCGAAAGTCTTTTCACTTCGTCTTGGTTTGACAAAACTCTTGCTACAATTCCTTGAACTTCTTCGTCAGTAGGATTTGTTTGTCCGAATTGTGCCATTTGCTGACGGATGTTTTTTGTAGTGAATGTTTTCAAGTCTTCAAAAGTGATTTTGATGTCAGATTGAGCCATAGCTCTACCTTCGATCAATTGAAAACGCAATCCTTTTTCAGAACGTGCATATTCAACTTCAGCCTCCTCAGGAGATAATTTTTTCTCCCCTACAGTTTGCAACCATTTTTTAAGGAATTCAGAAGGTAAATCAAATTTGGTGCTTTCGATCAAAAACTCCGTAACATCCCCTAATAATTTTTGATCCGCTTGTTGTGCAAATTGAGTTTCGGCATCTTCTTTGATTTTCGCTTTCAATTCTTCAAGTGAAGAAACAGTTCCAGCACCAAACAATTTGTCGAACAATTCTTGGTTCAATTCTGCTAATTCAGCCGTGTTGATCGCTTCGATTGTGAAGTTCACTTCAACCTCTAATCCGTGAACGTCATCATGACTTACTTTCATCACGTCCATCAATTGGTGGTCGTCTTCAAATAAACCTTTAGTATTTACAGTCACAACATCTCCTGCTTTTTTACCGATGAATAAATCAAAAGTCGCTTTGTCTTTAAAAAGATCAGCAGCAATAGTGGTCGCGTTATTAATTCCTTTTTCTTCGTTAGTGAATGTTCCAGTTACATCTGAATCTGCAGCAACAACTTCTTGAGGAATTGCAGTTCCAAATTGTTTTTGGATTCTTTCCAACTGGCCTTCAATCATTTTATCATCCGCTGAAACCACATATTTAACGATGTCATTTTTAGCTTCAAGATCCAATTCGAAATTAGGAACCAATCCTATTTCATATTCAAAAACCAATTCTTCAGCACTCCAGTCAAAGTCTTCGTTTACTTTAGCAAGTGGCGTTCCAAGAAGGTTTAATCTTTCTGATTGTACGAAACGCTCCAAAGCTAAATCTACCACTTTCTGAACTTCTTCCTGTTTGATTGCTTTACCGTATTGTTTTTCAACAAGATCTTTAGGCACAGCTCCTTTTCTAAATCCTTTAACCGTTGCCAAAGGCATTTTTTCGTTTATTCTTTTTGCAACTTGTCCTTTGTAATCCATGTGAACAACAGTCATTACAATTGTTTCCGTCACAGCGTCTATTGCTACTCTTTTGATATCCATCTTCTTCTTTAATTTACATAATAAAATTGGACTGCAAAATTATAAAATTTTTGCAACCCAAACAAGTATTTTACCATTTTGAATTTTAGGCAGTTATTTGAAAAAATCAGAGGTTAAAAAAGGAAAATAATTTGGGCGTGTCCCTCCGTAAAAACTACGGGTCAGGCTGTGCGTTATAATCTTTTATTGCGCTTCGCTTCATAAAAGGATTTTCACTGCCATCCTTCACGCGGGCCGAGGTTTTTATGAATATAAAATTGCTTTGAAATTTTGAAGAATTGGTGATAATTATATCGAAATTTTTTCGTTTAAACAACAAAAATATTGTATGTTTACAGTAAATAAGTTGCATTATGGGGAAAGTCACACGTAGAACAAAGCCGTTCGACACTAAAAGAAGTGTCCAAAAAGCATCTGGTAATGCTGTAAATATTAAAAAATCTTTATTGACTTCCGATGGCAAGGAATATAAATGGAGCAATAAACTTGAGCGCGTTAGTATCATCAGAGCTGGCATTCCATATGATTCAATTGAATTAATTAGCAAAAGGCTTAATAATCCCATAAAGTCAGTTCTGGCAATAGTTGGAATTCCACAAACTACATATAATAAGAAAAAAAGCGAACATTTACTTTTGGACAGTAGAAATAGTGAATTAGTGATTCTAATTAACGAGTTAATTGACTATGGCTTGGAAGTTTTCAATAACGAGGAAGAAAAATTTCAACGCTGGTTAAAGAAACCTAACTTGTCCATTGGGGGAAGTTCACCTGAAAATATGCTTGACACAATAACAGGGATTAACGAGGTTAAGTTTAGTTTGAATCGCTTAGAATTCGGAAATTTAGCGTAATGATAGTATTTAGAATTGAACGTGAAAAATATTTAAGTACTACGTTAAATGGAATAGGCGCGCCGATTTCTGAAGGTTATCGGTGGAATAGTCTTAATACTCGAATTGTTTATACTGCTGAAACTAGAGCTCTGGCAACATTGGAAGTTTCTGTTCATTTAGATTTAAGCGAGGATTTACCCGATGATCGTTTTTATGTCGAAATTGAAGTACCTGATGGAATTACTATACAGGAAGTAAAGCTGGAAGATTTACCAAATGATTGGAATTCAAAACCACCATCTTTAATAACTCAGACCATCGGTGATGATTTCGTAAATTACAATGAAGCTGCCATTTTAAAAGTCCCTAGTAGTATCGTACCAAAAGAATTTAATTATTTAATAAACCCTGTTCATCCAGATTCATCAAAAATTAAGGTCTTTAGCACTTCAAAAATGATGTTTGATCAGCGATTAAAAAGTGTAAAAGAATAAATTACCGTTAACAGCTGGCAAAGCTCGGCAAAGCATTCATTAAAACAATAAATTTGTCGTACAAGCCATAAAATCCTAACAAAACCAGTTGTACAACTTACCAATAATTAAAATTAAATAGATTGACAAAGAATTTAAAATATCTTATTTTCCTTTTTCTGGCTTTTGGTCTGATGGTAAATGATGGTGCTTTAGATTCTCAATCAAATTCAGCAGATTATTATCAATTCTCGAACGTAATTCTAAGACGAGAATTAAACTGTAAGCGTTCAAAATTATACGTGTTCCATCAGATAAAACCAGATGGCTCGGAAATACACTCAGTTTTCCCCTTAACAGATAGCGCGGTTTTGCAAACCGTGCCCATTCCAATTGGTAATTATAACACTTAGTCGGTAGGTAGCCGAAGAAGTAACGCTAACAAAGCCATAAAAAAAACTGACATTAAAACGTAAAAAAGCTATCCCGCTTTAAGGATATAGCTTTTCTGACTTGTTTTATCTGCATTCGTTGGTGGGCACGGTTTACAAAACCGTGCTATCCTTAGTGACGACATATCTGATAGGTCGGGTCTTGGGATTCAACAATATAAGTTGCTTTGATAATTTATAATAATTTATTTATATATTTGAAAACAGGTAAAACGAAACAAACCTTCGCCAATCTACCCATATTTGGGTGTATAAGCGCTAGTTTGTAGCGGGTATAGACAAGTTAGCCGTCATTGTACAGCGTGCCTCGAAAACATTGAATAAATAGAAAATGATTGACAATTTACCGACATATATCTCGCTGATTTTTGGACTGACAACAGTTGCAAGTTTGCTACTATTTATTTGGACAATTAGGAGCTCAAATTCTGAATTGACACGAAAAAAAGCAACGCTAATTTTTATTGGTCTAACAATTTGGTTGATTATTCAAGCTATTTTGACTTTAGAAAATATTTACAATACTGACACCAAATCCTTTCCGCCAAAAATAATGTTGATCGGGATTTTACCAATTATTTTGACAATTATTCTATTGTTTGCAACTCCAAAAGGCAGACAATTTATTGACAGTTTGCCTCTCAAAAATTTGACATATCTAAACATTGTGAGAATACCAGTTGAAATAGTTTTGTTTTGGCTTTTTCTGAACAAAGCAATTCCAGAACTTATGACTTTTGAAGGTCAGAACTTTGACATTATTGCAGGAATAACAGCTCCAATCATTGCGTATTTTGGTTTGACTAAACTGAAAATTAATCGAAATGGAATACTGATTTGGAACTTTATTTGTCTTGGGCTTTTAATAAATATTGTTGTGAATGCTTTGTTTTCAGCACCTTCTCCAATACAACAATTTGCTTTTGAACAACCGAACATAGCGATTTTGAATTTTCCATTTAGTTGGTTGCCAACTTTTATAGTTCCTATCGTATTGTTTGGACATTTAACGTCAATTAGACAATTATTAAAACAAAGAACTGACGGAAAAGCGGAAGAAAATAAAACAACGTACGGCTAACACACGCTACAAGCAAGCTGGGCATTTGGCTTAATTTGAAGCTGATTTTGTATTTGAAAAATTAGTTTTTAACCGAAAGATTACGCATTTTTAATCCCAGCCTGCGTGTAGCGCGAGAACGTTAGCGGTAATGCTAAGAAAATTGTGCAAACATATAAATTATGGCAAAGAAGAAAAGTAGGATTAGACAAACCAGAACAAGTTTTCAAAAAGTTTTTGATAACTATCCGGGCATGATACAATCGTTTTCATGGTCAGATAGATTACCTGAATTTTTACATATTTCTATTGCTTTAATTGACAATGATTATGAGGTTGTAAAGAAAGATTTTCATAAAATTGCAAACTTCGTAAATGAAAAAATTAATCTAAATCCCAAATTTCATTTTAATCTTACTCACACATTAAAAATAATCACAGAAGATAATAGCATCCTAGATGAAATTTTAAAAACATCTTTCAAAGATGCATTTCAACAAATAATTTTATTTTACGATGATTTATTTAATGACTTATTGAATTTAAACGTGAATATTGAATGTGAGCCAGATCGTAGGAAAATTTTTTTAGGTTATAAATCAATCCTACATGGCAGATTAGACACATCGATATTATGTAAATACATAATGATGCAATATACGCAAGCTGGTAATCCAGACCCATTTCATTTATTTGGTTGGGAAACAATTGAGACCATTCTTGATAAGTTGAATGTTTCGAAAGTTATGTCAGCATTTCCTCCATCAATAGGTCTTTCAGAAAATTTAGACTTGGAATTTTGTGAAAATATTTGGTTACATAATTATTACTTCTCGCCAAAAATGCCAAAACCTGATGATACTATGATTGAAGAACAAGATTATGCGGATTTAAAAATAGAAGAATTGAATGAGGAATTCATTTCTCTGTTTTCGGAAATAAAACAAATCAATCTTTTAGAATATTACAATCCTTATATAGCAGAAGTTAATATGGGATTTATAGCTAGAATTGGTAACTTAACAATTGATACTATAGACCTAGTAAAAATTCATAAGGGAGAAATTGCAGAGATGGTTTACAGGGTCACTCTGGAAACTTTTATTGTTGGTTCATGGTTATTAACAAAACAAGATATAGAATTACATAAGAGGTTTAGGGATTTTAGTACTGGAAGGCAACGTTTTTTTGGCGAGCAAATTCTTCAAAAAGCGCCTAACGATGTATTAAAAAAAGAAGCAAAAAGTATTATTGATGACGCTATTGCGGAATCTGGCAAAAGAGAAATTGATGTAGCCACTGAAAAAGGAGATGTTTTTGATAAAAATATCATGCAAATGTCAAATGAGGTCTGGGGAGAAGAAAATATTTATTACTTTTTATACAAAAGATCTTCAGAGGTCACGCATGGTCGATGGGAAATAATAGCTAAATATCATCTTGCTAAAAGTCACAATCCAGTCCATAACGGATTATATTTCTACAATGAAAATCCGAACCGATTTGCAGGACTAATTCCAGCATTTGGAAGTCTAATCTTGGCTACCGATTTTCTAATTAGAATAATTGATGAAATCAATGACAAACAACATGAACAATTGCGCGAAAAATTAAATGATTATCACAACAGAGTATATCAGCAATATATGGTTTACTATAATGATTATTGCATTAAAAAATAAATCTGAATAAAAGCACTACCGCTAACACACGCTACAAGCAATTTGGGCATTTGGCTTAAAGGAAAAATTGGTTTGTATTTGGAAGATTTGGCAAATCCGAAAGATAACGCTTTCTTAATCCCAAACTGCTTGTAGCGCGAGAACGTTGGCGGTAATGTTGCTCGAAAAAACGAAAAAAATAATAAACAACAATAGAATTGAAAAACATAAATTTTGACTTTTTAAAACCAACAATTATATTCTCTATTATTGGAATTTTTATTCCTGGCTTTACTGCAATGGGATTAGTCGGAACGCAAATGTTATTAAGTTCAGTTGGAATAGAATGCACAGTAGCGTGGAAAATAATTTGGACTTCAACAATAATACTTGGAATTGTTTCGCCTGTTATTTTTATAAAATATATTAGAAATATTACGGACGAAAAATTAAAGACTTTGAAAACGAAATTGACAATATTTAATTTAGTCGAATATGTTTGTATTCAATCAAGTATTGGAAGTTTATTTTCGAATAGTAACACATTATGTTATGGAAGTGGAGGACAAAACGGCCTAGAATTAGTATTTACTGCTTGGTTAGCATTGCCAATATTAATTGTAATGAGTATTGTTTTTAACCGAATAATTAGCCGAAATGAAAACACAGCGGATTAATAAACACTACCGCCAACCGCCATTTTGAGCTAGCTGGAGTTTAGTGGAATTATCGTTTCGCATCAAGTTTTCGTTAAGCCAAAAACTGAAAGGTTGCGAATTTCCAGCCATCTCAAAGTGGCATAACGTTAGCAGCAATTATAAACCACATTTTCGTAAGTATGAACAAAGCATATTATTTCGCAATTGCATTCTTAATTTTAAGTTGTAATCGAAATCAACCAGAAACCAAAAACACCGACAAAGTTGCCGAATTTGAAAATATTGTTGGAACAGGTTACTTGAAACTGACAGCAGATTATGATGAATGTGGAGAATGGGGAGGACATCACGAAGAGATAAAAATTGTTCGCGCAGAAAAAAAACTTTTTGCTGAAATAACAAAAGATAGCGTTGACTGCAAAAATTTAACAAGCCGAAAAATTATCGAGAAAAAAAGAGTTGCTTTGAATGAAAATCATAAAAAAGCTATTTCTGATTATTTGCATGAACTTCTGAATAAAAGTTTAGAAGAACAAATTCCATATCATGCGGGTCAATGGTATTCCGCTGAAACAATCGATTCTACTTTAGTTTTAAATTATCACGAAGCTGGAAATAATTGGAAAGGATTTATGAAACTAAAAGTAGAATTGTCTAAATAACTGCTGCTAACACACGCTACAAGCAATTTGGGTATTAGGCTTAATTTGAAAATGGTTTGGTATTTGGAAGATTTGGCAAATCCGAAAAATGGGCTTAATTTAGTCCCAAACTGCTTGTAGCGCGGGAACGTTGGGCGATATATTGCTCAAAAAACTGGAAAAATAAAAAGTGTTACATCTAAAAGATATTTTCGTCTTTTGAAATAAATAAAAACTATGAGAAAAACATTAAGTTTATCAATAATGTTAATTTTAATTTGTAATCTCTCGATTGCTCAAAATTGTAATTGCAAAACAAATTTTGAATGGATGAAGAAAACTTTTGAAGAAAATGATGCGGGTTTTCAATATATAATCGACCTGAAAGGAAAGGAAGCGTATCAAAATAATAATACAATTATTTTACAGAAAATAAAAGCAATAAAGAAAACAGAAGATTGTACAAAAGTATTATCTGAATGGCTAGCTTTCTTTCGTAAAGGCCATTTTGCAATTAAAAAAATAGATAATAATTCTATAAATTCTAAAAAAAGCATAAAAGAAACAAAAAATGAAAATTGGGAAACTTTAAACGTAGATGTTCAAGAGTTTGAAAAATATTTGACTTCAAAAAAAGAAACCGATTTTGAAGGAATATGGGAAACTAGCCTGTACAAGATTGGTATCAAAAAAATTGGAGATTCTTATTTAGGTTTCATCATAGAATCTGGGAATGAATCTTGGAAAAAAGGGCAAATAAAAATCAGGCTTAACGACAAGAACGGAACATTTTATTTAAGAGACAAAAATCCAGAAGATTTTACAAGCCCAAATCTTTTGGGGATAAATTATCTGCAACTTGGGAATTTTACACTAAAAAGATTAAATCCAAAATATGAAACCGAAAAAGATATTGAACAATATCTTACTCTGATGTCGATTGACAAACCTTTTATTGAAGAATTAAATAAAACAACTTTAATTTTCAGAATTCCATCTTTCGATGGCTCACAAAGAAAAATAATTGACAGTGTTATAGCTATAAACAAAGAAAAAATATTAAAAACTGAAAATTTAATAATTGATTTGCGCAATAATGGTGGTGGTGATGATATAAGTTATAAAGAAATATTACCCTTTTTATATACAAATCCAATAAGAGAAGTCGGTGTAGAATTGCTGTCGACTAAACTAAACAATCAAAGAATGTTGGACTTTGTCAACAAACCCGAATTCGGTTTCGATGAAGAAGCTAAAAAATGGTTAAAAGAAAGTTATGATAAATTAGAAAAGCAATTAGGACAATTTGTTAATTTAGATTCAACAACAGTTAGTATTAATAAATTTGATCAAATTTATCCATATCCAAAAAATGTTGGAATAATAATTAACAAAGGTAACGGAAGTACTGCCGAACAATTTTTATTAGCCGCAAAACAATCTAAAAAAGTGAAATTATTTGGTACAACAACATTTGGAGCATTAGACATTTCAAATATGAATTTTGTAAAATCTCCTTGTAATGAATTTGAATTAGGATACTGTTTGTCGAAAAGTTTCAGAATTCCGAATATGACAATTGACAGCAAAGGTATTCAACCTGATTATTATATTGACGAAAGTATCCCAAAATATAAATGGATTGAATATGTGAACGGAATTCTAAATGAAAAATAAATACATCGCCCAACCGCTGTTTTGATATAGTGTGTGATTTAGTGGAATTACCGTTTCGTATCAAGTTTTTGTTAAGCCAAAAACTGAAAGGTTGCGAATTTCCAGCCATCTCAAAGTGGCATAACGTTGGCGGTAATGGCAAAACGAAAAACTTAAATGAAAGAAATTAGACTTTACAAAAACCCTATCAAATCGCTAAGATTATTGCTTTTGTCTTCTCTTTTTGTTATTCCGAGTATTTGGTTCATAGTAAACGAAAAAGAAACCAAATTTATTTTTTGGTTCTGCGTATGCTTTTTTGGAATTGGTTTTTTGATTAGTGTTTTTAATATTCTTGACAGAAGAGTTCAAATAATTATCACTGAAGTTGGAATTTGGGACAGAAGTATAAATCAAGAATTAATAAAATGGGAATTCATACAAAACGCATATGATATTGAAATTCATAAGCAAGTCTTTATTTCTATAAAAACTGATGAAAGATTTGTAATGAAAAAGAAAATATATAAATGGGCAAACAATTTAAATCAAAAAATTGGAGCTCAAAAAATAAATCTGAATCTCAGTTATATAAAAGTTGATTTAGAAAAAATGATAACTTTTATAAATATTATGAAAACGGAAAGAATTGAAGAAAGAGAAAAGCTAATCGAATTATACAGAAATAGGATTAAATAAAGCCACTACCGCCAACAGCTAGAGTTTCGTTGCGTGCGCAGCACGAACAATGAAACTCCGGTTGAACGGAACCGAGTACCTGCCGTCAACACTATGGAGTTATCGTAAAAATTTTAGAGAGAATTACAAGAGGCAAGCGAGCCTCTTTTTTTTTGGAGTGTTTTCTGCTTGGTTTTTTTCGTGTTTTAGGTCCCTTTGGTGGAAAAACCGGTCAAATTGACCACCCAATTCCAGTGCAAATTGACCACCAGTTCCGGAGTAAACTGACCACCCTAT
>NZ_RYDJ01000169.1:0-1219 GCF_003970355.1 Flavobacterium bomense | reverse complement strand
TCTGCCTTCGATTTGAATTTTCTTGGTGTATTCCTCCAATTCAATTTCATAACGCGCTTCCATTTCTATATGATTCAAGATTCCCATTTCTGAAAATAAATCCAAAGCTTGTTTAGAAACTCTAGCTTTCAAGGCCTCTGGAGTGGTTTTGAAATTACTCAAACCTCTTTTGGCAGCTTCTTTTTCCCATGCATCGCTATAACCATCTCCTTCGAAAAGGATTTTTTTAGAAACTTTGATGTATTCTCTCAAAACATTAAAAATTGCTTCGTCTTTTTTCAACCCTTTGTTTTCAATCAAGGCATCGACTTCAATTTTGAAATCCTTCAATTGTTTGGCAACGATAGTATTCAAAGTCGTCATTGCATTTGAACAGTTTGCCGAAGAACCTACTGCTCTGAACTCGAATTTATTTCCGGTAAAAGCAAATGGCGAAGTTCTATTTCTGTCGGTATTATCCAAAATTACTTCTGGGATTTTTCCAACTACATTCAGCTTTAAATCGGTTTTTTCTTCAGGTGATAATTTACCGTCGGTTACACCTTCTAATTCCGCTAATACTTTGGTCAATTGTTCACCAATAAAGACTGAAATAATAGCTGGTGGCGCTTCATTAGCACCTAATCTATGATCGTTACTGGCGGTTGCAATGGCAGCTCGCAACAACGTTTCATAATCATTTACCGCTTTGATGGTATTGATAAAGAAAGCTAAAAACTGCAAATTGCTCATCGGTGTTTTACTAGGACCCAATAAGTTAACGCCGGTATCTGTAGCTAATGACCAGTTGTTGTGTTTCCCTGAACCGTTAACCCCTTTGAATGGTTTTTCGTGTAATAAAACTTTCAAATGATGACGTTCACCCACTTTTTGCATTACATCCATCAACAAACAATTGTGATCGACAGCAAGGTTCGTTTCTTCAAAAATAGGAGCCAACTCAAATTGATTGGGAGCCACTTCGTTATGACGCGTTTTCACTGGAATTCCGAGCAACATACATTCTTGCTCTAAATCTCGCATATAAGTCAAAGCACGAGTTGGAATCGACCCAAAATAATGATCGTCTAATTGCTGCCCTTTGGCAGAGGTGTGACCTAACAAAGTTCTTCCCGTCATTAAAATATCGGGACGAGAATTAGCTAATGCACTGTCGACCAAGAAATATTCTTGCTCCCACCCAAGTGTTGCTGTCACTTTTTTGACATTTTTGTCAAAA
>NZ_RYDJ01000168.1:0-1220 GCF_003970355.1 Flavobacterium bomense | reverse complement strand
AGTAGCATCAGTTACATTAAAATTTTCGTCTAAAGGAACGTTAAAATCAACACGGATTATGGCTTTTTTATTTTTGAAATCGAAATCGTTAATAGTTTTCATTAGATATTATTTTTAGTATTATTTAATTATTTTGAAAGAAAAACAAATATATAACTTTTCAGGAACTTAAAAATAAGAATAGTTTAAAAATTAGCGTAACACATTAGCGAAAACGTTGTAAAATTAAATAATTGTTCCGTTTTTGAATATCAATTAAAATATCAATACTTTTATTAATTCTGAATTTAGAATCAATCCTTGATTTAGAAACTTAAAAACAAACTATGACACACTCCTTTTTTAAATGAGTTAGAAGCCATATATATATATGTATATATATATATAGCAATTATTTTGTTTTTTTTCAATGCTTACCGCGATTTAGATAGGCTACAAAATAGGCCTTAAAAAAACGAATTCAAAAAGGACTTTAATGCGTATTTAAATTCTCGAAAAAACTATTATATTTTAGAGAATGACGAAGTAAAACTGACTGCCTCATTGAAACAATCGGCTGCTAAAAGCTACAAATTATGGAGTTGAGTTACTTTTATGCAAAAGAAAAAAGATTACTTTATTCAGTCGATTATGATGCTGCCAGCTTTGAACGAGGTGTTTGATAGTGCCTCGAAATCGAATATGGTTTTGAATTCTAAAGTTCCCAAAACTATTTTTATTAATTGTTTGCTTTTTTGATAATAATTTCTTTTTTAATTGGCTATAATTTGGGTTTAGAGAAAAATAATAAACACCAAATTTATAACTGGTTTTTGTTTTCTAATCTGCATTGTCATTTTCATTACTTTTGATATAGATCAACCAAGACGAGGTCTGATTAAACTAGATACTAAATATCTCTGCTGCAAAAATTGAATCAAAAATAAAAAGATTTACTCTGATTTCATCACAAGAAACCTTTGCAGTTTTGAGACTTTTTATTCTATATTTGCCTTATGCAGTTTTCAGAAATTTTAGGGCAGGAACACATCAAAAATCATTTGACAAGAAGTGCTAATTTAGGTAGAATTCCCCACGCTCAGTTATTTGTAGGTCCCGAAGGATGTGGTACTTTACCAATGGCAATTGCCTATGCGCCATACATTTTGTGCAACAATCAAAACGGAGAAAATTCAGGTGTCAATGAAAGTTGCAATCTTAAATTCCAAAAAATTGCGCAT
>NZ_RYDJ01000167.1:544-1221 GCF_003970355.1 Flavobacterium bomense | reverse complement strand
CAGCAGTACGAAAGCAGCTATGTAAGCATGTCCATTATAGGTAAATCCGTTGAGCAAACCGTTGTATTGTGGGTAAATCATCAATAATAATTTCCATCCCAAAAACGTGATTAATCCCGAAACGATTAACGAACCCAAAAACGGAATAAATCCCTTTGCGATTTCATTGAGGAATAAAATTCTTTTGGCAATTCCGAAAAATAGTAAAATCAGCAAAAGCCCAAAAGCGATGATTACCATTGGTAAAACCCAACTAAACGGGTAGCTTATGAAGCTAAATGGAATCGAAAAATAGACATCATCTTCAGTGGTTTGTGTCGTATTTAAATCAGCATTCGAAAAATAATCCAACAGCGGCATCAAATATTTTCCTTGATGTGCCAAGGTTTTCTTACTCAAATGATTAACATCGTCCTGAGCCGTGTGGTAATTGTAATGTCCGTCTATAAAGGCAAAATTGTAGCCTTGAATATTGCCTTGTTCTCTAAAAATAGTTAAATCGGTGTCGTTGGGCAACATTTTATAAATGCTGTACATCAAGGAATTCGAAACCGAATATTTGGCATTGGCGGCCGAGAATTGGTTGACCAATCCAGCATTTCCAGCATTGGTTTCCATCAACATATAACTTGGTCCCGAAGAACCTCGTGCTTCAAAATTCAAGACCAAACCCACTT
>NZ_RYDJ01000167.1:0-534 GCF_003970355.1 Flavobacterium bomense | reverse complement strand
TACAAAAAGCGCCGCACCATTCAAACCCAATTCTTCGGCATCTGTAAACAGAATAATAATGTCGTTCTGGTGTTGTTTTTTGTTGTAAGTAAAAGCACGAACACTTTCGAGAATCGTTGCCACGCCAGAACCTGCATCGCTAGCTCCTTTTGAATAGGAATGTGGCGCGCTGTCATAATGCGAAAGCAGGAGCAAGGCTTTGTTGCTATTTGTTCCCTTAATTCGAGACAAGATGTTTTTGCATTTGGTCAATGTTCCCCAATCTGAAAAAGAATAACCTTCTTGAATGGAAGTTTCTAACCCCATATTTTGGAGTTCTTCTACCAAATAATTAGCCACGACCTCGTGATTTTCGGAACCCACAAAATGTGGTTTTTGCGAAATGTTTTTCACTTGTTCTAAAGCTCTTTTGGTCGAAAACTCAGCAAGTGGAGCATCGTCATCGGATGTCCATTGGGGCATCATCGCGAAGAATGTAAATCCAAGGAATCCAAGGATAAACAATACGGATAAAATGGAGGAATAACTTTTTTT
>NZ_RYDJ01000166.1:0-1226 GCF_003970355.1 Flavobacterium bomense | reverse complement strand
ATCTGGAAATTTATCTAATGCAGCTGCTTTTAGCTTTTATCCTGGGAAAAACTTGGGAGCTTTGGGAGACGGAGGAGCAGTTACCACAAATGATGATACATTGGCAAAAGTCATACAATCTTTACGTAATTATGGCTCTGAGACAAAATATCATAATTAATATATTGGCATAAATTCAAGATTAGATGAGTTGCAAGCGGCTTTCTTGAATGTCAAATTACCTCATTTAGATGCTGAAAATAATGTTCGTAGAATCATTGCGAAACGCTATATTTCTGAAATAAAAAACAATAAAATTACTTTACCATTTTGGAATTTGTCCGGAAATCACGTTTTTCATTTGTTTATCATTCGAACTGAAAACAGAGAGGATTTGCAACACTATTTACTAGAAAACGGAATTCAAACGATGATTCATTACCCGATTCCGCCACATAAGCAAAAAGCTTTTAAGGCTTGGAATCATTTGTCTTTTCCCATTACTGAAAAAATCCATAATGAAGTTCTGAGTTTGCCCATAAGTCCTGTATTGGCAAAGGAGGAAGTTGATTTTGTTGTTTCAATTTTAAATCAGTATTAAATAGTGTCTGACAGTAAATCTTCCTATTTGCAAATTTTAAAAACCACCTCTCTTTTTGGTGGTGTTCAGTTTTTTACTATTATCATTTCAATCATTAGGACTAAATGTATTGCTATATTCATTGGACCCGCTGGAATGGGAATTGTTGCATTATTAAATTCCACACTAAATATTATTAGCGGAATTACGGGATTAGGAATTGAGACTAGTGCGGTAAAACATATTTCGAGTAGTTTCAAAAACGAAGATTTGAATAGTGTTGCTGGTAATGTGTCCATTATTAAAAAGTTGGCGTTAGTAACAGGACTTTTAGGAGTTTGTGCGACTATATTTCTTTCGCCTTGGTTGAGTCAACTTACTTTTGGAAATTCAGAACATTCATTTTCTTTTATTTTCCTATCCATCACTTTGCTTTTCAAACAGCTTTCGACTGGACAATTAGTGGTTTTGCAAGGCTTGCGAAAGATGCGTTTTTTGGCCAAAGCCAATTTTTATGGAAATTTATTTGGACTGTTGTTTTCCATTCCCTTATATTATTTTTATAGTATAGATGCCATTGTACCAACAATTATTGTTGCGTCTTTGTCTTCGGTATTTTTTTCTTTTTATTTTTCCAAAAAAGTAGTCATTATAAAAACGAATGTTT
>NZ_RYDJ01000165.1:0-1230 GCF_003970355.1 Flavobacterium bomense | reverse complement strand
TACCACGCTTACCCAAGATGAATTAGACCATTTCAACCACATCAAAGGAGATACCGAAGGCATCGTAAATTATGGTTTGAGTATCAAAGGAATTGTGTTTACCGCTATTTTTATTGAAAATGCTGACGAGAAAATCATCAAAATTTCACTTCGTTCGCAAGGTGATTTTGATGTGAATCTTTTTGCCAGAGCGCACTTCAACGGCGGAGGTCATCGCAATGCAGCAGGAGGAAAATCAGAAGTATCGATGGAAGAAACCGTTAAAAAGTTTGAAGATTTAGTTAGTAAACTAAAAATATAACGCATTATGAACAACAGTAAAATATTTCTATTAGCTTTCTTGGTGACTCTTTTGGTTTCCGGTTGCAAACAAAATCAGGAAGCCCGCAGACCTGTTTCACAAGCATCGGGAACTTTTATGAAAAAATCGGCTGAACGAAACAAAAAGCTCGTTTCTACAGAAGAAGATCAAATCGATTCCGTAATAAAAAGGAACCCAAAAGTAAAATTTATTGCTTCTACCAATGGCTATTGGTACACTTATGTTATTCAAAATACATTAGACACTTTAACTCCAAAAAAAGGAGACGTAGCCTTTTTTAACTATGAAATAAAAGATTTGAAGGGGAAAATCATCTATTCGGAATTGGAATTACGACCTCAAACTTATGCCATCGATAAGCAAAACATAATGACTGGTTTGCGTGAAGGCATCAAACTGATGCGCAAAAAAGAGAAAGTAATTTTCCTTTTTCCTTCTCACATTGCCTATGGTTATCACGGTGACGAAAAGAAAATTGGCCCCAATCAACCTTTGCTTTGCACTGTGACGTTGCACAATTTCA
Organism: Flavobacterium bomense; assembly: GCF_003970355.1. NCBI lineage: Bacteria > Pseudomonadati > Bacteroidota > Flavobacteriia > Flavobacteriales > Flavobacteriaceae > Flavobacterium > Flavobacterium bomense. Next base: position 385 of record NZ_RYDJ01000165.1, on the reverse strand, counting down.
TTTCAGAAGCCGCTTTCAAAAAAGAAATTCTGCTTAGGAAAACCGATGCGTTAAATCAAGTTCCAGGTGAAGAACCCACCATTCAAACAAAAATCATAAACACTAATAAAGACACATTAACCAATAAACATTCCCAATGAAAAAAAGCATTCTATTCCTATTAGCAGTCCTAACTGCAGCCTCCTTATACTCTTGTAAAGAGGAAAAAAACAACCTTCCTGACGGTTTATATGCCCAAATCGAAACCAACAAAGGAACCATAATTACGCAATTATTTTATGATAAAACGCCCATTACTGTAGCCAATTTTATAACATTAGCCGAAGGAAAAAATGATTTCATCACCAACGAAAATCTTAAAAACAAACCTTTTTATGATGGATTA
>NZ_RYDJ01000164.1:0-1230 GCF_003970355.1 Flavobacterium bomense | reverse complement strand
GCCCATTCCTTGCCGTTTTTTGCTATCCTTCTTTGAACATTACATACAATACCTCCAAAATTTAGATTTTTACCAATGTGCATATCTAAATTCTTAAGTGATTCTAATTTTGAATTACAGAAATACTTCATCTCAAACTTGAAATCATCCAGCGGATGTCCAGAAATATAGATCCCAACGACTTCTTTTTCTTTGGCTAATTTTTCCATCGTACTCCAATCTTCGCAAGGCGGCACAACGGGTTCGGCAATTTGCACATCGCTGCTTTCGCCAAACAAACTCACCTGTGAAGAATTTTCGTTTTCCTGAAACTTGGCACCATAACGAATCGCTTTTTCATAGAACGTAATTCCATCGCCATCATCGTGAAAATATTGTGCTCGAGTTGTCCCACCAAACGAATCAAAACCTCCCGCCAAAGCAAGATTTTCTAATGCTTTTTTATTGGCAGCACGCAAATCAATTCGCTTAGTCAAATCAAAAATCGATTTGTATTTTGTAGTTTTTCTATTTTCGACAATGGTAGCCACAGCTCCGGAACCAACGCCTTTTACCGCTCCCATTCCGAAACGAACGGCGTAATCATCATTTACCGTAAATTTATAAAACGATTCGTTTACATCAGGTCCCAAAACCTTCAACCCCATTCGCTTGCATTCTTCCATAAAAAAGGAAACTTGCTTGATGTCGCTCATATTATTCGACAAAACTGCCGCCATATATTCGGCTGGATAATTTGCTTTCAAATAAGCTGTTTGATACGCAATCCAAGCATAACAAGTAGAATGTGATTTGTTGAACGCATATTCCGCAAAGGCTTCCCAGTCTTTCCATATTTTTTCCAATTTATCCTCGGGATGCCCTTTGGCAGCAGCCTGACTGATAAATTTGGGTTTCATTTTATCCAAAACATCTTTCTGTTTTTTCCCCATTGCTTTACGCAAAACGTCGGCATCTCCTTTGGAAAAATCCGCCAGTTTCTGGGACAAAAGCATTACCTGTTCCTGATAAACCGTAATTCCGTAGGTGTCTTTCAGTAATTCTTCGCAAGCATCAAGGTCATAAATAATTTCCTCCTCGCCATTTTTTCGCTTTACGAAACTCGGAATATACGCAATTGGACCCGGACGATAGAGCGCGTTCATCGCAATCAAATCCGGAAAAACCGTAGGTTTCAATCACTTCATGTATTTTTGCATTCAGGCACGTTCATGTTGGAAAATGCCAACC
>NZ_RYDJ01000163.1:0-1232 GCF_003970355.1 Flavobacterium bomense | reverse complement strand
ACATATTTCCGTACAATCGCAATACTTCTTTCGTATCATTGATGTTTTCGCCTAAATCAGAAAATAAACCTTCTACAGTTTGAACAATTTTTTTCCCACCAGGGTGAAAAATTAAGTGTTCTAAATCTTCTATATTTAGATTGTTTTTATCCAAAAAAGGATTAATAATATCCGGAAAATGAGAAGAAATTTTTTCGGGAACTTCTATATCCAAAATCATTTGCAAGCCAGAATTCGTTAGTTTGAAACCCATCAAATGGTCGGCATCGTAGAAATGATACATTTCTTCATCCAAAATTTCAGGACCTTCATCGTCAATATGGGAAGAAAGCAAAACACAAGCTGCTCCGTCTCCAAAAATGGCTGCGCTTACAATATTGGCCATCGAAAAATCATCGAGTTGAAACGTAGCCGTTGGACTTTCGACAGCGATGACAGCTGCTCGTTTTCCGGGATTGGCTTTCAAGAAATTTTTGGCATAAATAATACCCGAAATACCGGCAGCACAACCCATTTCGGTTACAGGAAGTCGCACAATATCTTGACGTAATTTCAGTTTATTAATCAGATAAGCATCCAAAGAAGGAATCATAATTCCGGTGCAACTTACCGTGATAATATAATCTAAATCTTCGGGTTTCCAATTGGCTTTCGCTAAGGCTTTTTCCAAAACTTTCGTACCTAAATCTATGACTTCGCGAACGTAAATATCGTTTCTTTCTTCGAAAGAAGTGTTGGTAAAAACTGCGATTGGATCCATAATAGAATAGCGCTTATCGACTGCGGCACCTTCAAAAATCTTCTTTATTTTTTTGATAAAACGACTGTCTTGTCCAACGAGCCAAGCGTCCAAGAAAGGTATAATTTCCTCGGTGGTTCGGGAATATTTTGGCAATTGCTTAGAAATACATTTGATTTTTACACTCATTTCATAATAAAATTTAAATTCAATGGCAATATCAATGACGATATCAATGACGATATCAATGGCAATATCAATGGCAATGGCAAAATCAAAAAAAAAATAACCATTATACCAGCAATATTTTAATCAATCACGGAAAGATTTCTTCCAACCTCCCTCTTCTAACTTCTCTCTTCTAACCTCCCTCTTCTAACCTCCCACTTCTAACTTCCCTCTTCTAACTTCCCACTTCTAACCTCTAACCTCTAACCTCTAACCTCTAACCTCTAACCTCTAACCTCTAACCTCTAACCTCTAACCTCTAACC
>NZ_RYDJ01000162.1:0-1239 GCF_003970355.1 Flavobacterium bomense | reverse complement strand
GGTAGTTATAATATGGTCGAAAAGGCCGAAGATTTTATGCGATTGGCCAAATTAAGCAAATACTAATACCCAAAAATAAAGGAAGCTCTCCAATTGAAGAGCTTCCTTTATTTTATAAAATTTTGAAAGTTATTGGTTCAACCACCAAATACTCGCATTCAAAACCGTTGCAAAACTCACCCAAAGCAAGTACGGAATCAATAAATAACCTGCAATTTTATTAATTTTAACAAATTTGGAAAAGGTTTCATAAATCATCAACCATAAGATTACAATTTCTAGACCAGCCAACATTGGGTTTTTTAAACCAAAAAACATGAAGGACCACAAGGCATTCAACCCCAATTGAACGGCGAAAAAAACCAAGGCATTTTGGACCGCTTCTTTTTCTTGTTCCATACGATTCCAAACCAATCCTGCCGCAACTCCCATCATAATGTAAAGCATACTCCAAACGGGGGCAAAAATCCAATTTGGCGGATTAAAACTAGGTTTTACCAATGTGGGATACCAAGTCGTTATTGCCGAACGTGTGATTATACCTGAAAAATAGCCTACCACTAAACACGTAACCACTACAACTAGAATTTTGGAAATCTTGTTCATCGTTTAATTTTTTTCAAATTTAATCAAAACTTTGACCGATTCAACAAATGAAAGAAATCAGTATCTTTGCCCAAATTTTAAATTGATGTTTTCAGCAAACGATTTTATACCATCACCATACTCTCATTCTATAGAAACAGGAAAATTTCAATGGAGTTCGCCAAGCAACATCGCATTGGTTAAATATTGGGGAAAAAAAGACAAACAAATTCCAGCCAATCCTTCGGTGAGTTTCACTTTGAATAATTGCAAAACGATTACCAAATTGGCTTTCGCCAAAAAACAAAACCAAGATACTTTTTCTTTTGATTTACTATTTGAAGGAAAACCGAAAGAAGATTTCAAACCAAAAATCCAACAATTTTTTGAAAGAGTTTTGGTTTATTTGCCTTTTTTAAAGAAATATCAATTTACTATTGATACCCAAAATACTTTTCCACACAGTTCCGGAATTGCTTCGTCAGCTTCAGGAATTGCAGCTTTGGCAATGAATTTAATGAGTTTGGAAAAAGCGTTAAACCCAGAAATGACTGAAGATTATTTTTATCAAAAAGCCTCTTTCTTGGCGCGTTTGGGCTCGGGAAGTGCTTGCCGAAGCGTAAAAGGAAAAGTGGTTGTTTGGGGAGAACATAA
>NZ_RYDJ01000161.1:0-1240 GCF_003970355.1 Flavobacterium bomense | reverse complement strand
CGATTGTACAACGCCAGCCAACTTCTTTCACTTGTTGAGAAGACAAATGAAATTAAAATTCCGAAAGCCGCTTATTGTTTTTACACCAAAAAGTTTGCTTCGTGATCCAAGAGTCGTTTCTAGCATCGAAGAATTAGAAAATGGGTGTTTCCAAGAAACTATCGATGATGAAACCGTAAATAAAGTTGAGGTTAAAACCCTAGTTTTCTGTACAGGAAAATTCTATTATGATATTACTGCTGAAAGAGAAATAAGAGGAAGAAAAGATGTGGCTGTTGTGAGAATCGAACAATTATTTCCATTGCCTGCTGATCAATTAACAGAAATTATTGCCAAATATCCAAATGCAGATGATTTTGTATGGGCACAAGAAGAGCCTAAAAACATGGGAGCTTATGGTTATATGCTGATGAATTTCAATCAAGTAAATTTGAGATTGGCTTCCTTAAGAGTATCCTCTGCATCGGCTTCAGGAAGTTACACAAGGTCTAAAAACCGACACGCAAAAGCAATTAAAATGGTTTTTGAAAAAGATTTTGTTCGTTAAAATAAAACATTCAAATAAAAAGATTTAAGATTCATAATTTAATATAAATAAGATGATTTTAGAAATGAAAGTCCCATCACCAGGGGAATCTATAAAAGAAGTTGAAATTGCTACATGGTTAGTAAAAGACGGTGATTATGTAGAAAAAGATCAAGCCATTGCCGAGGTTGATTCTGACAAAGCAACACTTGAATTGCCAGCAGAAGCTAGCGGAATCATCTCTCTAAAAGCAGAAGAAGGTGATGCAGTAGCTGTTGGGGCAATTGTGTGTCATATTGATACCGATGCTGCAAAACCATCCGCTTCAGCGTCAGTTGCCGAAGTTAAAAAAGAAGAACCAAAAACTGTTGAAGTGAAGAAAGAAGAAGTAAAAGTTGCAGCTCCAGTAGCACCAACTTCTTATGCATCTGGAACTCCATCTCCAGCAGCAAGAAAAATATTAGACGAAAAAAACATCCAACCTTCTGACATTGTTGGAACTGGAAAAGATGGAAGAATTACCAAAGATGATGCTGTAAATGCCGTTCCATCTATGGGAACTCCAACGGGTGGAACTCGTGGTTCTGAACGAACCAAATTATCGATGTTGCGTCGTAAAGTTGCCGAAAGATTGGTTGCTGCCAAAAACGATACCGCGATGTTGACTACTTTCAACGAAGTAAACATGACGCCAATCAATACGTTGCGAAACGA
>NZ_RYDJ01000160.1:0-1242 GCF_003970355.1 Flavobacterium bomense | reverse complement strand
CAGTCGTCGATAGCCAAAGAATTTAGTGTTTATTTGTCAAAAAACGCAGGCCCTGCCGATGACGAAAAAATATATTTTGATGGCAATAATAATGATAATATCGGCAATATGTTTACAATAACGCCAACTTATAGCACTGACAAATTTTCGGCATCTATCAACTGGCAATATATGGGTGAGCGTTGGGCAAACGTAGGCAATGCCTTCCAACTGCCATCATTTCATTCATTTGATTTAAATACTTCTTATAAAATATCAGAGAAAATTCAAGTGAATTTTTCAATAAATAATATTTTAAACACTTACGGAATCATGGGTTGGGCGGCACCAGGTGGCTTTCCTGCAGCCTTGGACACCCAGGGTTTTACAAAAGCCATGTTAGATGCCAATCCACAAGCCGTTTATTCTACATTACCAATTATGCCAAGAGCTTATTTTTTGACGTTGAGTTATAAATTTTAATTAATTAAAATCCCCCGAAAGGGGGATTATCCTATTTTATGAAAAACAAATTTTTATCCTACGAAAACGGAATGGTTACCCTAATGGCACTGGTCTTTGGCTGCCTGTTTTTTGACCGTTTAGCACTTAATTTCCTTATGCCTTATATTGCAAAAGACCTGCTGTTGAGTGACACCCAAATTGGCTTGCTAGCTGGGTCTCTTTCACTGGCGTGGGCTTTTTCAAGCTATTTTACAGTGGCATGGGCAGAAGTAAAAAACAGAAAAAAACTGGTTTTCTTGGTAGCAGTAATCACTTTTTCGCTTTGCTCGGTAGGCTCCGGTGTGGCCGTTTCTTTTGCCACGCTGTTTTTCGCACGCTTCATTATGGGATTTTCTGAAGGCTCAGTTATTCCGCTGGCGCAAAATTTTGTGGAAAGAGAATCTTCTCCAAATCGACTGGGGCTTAATGCCGGAATCTTGCAAGGTGTTGGGTCGGCTCTTTTCGGTTCTATACTTGCTCCAATCATTTTAGTCTCTATTGCAGAGAATATGGGATGGAGAAATGCTTTTTATGTAACTGGAATTCCGGGTATTATTTTAGCTCTAATCGCTTGGCGTTATATTAAAAAATCAACTGCAGAAAGTATCGAAATCAAAATCAATTCGACTATCAGCTTTACGGAACTTTTTCAATACAACAATATAAAATGGGGAATTCCTTTGGCTTGTTGCGCTTTTGGTTGGTGGTTTGCCACGCTCCCATTCCTTTCCAAATATTTTATCGAAGTACAAGGCATGA
>NZ_RYDJ01000015.1:0-97544 GCF_003970355.1 Flavobacterium bomense | reverse complement strand
ATAAATATACTGATTATCAGCTTATTAATCTAATTTTTAAACAGATATTTCTTTCTTTTTTAACCCTTGATTCGCATTGATAATTAACTCCTATCGATTAAACCAAAGCAATCCTAATGAGTTAGATTTAATTTCTATATTTATTATAGGAATAATTACATTTGTTTTTATAGCTATTGTATTCGCATTAAATAATATAGAATTCAAACGGAAATACAGCCCAACCATAAAAAACTGGATTTTCATAGCAATTCCTATTGTTGTACTGACAGCTTTAAAATTTTTATAAGCTTAAACGAGAGTGTGACGAACTGAGGAGACTTTGTACGCGGAATGTATTGATGAGATTGCTTCGTTCCTCGCAATGACTGAACGCAACTAAATTATGTTGAATTATCTAATCTCTAATTAATCCTCAACTCCTCTAACCCCGATTGCAATGAAAAGCTTTTTGTGAAAGCCGTTTTGATTTTTCTTGTTTATAAAAAGCGACTCCTCTCCCCAACCCTCTCCAAAGGAAAGGGAGAAAAGAGGAATACCCCTTTTTATTTCTCCTGATGGAACATTAGAAAAACAAACGGGTTTGCAAAAACTTGCAATGAAAAGCGGGAAATCGCTCCTGAAATTCGTACTTTTGCAGTAGAACTACAACGTTTTCGATATGAACTCAACTATAGAAAGCAATCCGTTATTAGACCGATTGCCAAAGCACTTAAAACAATTCATTAAGCCTCAGGATTATAGCGATTATACGCCCATAAATCAAGCGGTTTGGCGTTATGTGATGCGCAAAAATGTAGCTTATTTATCGAAAGTGGCGCATAGTTCCTACCTGGAAGGATTAAAAAAAACAGGAATTGAGATTAATAATATTCCGAGTATGTACGGTATGAACCGCATTCTGACTGAAATAGGCTGGGCGGCGGTTGCGGTAGATGGATTTATTCCGCCCAATGCTTTCATGGAATTTCAGGCCTATAATGTGCTTGTAATTGCTTCTGACATTCGCCAACTTGAACATATAGAATACACGCCCGCACCAGATATTATTCACGAAGGTGCAGGTCATGCTCCCATAATTGCTAATCCGGAATATGCGGAATATTTACGCCGTTTTGGCGAAATAGGCTGTAAAGCGCTCTCTTCACATAAGGATTATGAAATGTATGAAGCCATCCGACTGCTTTCCATCGTAAAAGAAGCTGAGGGAACTCCCCAAGCTGTTATTGATGCTGCCGAAAAAGCGGTAGAAGATTTGCAAAACAATATGGGTGAATTATCAGAAATGGCGCAAATTAGAAACCTGCATTGGTGGACTGTCGAATACGGACTCATTGGAACCGTAGAAAATCCTAAAATTTATGGTGCCGGTTTGTTATCTTCAATAGGCGAAAGTGCGCACTGCATGACAAACGAGGTCAAGAAAATTCCGTACGACCTATCAGCAGCAAACCAGAGTTTTGACATCACAAAATTGCAACCGCAACTTTATGTCACACCAACATTTGCTTATTTAAACCTAGTTTTAGAGGAATTTGCCAATAAAATGGCACTTAGAACAGGCGGTTTATCCGGAATAGAAAAACTGATAGACTCAAATGCTCTGGGAACAATTGAATTGAGTACAGGCTTGCAAATTTCGGGCGTTTTTAGTACCGTAATTGCACACGAAGGCAAGCCTATTTATATACAAACCACCGGAAAAACGGCTTTAGCTTCTCGCCAAAAAGAACTGGTTGGTCATGGAACTTTGACACATCCTGAGGGTTTTGGGAGTCCTATTGGGAAGCTGGAAGGAATCAATCTGGCAATTGAAGACATGAGTCCAAAAGATTTGAATGCCTACGATATACTGGAATCTAAAACGGTCAAACTGGAGTTTGAAGGTGGCATCACTGTTGAAGGTGAAATCATAACCGGCTCCAGAAACTTACAAGGCGAAATTATTTTGATTCGCTTTAAAAACTGTACTGTGTCACACGGAGAAACGATTTTGTTTCAACCAGAATGGGGAATTTATGATATGGCTGTGGGCAAAAAAGTGATTTCGGCTTTTTCAGGCCCTGCAGATGTGAATAGTTTTGATTTGATTTCGCACCTTCCCTCGAGCAAAACCATCAAAGTGACGCATACTGCAGAACGGGATGATTTAGAGGTTTTGTACCAAACTGTTAGAAATAGCAGAGAAACCAAGGAGACAGAAACACCCTTGAAGCCTATATTCGAAAATTTACAAACCAATCACCCAAAGGATTGGTTATTAGCTGTTGAAATCACCGAGCTGCTAAAAGAAAGAAATGAAATGAAATTATTACAGGAAATATTGGTTTATCTCGATCAATTAAAACAAAAAAGACCTGAAGTAGCGCATTTGATTACTGGTGGTTTGGATTTGATTTTTGATAAAGAGAAAGCTTAGTTTTCCAATTTAGGTTTATCAAATCGAGCGCAGTCGAGATTTTTCAATAGGCTTAAACAGCTATAAAAATGGTTTCGACTGCGCTCAACCTGACAAAAAAACTATTATAATTTTATTTTTTGTCCAAAATCTTTTTCGCTTTCGATTACTTTTCCTTCGTATTGTAATTTCCAGCCCATTGAATTACTCAAAATTAATATTTTGGACAATTCGCTGATTAATCGGTTTTGAGCATTGGTTTTCAGTGAAGATTTTTCTATTTTCTTGGCGAGATTTGCTTTGACCGATTTATTGATCTTATTATAATCATCTCCCGTAAACGGATTCAGCTTGCTTTGTTCTACGTTATAAAACTCAATATCCGGACTTATTTTTATTTCTTCTTTTGGAATACTAACAATAGTGATGGTTTTATTTTTTTCATCTATTTCATATTTCATTTGGCGCAAATCATAAGCAACTGTTACATCAGCATTGACTATTACCAATGCTTTTTTCTCAAAAGAAAGCATATCCAACAAATATTTTTGTTGATTTTTATAGGTAATCACTTCGGAGAAATGGCCTTCAGTAACTACTAATTTTCCAACATTTAGAATTTGTTGCTGAATGAGATTTGTGTTGTACTGGATATCTTCATCGTCGTTTTTCTTAAAATCGCAGTATTTGAATAATAAAAATATTCCCCCGATAACTACTATTGTAATACCTATTCTTCTTAACATAATTAAAATTTCATAAATGAATATTCTGATTCCAATTTAGTGATTTTTTCTCTGACTTTAGACTCAAATTTTAAATGACTTTCAGATTTCGGATTAAAAGGCTTGTGCGAAAGACTTTTTTGAATAGTTGAAACTTCATCCATTGTAGCAAAAGCAGTTTCAGAAATTATAGTTTCCTTGAAACGTTTCCAAATATAATCGATTGCCACTGGATTGGGATGCAACATATCTTCAGTATAAAAACGGTAATCTCGAAGTTCATCCATCATGATTTCGTAGCTGGGAAAGTAATTTATAGTCGAAAGTCGAAAGTCAAAAGTCCCATGAAGCGCACTAATTATATTGGCTTTGCTCCATTGATTTTCGACAAAACCATCTTTGATGTGACGCACTGGAGAAACGGTAAAAATAATGGTGCAACTAGGATTTACAACATGAATTAATTTCAGTGTCTTTACTATACTTTCTTCTATTTCTTCAACAGAAAGTAATTCTTTCTGAAACAGCTTTTGCGGTACTTTATGACAATTAGCCACAACACAATTGCTTTCTATATTTCGATATACCCACGAAGTTCCGTAAGTAATAATAATATGGGAAACATGCTGCAATTGCAGTTTTGTAGCTATCAGTATTGCATTTAAAGAAGCTAACAATTCCTCTTTACTAGAACTGCTCAAATCCGAATGCACATCAAAACAATGCCAGCGTTCGTTGTAAAAAAAAATGTCGCTTTCTGTAAGTTGCTTTCCAGAAACAGCAAAATCAACTAGTTTTTCAATCGCTATAGGATGAAACAAAATGCTAAATGGATTACAACTATTTTGAAATTTAAAATAGTCCAGTTTCTGCGCCATATTTACCGCAAAACAAGAACCCAAAGACATGATTTTAGAAGTATAATCAATAGGAAACTTACTTTTAGGAATGGGAACTTGGGTTCTGAAATTCATATCTATTTCTCGCAAAGCCGCATAGGTTAAAGGTTATTTACAATTCTTGTAATTCCTGTTTTAATTAGTGGTTCGTTGAAATTAATTAACAAGCCAAATTTCATTCCTGTAATTTTCAGATACGTTTAAAGTTGTATTGGATGAACATTAGCAATTTGTTCAACTGATTTTATTTCTAAAATAACTTTATTTTCTATGATTAAGTCAGTTCTGAATCCAATATCTAATTTTACTTAATCCAGACAACGGGAAGTGGTTTTTGACTTTCAACTAGTAGTCCTCTTTTCGTTAACTCATAAAACAAAACAACTTCATAAACTGATTTTAATAACCCTGGACCAAACTTAGTGTGCATCTTTTAACAAACATCAACAACAATTTTTGAAATCTCGTTTTCAGTCATTTTTTTATTTCTCGCTAATATATTAAAAAAATTACGATATAATTACTTTACAAACTCAATTGCTTTTTCTAAAGCTTGCTGAATTCCTGCGACATTCTTCCCTCCTGCTGTTGCAAAAAATGGTTGTCCTCCGCCTCCACCTTGGATAAATTTACCCAATTCACGAACCACTTGTCCTGCATTTAGGTTTTTCTCCGCAACTAATTCTTTAGAAATATAACAGGTCAACATTGGTTTTTCTCCCGAAGCTTCGGGATTCACTGTAGCCAAAACTAGAAATAAGTTATTTCCTAAATTTCCTAATTCATACGCCAAATCTTTTGCTCCCTCCGGATTCAAATCGACTTGTTTTGCCAAGAATTGAACGCCATTAATTTCCTGTATCTCAGCGATTAAACTCGCTTTAAGATTTTTGACTTTATCTTTTACCAAAAACTCAATTTGCTTAGTCAATTTGACATTTTCTTCTTGCATAGAATGAACGGCTTTCAGAATATCCTGAGGATTTTTTAAGGCTATTTTTACTTCATTCAATGTGCTTTCATGCGAAGCAAAATGTGCTTTTACCGCATCACTTGTAATCGCTTCTACACGACGAATTCCTGCAGCAACCGCTCCTTCTGAAACGATTTTGAAATGCCAGATTTCAGCTGTATTTTTCACGTGGATTCCACCGCATAATTCCATGCTTTCGCCAAATTTAATCGCACGAACCTCATCTCCATATTTCTCTCCAAAAAGTGCCATCGCTCCTTCTTGAACTGCTTGCGCGAAAGGAATATTTCTTTTTTCAATTAGTGGTAATTGCTCTTGAATTCTTGCATTTACAAAATCTTCCACTTGCTGCAATTCGGTTTCCGTCATTTTAGCAAAATGAGAAAAGTCAAAACGCAAGTAGTTTGGATTTACTAGCGAACCTTTTTGTTCTACGTGTGTTCCAAGAATACTTCTCAAGGCTTGGTGCATTAGGTGTGTCGCCGAGTGATTTCTGGAAGACAAACTTCTCAAATCTTGATTTACTTTGGCTACAAAACCAGCATTTATATTTTCCGGTAATTTTTTTGCAAGATGTAAAATCAGGTTGTTTTCTTTTTTCGTATCGATGATTTCGATAGTTTCATTTGCAGACCCGAGCGTTAGCGAACTGGCGGAGCAAACTAACGTTCCTTTATCACCCACCTGTCCTCCACCCTCTGGATAGAAAGGGGTCTTATCTAAAACGATTTGGTATAAAACACCATCTTTTTTACTGTCTACTTTACGAATGCGAGTGATTTTCACGTCACTTTCTGATTGGTCGTAGCCTACGAATGTTTCTACATTTCCTGGAACTAATAGCAACCAGTCTTCGGTAGAAACTTCTGATGCGGCACGGGAACGTTTTTTTTGTTCTTGCATGGCGGCGTTAAAACCAGCTTCGTCCAGTTCGAATCCTTTTTCTCTAAGAATTAATGCGGTCAAGTCAATTGGAAATCCAAACGTATCATACAATTCAAACGCTTTTGTTCCAGAAACTGTTGAACCTTTAGTTTCGGCAACCACATTTTCTAATAATTGCAATCCTTGGTCTAATGTTCTCAAGAAAGAAGATTCTTCTTCACGAATTACATTCGTAACCAATTGTTGTTGCGATTTGATTTCCGGAAAAAACTCTCCCATTTGATTCGCTAAAACAGTAACTAATTGATTGATGAACGGTTCTTTTATATTAAGAAACGTAAATCCGTACCGAATGGCACGACGCAAAATTCTACGAATTACGTAACCAGCACCTGTGTTTGATGGCAATTGTCCATCGGCAATAGCAAAAGCAACCGCACGAACGTGATCGACTACTACCCGAATAGCGATATTTATTTTTTCCTCATCTGCATTCGGTACGGACAAGTCTCGACTTGTACCTACGGAATTTGATGTGTATTTTAATCCTGTAATTTGCTCTACTTTTTCGATAAGTGGCATAAACACATCCGTATCATAATTGGATGTTTTTCCTTGTAATGCCATACACAAACGCTCAAATCCCATTCCGGTATCAACGTGTTTTGCTGGCAATTTTTCCAGAGAACCATCGGCTTTACGGTTGAACTCCATGAATACATTGTTCCAGATTTCCACTACTTGGGGATGATCATTGTTAACCAAACTTTTTCCTGAAACTAAGGCTTTTTCTGCTGCAGAACGAATGTCAACGTGAATTTCTGAACACGGCCCGCAAGGTCCTTGGTCTCCCATTTCCCAGAAATTGTCTTTCTTGTTTCCAAGAATGATACGGTCTTCGTCAATTAATGCCGCCCAAATATCCCAAGCTTCCTGATCGAATGGTACGTTTTCACTTGGATTACCTTCAAAAACGGATACGTATAAGTTTTCTTTTGGAATTTTATAGACTTCTGTCAAAAGTTCCCATGCCCAGTTGATAGCTTCTTTCTTGAAATAATCTCCAAAAGACCAGTTTCCCAGCATTTCAAACATGGTGTGATGGTAGGTGTCAAAACCTACATCTTCCAGATCATTATGTTTTCCTGAAACACGAAGGCATTTTTGCGTATCAGCAATTCTGTTGCTTTTTGGAGTTCCGTTACCTAGAAAATATTCTTTGAACTGGGCCATCCCTGAATTGTTGAACATTAGTGTTGGATCATCCTTGAGAACTATGGGTGCCGATGGAACGATTAAGTGTCCCTTTGATGCGAAAAAATCTAGAAATTGTTTGCGTACGTCTTGTGATTTCATTTTTTTATTTAAATATTTAAAGATTCAAAAATTTAAAGATTAGTTAGAATTGAATTTTTCAATCTTTTAATCATTAAATCTTTTAATTTCTTTTGCCCCAGATAGTAGTGAAAAGCTTCGAGATTTATACATTTATTTTTTCTTGAGGTGGCAGAGCGACCGAAGGAAGCTCCTGCTAGCTCATTAGAAAAAAAATGTATAAACGAGAACTTGCAACAAATAGCTGGAATAGGCACATTATTTTATTTATTATTGAAAAAAGGGTGTAACAAATGAAACATTTCTTAAATTTGTTCGTCTAACCTTTTACAGTTTGCAAAAATAGGGTATTTTAAAATATGTCGAAAGTAAAATATTATTACGATTCTGAAAATTTAGCGTATAGGAAAATAAAAACTCGAAAAAGAAGAAAATTTGGTGTTATCATTCTGTTTTTGCTGGCCTCGATATTATTTGGTTTTTTGAGTTTTATTGTATTATTGAACACCCCTTATTTTGAAACGCCTAAAGATCGGTTGCAGGCTCGTGAAATTGAAAATTTAAGATTGAATTATGCGATTTTAAATAAAAAAATGGATCAGGTAAATAGCGTAGTTGAGGCTCTTGAAGACAGAGATAATAATTTGTATCGGGTATATTTCAATAAAACAGCAATTCCTGACTCTGTCCGGAAAGCGGGATTACCGGGAATAAACAGGTATAAAGTACTAGAGGGATATGACAATTCCCAGTTGGTACTGAATACCACCAAAAGAATTGATGTATTAAGTAAGGAACTCGCCATTCAATCCAAATCACTGGATGTCATTTTGAAAATGGCAGATGCTAAAAGTGATTTTTTGTCTGCCATTCCTGCCATTCAGCCAGTGCGAAATGAAAATTTAAAACGACTGGCATCTGGTTTTGGTTATCGAACAGATCCGTTTACAAAAGTAAGAAAAATGCATGAGGGAATGGACTTTACCGCCAAAACAGGAACTCCAATTTATGCCACTGGAGACGGAATTGTAATAACCGCCGACAATAGGGCCTCTGGATATGGAAATCATATTGTAATTCGGCATGGATTTGGATACGTAACATTATACGCGCATTTGAGTAAATATAAAATACGAGCTGGACAGCGTGTAAAACGCGGAGATGTCATAGGATATGTGGGAAGTACCGGAAGATCTGAAGCACCGCACTTGCATTATGAAGTTCATAAAGACAACAAAGTGGTAAATCCGCTTAATTTTTATTATGGAAACATTTCGGCAGTAGAGTATGTTGCTATAGCACAATTAGCGAATCAAGAGAATCAATCGTTAGATTAATGCTTTAACAAAGTGTTCAGTATTCAGTCGTAACAGTTTATAAAAGAAGTGTTCAGAAAAGATTAAAATAAAAAATATGCACATTGAACTTTCTAAAGATAAAAGATATTACAGCATTGGCGAAGTAGCCAAAGCATTTGACGTGAACGCCTCGCTGATACGTTTTTGGGACAATGAATTTGATATTTTGAAACCAAAAAAAAATGCCAAGGGCAATCGCATGTTTACACCCGAGGATATCACTAATTTGCAATTGATCTATCATTTAGTCAAGGAAAGAGGTTTTACGCTGGAAGGGGCTAAAACCCATTTGAAGGAAGGACAAAAGAAGGCTTTGGACAAGTTTGAAATAATCAGGAAATTAGAAACGATACGCACACAATTAACAAATATTAAAAACGAATTGTAATCCCAAAACAAAACAGGGATCCTACTATTTACAATTAAAATTAAACAACAAACATTAAATTAAACAAAGATGAAAAGATTTTTGCCTTGGATTATCGTAGGAGTTATTATTATTGGTATGTACAGCTGGATCAAAGGGATTAATAATACTGCGGTAACAATGAACCAAACAGTAGAACAATCGTGGGGAGATGTACAAACGGCGTACCAAAGAAGAAATGACCTGATTGGAAATCTAGTAAATACTGTAAAAGGTGCTGCTGATTTTGAAAGAAGTACCTTGACTGCTGTTATTGAGGCACGTGCCAAAGCTACCTCAACTACTATTGACCCAACGAACATCACACCGGAAAAATTAGCTGAATTCAACAAAGCACAAAGTGGTGTAAGTAGTTCTTTGTCTCGATTGTTAGTATCAGTAGAGCGCTATCCTGAGCTGAAAGCCAACCAGAATTTCTTGAAATTACAAGATGAATTAGCTAGCACAGAAAATCAAATTTTAACGTCAAGAACGCGTTTTAACGAAGCAGTTAAACCTTATAATTCACACATTAAAACGTTTCCAAACAGCTTATTTGCAGGAATGTTTGGATTCAAAGACAAAGCATATTTTACTGCTGTTGAGGGAGCGGATGCACCTGTTGAAGTAAAATTCTAAAGTTAGATTATTAGACTTTTTATCTTTTTAGAAGTCAAAATAAAATAAATTTAAATTAAAGAAAAAACCTTTAAAAATTAACAATTTTTGATTTCAGGTTCAACAATTCTGAAATCAAAAATCGTTAATCTTAACTCAAAAATATTTCAATGTCAAAAGTAGCAGAATTATTAACCCCGGAAAACGAACAGGAGATTGTTGAAGCTATTCGCATGGCTGAAAAAAACACTTCTGGTGAGATTAGAGTTCACATAGAAAAAACAACTTCCATGGATGCGTATGAACGAGCCAGAGACGTTTTTCATGAACTTAAAATGGATGAAACCGAACTTAAAAATGGTGTTTTAATATATTTAGCTGTTGATGATCACCAATTTGTAATTTGTGGAGACCAAGGCATCAATGATGTTGTTCAAGATGACTTTTGGAATTGTACACGGGATCTAATGGTCGTTCAGTTTAAAACCGGGAATTTCAAGCAAGGACTTATTGACGGAATCACCAGAGCCGGTGAACAATTACAAAGTTATTTTCCTTGGCAAGAGGGAGACACGAATGAATTATCAAACGAAATATCTAAAGGATAATGCTATTACAAAAAAAGAATACCCTAATTTGCCTAAAGTTGTTTGTTTATCTGTTATTTACACAAGTTAGTTTTGCGCAATTTACCATACCTGAAAAACCAACGTTACAAACCTCTGTTTACGATTATGCCAAGGTTTTAAGTGCCACAGAAAAAGCACAATTAGAAGAAAAACTGATTAAATACTCTGATTCTACCACAACTCAAATTGTAGTGATCACTATAGAAAGCCTAAAAGGGGAAGATGTAAGTCAATTAGCTACCCGGTGGGCACAAACTTGGGGAATTGGAGGAACTGCAAAAGAAGACAATGGTGTCATTATTTTACTCTCTAAAACCGAAAGAAAAATTGCAATAAACCCTGGTTATGGTCTAGAAGACAGGCTTACCGCAGGAACTGGTGGAGAAATAATCCGGAATATAATCATTCCAGAATTTAAAAAAGGAACCTATTACAGTGGATTAGACAAAGGAACAGATGCCTTAATTGATATTTTTAAAGGCAAATACAAAGGTGTTCGCAAACAAACACCAAAAGAAAAAGAATTCCCGATCCTTCCTATTATAGTTATTGTGATCGTGATACTGGTATTAATATCCCGAAATAAAGGGGGTGGAAATTCAGGAAATTCCGGTGGCGGAGGTCCAAGTCTACTCGATGTCATTATTTTAAGCAGTCTTGCCGGTGGCAGAGGTGGCGGCGGTTTTGGCGGCGGAGGCTCTTCTGGAGGTGGTTTTGGTGGCGGTTTTGGCGGCGGTTTTGGTGGCGGGGGATTCTCTGGTGGCGGATCAAGTGGTAGTTGGTAGCAATACCGCTTACAGGGATGCGTTTCCAAATTAAGACCTTGCTAACTAAACAATAAGACAGTGATTGATAATCAACTTATAAAAGTAGATTTCTTTTTAAATACCAATAATTTAGCTCATTTTTTTAAAATCTATTTACAGAATAGCAATAATCCAAATTAGTAGCCAAATTAATCAATCAATGATATTACATGCTTTCACATAAAGCCAAATATGCACTAAAAGCACTGCTGTTTTTAGCGCAACAAGAAGAAACCCATATTTCTCGAACTATCGAAATTGCCGAGGCAGCCTCTATTCCAAAAAAGTTTTTGGAACAGATTCTATTGGATTTAAAGCGTGGCCATTTCGTAGGGAGCAAACAAGGGAAATTTGGCGGTTATTATCTTTTAAAATCTAAAAATGACATTACTTTAGCCGATATTCACAGGCTTTTTGATGGTGCAATTGCCCTGCTACCTTGTGCCTCATTGAATTTTTACGAACGTTGTTCTGATTGCGTTAATGAATCGGAATGCCTACTAAGACACGGATTGATTAGTATTAGAGAAGAAACTTTAAAGGCTATGGAAGGCATCACTATTGCTTCATTGGTAAAAAAATAAAAAATACTATCTAAACTCTACTAATTTTATAGAATTAATTATATATTTGCCTCGAATTTAATATATCATTAACAATACAAATTTAAAAGTATGAAAACGTACCGAAGTAAGTTTGCTTTTTTGAATAGAAAATCCCGCAAAAATCAACTAATTATAATTACAAAAAAGAGCTCTCAAATGATGTGTATGTGTTAGTAAAAAAAATTTAAATTAAATTCTACTAATTACATATACTTACTTTAAATGAAAAATTATATAAATAATACCCTTGTAATACTATCCGTTTTAACGTTCTCAATATCATTTGCGCAAAACATTGAAGGTGTAATTACAACAAACCTAAACATACCATTAGAAGCCGCAAATATTGTACTAAAAGAAACAACTTCTAACACAATTACAGATTCTAGCGGAAAATTTACGATTGACTCGAAAGGAAAATTCCCTTTAACTCTTTTAGTTCAATATGTGGGATATAAAACCGCAGAAATAGAAATTACTTCCTTACCGATATCTACATTACAAATAAATCTTACTGAAGAAAATGTATTGGTCGAGGTGGTCGTTTCTTCAAGACGCCGGATAGAGAAAGTACAAGATGTGCCAATTGCAATCTCCGTAATAACGGGAAAACAGGCAGAACAATCTGGAGCTTTTAACGTTAATCGCATAAAAGAACTTGTCCCATCCGTTCAATTGTATTCATCAAACCCCAGGAATACCGGAATTAATATTCGAAGCCTAGGTTCTCCTTTTGGACTTACAAATGACGGAATCGATCCGGGTGTTGGTTTCTACGTTGATGGCGTTTATTATGCACGTCCAGCTGCAACCACTTTAGATTTTATCGATGTCGAACAAATTGAGGTATTGCGTGGTCCACAAGGATCATTGTTTGGTAAAAACACCACTTCGGGTGCCTTTAACATTACTACACGTAAACCAAGTTTTATATCAGATGCTACCTTTGAAGTAACCTACGGAAATTACAACTTTTTGCAAGCTAAAGCTTCGGTTACTGGAGCTTTGAGTTCAAAAATCGCCGGTCGAATCTCATTTTCCGGTACGCAACGTGACGGTTTAATCCATAATGTTGTTACTGAAAAACCTACAAACACATTAAACAATCAAGGAATTAGAGGACAATTACTTTATACTCCTTTTGAAAGAACAAATATCATATTAGCTGCAGATATCACAATACAACGTCCAGATGGATATGCTCAGGTAGTTGCGGGTGTCGCACCAACAGAAAGAGCGGCTTACCGTCAATTTGATGCTATTATTGCTGATTTGAATTATCAATTGCCAAGTTTAAACGCGTTTGACCGTAAAATTGATCACGATACGGCATGGCGTTCAGGACAAGATATGGGAGGAATATCTCTTAATGTAGACACAAAAATTGGCAACGGTACACTAACGGCAACAACAGCTTGGCGTTTTTGGATTTGGGATCCATCAAACGATAGGGATTTTACAGGATTACAAGTATTAGCCAAATCGCAAAACCCAACCAGACAGACACAAATAACACAAGAAGTACGCTATGCAGGTCAGCTTACCTCAAAATTAAGCGGTGTAGTAGGTTTATTTTTTATTGACCAAACATCACAAACAGATGGTACAGAAGAATCCGGTAATGCACAATGGCGATTTGCGCAAAGTACTACCAGTAATTTATGGAAGACACCTGGCCTATTTGAAGGATATGGGATCAAAACCGATGCCCGCATTAGAGCTTCCAGTGCGGCAGTATTTAGTCAGTTAGACTGGGTAATAACAGAACGTTTACATGTATTACCAGGTTTACGTTATAATTTTGACAAAAAAGACGCTACTTACAACCGTACAACATATGGAGGACTTCAAACGAATGATCCAGCCTTAATTGCCTTGAAAAAATTAGTTTATACGGATCAGTCTTTTTTATCTAATACTAATAATATTAATTTTTCTGGAAATATAACCGTTTCTTTTAAAGCAACTGACAAGATTAATGTGTATGCGACTTTTGCAAAAAGCTACAAACCCGTTGGAGTAAACGTAGCTGGATTACCTACTCTTGCCGGGCAACCAATTCTTGAACTTGCAGTAATTAAACCGGAAGAAGTAAATCATTATGAAATTGGAGTAAAAACAGCACCGTTTAAAAACTCAATATTCAATTTTACCTTCTTTAATACCGATATCAAAGATTTTCAAACCAATGTACAGGCCGCTGAATTAGGTATAAACCGTGGCTATCTTGCCAATGCAGATAAAGTAGAGGTAAAAGGGGTAGAATTAGACGCCAGTTTTGTAATCAACAAACATTTAACCATCAATGGAGCAGCGACCTATACAGACGGTAAATATGTCAAATTTATAAATGCACCCCTTCCGTTAGAACAAACAGGAGCAGCAGTATCCTTTAAAGATGTTTCCGGAACTGCTTTACCTGGTGCTTCAAAATGGGCAGGATCTTTAGGAGGTGAACTTTCAGATAATGCCAAATTTTTTGGAAATACAGGAAAAATATTCTTTGGAATCGATTCTTATGCCCGTTCTGAATTCTCTTCTAGTCCATCAGCTTCAAAATATTTAGTCGTTCAGGGTTATGCCTTATTTAATGCTCGTGTAGGTTTCCGGGCAACAGATGGTTTGTCGGTACAATTCTGGGGACGTAACCTTTTAGACAAAGAGTACTACGAACAACTATTACCGGCGGGTGGAAATTCAGGACAATATGCAGGGGTATTAGGCGATCAAAGAACGTATAGTATTACACTTCGTTATTCGTTATAGTAGCACTAAATATAAACAAGCATAACAGCACCAGTAAAACTGAGTTTTGATTGTGCTAGATATGCAAATAAAACGAACCGTATTAATTCTTTTACATTTTTAAACCTTTAATGTTGAACTATTTTGTCCTCTAAAGCAGCATATACTCTGTTTTTTTTGTGCGGCATTTGTTATACAAAAAAACTGCCCCAAAAAAGCGACTAACTTTTTGAGGGCAGTTCAATATACATAGGCTCATTGAAAAAACCATTGAAGGTTCTTATTTTTTAATTAACTTCTGACTGTAGCTTGTACCATCTTCTAATTTTATAGTGACAATATAAACCCCTTGAACCAGATTACCCGTGTCTACCCTAGATTGGAAACCTAAGTCCATTTTAGACTCTATTAATTGTCTTCCGTTCATATCAAATATAGAGACTACAGCCTTCCCCGCATTTTTATTTGATCTGATAAACAGCTCAGAACTCATTGGATTAGGATAAATGCTGAATAAAATTTCGGTGTTGTCCAAAAGGGTTAAATTACCACAAACCCCTATTAAAGGAACGTTAATAGTAAAATCTTCCACCTGATCATTCCTTCTTTCTGAGGTTCCTTGTTGCGCTAAAGCCCCAACCCCTCGTCGGGCAAATACCGCACGTATCAAGCATTCATTTGCACCACCATAGAGCACAGCATCAGCCTGTATAATTGAATTTCTTCCCTCTACAAATCCAACATTACCACATGTAATTAATTTTAAACCATCCATTACTAATTGGATAGCCATATTATTTCCACCTGTACCATAATAAATATCCGGATCAAAACCATACTTACCGATAAAAGCCCAATACATATCCCAAATCATAGTTGACCAAACAAATCCTACACCATGAGGTACGCTTATTGCAGGATTCGCAATATCAGCATAAGTATAATCATTGATTGACATATCAGTAGAATATGGAGAAGGACGTATACCAGGCCCTTCGATACCCTGAAACTGTACATAGGTTCCAATCCCTCTTTTTTGTTCGGGGGTATCGTTTATTTTTTGGGTCATTATAAGTCCAAAAAAGTCAGACCAACCTTCTCCCATTTGCTCTTCATAAGCTTGACTCAATAAACAATCAAAACGATTTCGACCTCCAACTAACCGTGTTGATATTCCATGCCCATATTCATGAGCAATTATTCCTTGATCCAAATCACCATCTCTATTGATCAAATTAGCAAGAGGACCTCTGTCAACTAACCGACCGAAAACAGGTTCTGTTGCCATTTTGTCTAGTAATATCTTTCCGTCCTCAAAAGACAAACCTACTGTGGGGATTGTAATCGTTTTGTATGGTACACCGCCTCCATTTACTGGACCAGCGTTTGGAGCGTTGTTAATGATTATGACACCAATAGCACCATTGTCCTGCGCTATTGTAATTTTATCAACAAATGGACAATTACCACGGATGATAACAGCAATTTTACCTTTAACTGCAACCGCACCAGCAGCTGTATAAGCTGTACATCCATCCCTAGGATCAGGACTCTGCGCTGGTGTACCGGGGGGAGTGGAGTTAGTTGAAACCCATGGAGTCCCGTCATCTTCTACAAGAACTAATCTGCTGTCAATAGAAGGATCCCCTTCTCTAGGAATAGCTACAAATGGAAAGCGCACGGAAGCATATGATTTCCGAAGTTCAGTTGCACTTGGAGGAATGACATCAAGAAACTCCCCAAAAGGAGATGCGCCCCATAAAAACATTTGCATTGTTGGCTCAAATCCATCAATCAAAGTACCAAAATTAGCATTATTAAGCCCACTACCGTCCTGAGCTTCAGCCTGTACTTCATCTCCATCCCAATCATTAATGGTTGCGCTGGTAGGTCCAGCAAAACGATCGTAATCACCCTCCTGGAAATTCCCATTCGTTTCGTCAAAACCATAGGCATAGGAAACATCATGCATGTAGTTGTTCCAAACAAATAAATTGACAATTGCAGCTTTTTGATAGGCTATCGGAGCCTTGCCTAAATCTAAAGGGTAGTCAAAACTCAGCGTACCTATACTGCTGGGCGCAGCAAAAGAATCTTCGGTCGCTGGCCCGTTAATCTTGCCCCCATCTTCATAGGACTGGACGTTATTACCAACCGTCTTGGATTCTATTTTTCCACCAAATTCATGCCAGCCTTCCGGTGAAGGGACAGCACTTCCTGTTTTTTGTGTACCGATACGTGCTGGATTATTAATCATAGTCCTGCTGCCATGATTGGGAGTCTCAACACCCAAAGGAAAAGCATTGTATTTAGATCCATCCGTAGCAGAAAGTGCTGCATTAGATTTCGAATCGAGTACAATAACATTTTTACTATCTTTTTTAAAATTAAAAAAAAGATTGTCTTTTTCATAGCTATGGCTGTGATTCTTGTGACTCCTTTGATTCACAGGTTTCTCATCAGTTACAACAGGTATATCAAAATTACAACTGATCATTAAATCGGATTTCTCTAAAAGTGTCCCATTAGAAGCATTGATCTTTGTTTGCCACCAATGCGAGGCTGGATCTTTAACAATAATCTCATAGGACAATACGAAAGTACCGGTAGAATTCTTAAAATAATTTAATGGAGCTTCAAAATTGCTTGTCTCTAGCTCCGAAGGCTTAAGATCTGATTTAGTAGCATAATTCACTACACTAACTCCGGCAGTATTGCTCAATCCTAACTCACTGATCGCCTTTCGTGCGGACTGAGCTGCGGTCAAACTAGCATTGCTACTACTGATGTTTCCGTATATATTTTTCACAAAAGTATGCTTAAAACTAGTAACCACATTGTTTTTTAAAAGCACTGTGGCTGCTGTATTTGCAATTTTAACCCCTCCTACCTCTTGTTGCAGATACGCAATTAAATAATCCGAGTTTTTAAGCGTCCCATAACTGGTTATGGTAAATTGATTGGCATCTGTAGCAGATAAATTTAAACTTGCAAAATTCACAAGCAGATAGTTTTTTATAATATCTTTTTTATCTTGACCATGACCTATGGTGCTCAGTGTTAAAAAATAACAAAACAAAAAAACAGAGTAAAGGTTTCTCATAATTAGCAGATTTTTAATTACTTAATTCAAATCTAAAACGAATGTAAATTATGAAATTTGATTTAATAAATTTTAGCGTATAATTTGAAATAAAAAACTAATAATTTATATTTAAACGTAAAAAATCAGGTAAATAGCAATTTATTACACTAAAATAAAAGAAAAAAATATTTTTCAGCAATCCCAAAAACATATTTGTACACGTTTATAAAAGGCAATTTTAGGTTATTCAAAATTCTAGCGATTAAAACTAAAGGCTAAACTTACCTATCAGTTTTATTTCTTTTAAAAACAAACTGATTTATACTGTTTTGAAGACTACAAAATGCTATCCACATCTAATGCAACAGTGTTAAACAGCTATATACTTGGCCTCAATGAGTACAAATGACATAAAACCACTAGGTTCTACACCCAAGTTTTCATAAGTTTTACCTGCACTATAACGAAGTAAAAAAGTATTGATGAATTACTTACAAAAACATTAACGCACTTAATTATAACCAGATTGTTAGTACCTTATTTTGAATGCATACCAGTTTTAAAATATTTCATAAAATAAAATAAAATATCTCCTATAGAAATACTAGACTTTGTTTAAATTTGCCTTAATTGAAATAAAATTTAGTGAAAACCATTAGAATTATCTTGTTTTTATTTGTGTCACTGGGCTGCCAAGGACAAAGCAGCAAAATAGTGGATCATCAAAGTATTCTTTGGACACGCTATTACAACCAATTATCGTTAAACGAGAAGTGGTCTCTGCATTCTGAATTTGACAATCGTCTTTTTGTAAAGCCTATTGCTGAAAATTTATATGTTATTCGTGTTCAAGGACGTTATAAAATTAATGATCATCTGGAAACTGGAGTCGGTTTTGCTTATTTCTCTGTTGACACGCAGGTTCCTGAAATTAATTTTGATTTTGAAATCCCGGAATATAGAGGGCAACAGGACATTACATGGAAAAAAATCATAGGTAAAGTAACTTTCCATCAACGTTTTCAATTAGAAGAACGTTTTATTCATAACGCTAGCAAGACTGCTTTATCGCCGGGAACCTCGTTTTCATGGAGGTTCAGATATAGACTTCAAGGGGATTATACCTTTTGGAAAAAAGAAAAACACTTTGTCAAAGCAATATTATCTGATGAAGTAATGGTTAATTTTGGAAAAAAAATCATCAAAAATACGTTTGACCAAAACCGAATTTACATCGCTCTGCAATATGGTTTTAATCCGAATATTGCTTTAGAATTGGGCTATTTAAACAGTTTTCAGCACCGATCCAACGGAATTGATTATTTCAATAGAAATATTATCCGATTCAGTATATTGCATAAAATAAGACTCCAAAAAAAGAACCGAAAGAACTATTAGTACGTATATATTTTTACAAAAATACTAAATAATTATATTTTAAGTATTGATTACAAGTATATTAACTAAATATTTAGAATTTAAGATGTGTCTTTAATTAAAAGATATAGCCGTGAAAAATTTCGCAATTAAACTCGTGTGGTTTACCACCATTTACGTTTTTGTATTTGCCGGTTTATGTCAGACCACTATTCCTCTGCCAATTTTAATGATCCGACATTGCGTAAGTATACCATTAATCCTATTTATGGTTTACACCGTTCTAGCTGACGATTAAAACTATAAAAACATTCAAAAATTGGTACAGTGACCATCCTACGGAAACTTTTGAAGAAGAAAAACGTTAATTGCTCAAATCCATTTTATGCAAAAAAATCCCGATAAAATCGGGATTTTTTTTATTTTTCTCTAATATAAATATCGATTGGAACGCCTGAAAAGTCCCAGTTTTCTCTAATTTTATTCTCCAGATAACGTTTGTATGGTTCTTTTACATATTGTGGCATATTAGCAAAAAATACAAATTGTGGTGTAGGTGTTGGCAACTGCATGCAGTATTTAATTTTTACATACTTCCCTTTTGTTGCCGGTGGCGGGTAGGCTTCAATCACTTTCAACATAAATTCGTTGAATTTTGAAGTTGCAATATGCTGTTTTCTGTTTTCAAATACTTTGACGGTTGCTTCTAATGCTTTTAACAAACGCTGTTTGGTCAAAGCCGAAACAAAAAGAATAGGCACATCCGTAAATGGCATCAATTCTTCTCTGATTTTAGCTTCATAATCCCGAGTTGACATCGTTTCTTTTTCGACTAAATCCCATTTGTTTACTAATATTACAACTCCTTTACGGTTTTTCTCAGCCAACCAGAATATACTTTGATCCTGACCTTCAAATCCACGCGTGGCATCAATAATCAAAATGCAAATATCCGCATGCTCAATCGCACGAACCGAACGCATTACTGAGTAAAACTCTAAATCTTCCTTCACTTTCGCTTTACGACGAATACCCGCAGTATCCACTAAGTTAAATTCGAAACCAAAACGGTCAAATTTTGTATCAATTGCATCCCGAGTTGTTCCCGCAATATCTGTAACAATATACCTGTCTTTACCAATTAAAGCATTGATAAAGCTTGATTTTCCAGCATTAGGACGTCCAACCACTGCAAAACGCGGCAATACCACTTCTTCCTGAGTTGGCTCTGGTTTTATAGGAAAAGCATCAATTAATGCATCTAATAAATCACCAGTTCCACTTCCTGAAATACTGGCAAACGTATAATATTCTCCTAAACCAAGGTTGTAAAACTCAATCGCATCTTTCTCACGCATGGAATTATCTACCTTGTTTACAGCCAGTAAAACTGGTTTTGTCACCTTACGCAACAATCGTGCAACGGCATCATCCATTGGAGTAATTCCTTCCTCTACATCTACCACAAAAATGATAACATCAGCCTCATCTATTGCAAGTTCGACTTGTTTACGGATTTCTCCTTCAAAAACATCATCAGAACCACGCACGTATCCGCCGGTATCAATTACAGAAAACTCTTTTCCGTTCCATTCGCTTTTTCCGTAGTTTCTGTCACGGGTCACTCCCGAAACAGAATCTACAATAGCTTCTCTTCTTTGTATCAGCCTATTAAAAAGGGTTGATTTCCCTACATTAGGTCTTCCTACTATCGCAACAATGTTATTCATAATCCTATTTTCAAATATTTTGCAAAGGTATGCTTTTTTTAGTTTGTAGTGACCAGTTTTGAGTATTCAGCAAAAAAGCACACTAACTGCACGCCTTCAAACTAAATTTCAATGCCTTTTTAGGAGCTATTTCCAGCTGTCCACTCTATCTTTTATGTTTTAAAGAAAAACATAAAAGGATGCCGTTCCCATCTGGGCTAGGGCATTTCGAATTCTAATATTATTTATCGGAAAGTTTTTAGAGCTGAGCGCTAATAAACTGAACACTGAACTTATTGATTATACCCAAATCGTTTCAACATATTAACGTTGCTACGCCAGTTTTTGTTGACTTTTACGTACAATTCAATATGGATTTGTTTTCCGAAAAACTTCTCCAAGTCGGCACGAGCTTCCATTCCTACTTTCTTCAAAGCAGCTCCTTTATGTCCGATGATGATTCCTTTTTGAGTTTCGCGCTCCACCATAATCAAAGAACGGATTCTGATGATATTTTCATCCTCAAAAAACTCTTCGGTAACAATTTCTACAGCGTATGGAATTTCTTTACTATAATTCAATAATATTTTCTCCCGGATGGTTTCATTCACAAAGAAACGTTCTGGTTTGTCTGTCAATTGATCTTTCGGGTAATACGCCGGTGATTCCGGTAATAACTCAATGATACGTCCAAAAACTTCCGGCACATTAAAATTCTGCAAAGCAGATATTGGGAAAATTTCTGCGTTTGGAACTTTCGCTGCCCAAAAAGCAACTTGCTCTTCTAGCTGCACTTGGTTTGAAGTATCAATTTTATTCAATAAAAGCAGAACCGGGATTGTGGCGTGAATAATTTTATTAAAGAAAGCTTCATCTTTCAAATCCTGCTCTCCAATTTCGACCATATAAATCAAGATATCAGCATCTTCAAAAGCAGACTTCACAAAATTCATCATAGATGCCTGCATTTCATAGGCAGGCTTTATAATTCCTGGCGTATCTGACAAGATCAATTGAAAATCTTCCCCGTTTACAATTCCAAGAATTCTATGGCGTGTTGTTTGTGCTTTTGAAGTAATTATGGACAATCGTTCTCCAACAAAGGCATTCATTAATGTTGATTTCCCAACATTTGGATTTCCTATGATGTTTACAAAACCTGCTTTATGTGACATTTCTAATATAATTTATTGTGCAAAGGTAGACATATCAAGTCAATAGACGAAATAAAACATTTTTTAAAATTTATGTTTGAATTTATTAAATTTGGTTGTACATTTGCACTCGAAACAACGCGGGATAGAGCAGTAGGCAGCTCGTCGGGCTCATAACCCGAAGGTCACAGGTTCGAGTCCTGTTCCCGCTACTAAGTTAATCGTATTGAGATTACAAACGCACATCGCGGGATAGAGCAGTAGGCAGCTCGTCGGGCTCATAACCCGAAGGTCACTGGTTCGAGTCCAGTTCCCGCTACTAAGAAAAACCCATCAACATTTTGATGGGTTTTTTGATTTTTACTACCTTCCTCAACCCCTATAAATATTGAGATTAACTCAAATATGGCAAGCCCTACAAGGAAAGTTCCTCTATTGACAGCAATCATACCTTGCACGAAAGGCTCTATTATAAAGAGATTTTATTCCTTGGTCGATGGTATGAAGTAAATGTCAATTTGCATTTAGAGAACTCCTTATTTAAATCACTAGAACAAGGCGAGGAACAATTACTGGATAAAGAGCGCCAGGTAATTGTTAGATAAAGACACACGGGAAAAATTAAAAAAGTTCATTTGAAAATACAGACTGGCTTTTGTCTTAAGAATATGCTTTTTTTAGTTTTTAATTTATTTTTTGGAATGCTACTTTTTGAACTTCAAAACAGAACCTCATGGAGTAAGAAACCTATCCACTAAAGAAATAAGTCTAAGCTAACTAATGGAGAACTCATTTTGAAATGGAAACATCAAGAAAGGTGTTGACCGATTTGTTTTTTCATTAGAATAACCAAAAACAACTAAGAAATTCAAACAATAGAGATCCAAAAAACTTCCCAAATATTTAAAAGGAATAGATCAAAACAGACAACTAATACACGAATCCGTAAAGCATTTTAAAACTAAAAAAAACCTGCGTGATAAGTCACACAGGTTTTTTACCAACTACGTTTACTAAAATCAACCTATCCAAAATCAACTAAATTCAATTTATTAAAAGATACTAAGCGGTTATTTTATTTAAAATTAATCCTCCGAAACAATCGCTGAGTTTCTATTGGTCGTAACTTCTAATAGCACTGCAACGCCTTTGTCATTCAACATTGTCATATTTAACACATCTAAAACTGCTAAATCTTTAGACACTACTCCATTAAATCTATTGTATGAAATATTCATTTCTTTAAGATTTTCTAATTTTTCTAATTCTATTGGCACTTGACCGTTCATTTTGTTGTCAAATAAACTAAGATTTTCAAGTGCTGTCATGTTTACCACTTCACTGCTTAATACTCCCGAAAGTTTATTACTATTTAAGAGCAATATTTTTAACGTTTTTAAATCATATAAAGAATTTGGAATTTCCCCTATAATTTCGTTGTTAAATAATGATAGTATTTCTAACTGTTTCAAGGATCCTATTTGCATGGGCAATTCCCCTGAAAGCGCATTCATATACAACTCTAAGTCTTTCAAATTACTCATTTCACAAATAGAGGAAGGAATTGTTCCTGACAACTTATTAAAAGAAAGGTTCAATACTTTCATTTCTTTTAATTTTCCAATAAAAAAAGGAATCGAACCTGATATTTGGTTCTTGTGTAAATCCAACTCTTGAAGACCTACGAGATTAACAATTTCAGCTGGAATTTCACCCACTAAATTATTATCAGCTAGATGTACTGCAATCACTTTTTCGTCTTGTACTTTTATGCCATACCAAGTGGTAACAGGTGATGATAAATCCCACTTGACATGCCACTGACTTCCACTAGTGGACTGGTACAGTTTTACTAAGGCATCTTTCTCCTGATCAGATACATCGGCCAACATTGAACATGAAAAAAAAATGATTAAAAACAGAGTAGTTACACTTTTCATCCCTTTAAATTTAGTCTTTTACATTCCTAAAATAGATGGTTTCTAGTTAATCAGCAAATAAAACCGATGAAATACATGTTTTATAATTTTAAATAGAGATATCTCTTACAGCAAAATATTTTTTAGAGTGCGTTCTATAACTACTCTGTCAATGATTGAACTTCCTTTTTCTTAGAACAATTCTAATTAAATTTAGCTTCATCAGGACAAAATAAATTACAAAACACCTGACTGGCAGTATATTTTGGATGGATATTTCACAAATATGGGAGTAGTAATTTGCCCCAAAATTCAACAACAACAATAAAACTACATTCCCTAAAGCTCTTCGATGGCTTTTGCCAAATCAAGATCCTTATCCGTTACACCATCTGCATCATGAGTAGTCAGTCGAATGGTTACTTTATTATACACGTTGCATAATTCCGGATGATGATTTTTTTTCTCCGCTTTTATTCCTACTTGAACTATAAAACCTAAGGCTTGAGTAAAATCCAGGAACATATACTTTTTCTCAATTCCATTATTAATATACTGCCAGTCTTTCAATTTTTTCAACTCTGATTGAATGGATTGTTCGGTGTACGTTTTCATACTTTTATTTATTTATGGGTTGATCTGCCTGTAACTTGCTGATGTAAAACAATATCCAGATTAAAACAATTATGAAGATCCAAATTTCAGGAATATAAAGTTAGTAAATTTTGATATATTGAAAAATAATTTAACTTTATTAACTAATTTTGGCGAAAAATATTTCTTTTTAATTTGAATTCAGCATACTCCTTTAAAATTTATACTACTACTGCGCAGCTCCATTCAAACTGGGATGACATGGCGATTTCGACTGTTTTTTTATCCAAAAAATATCTGGATGTTTTAGAAAGATCATCCCCTGAGAACATGATTTGTCATTATATTGGACTCTTTGAAAATGACACTTTAGTAGGGATTGCGCTTTCCCAATTTCTGGATTTAAACAAACTGGAATCTTTTGGAGAACGTGATAAGTGTATCAAGACAGCGGTACGAAATTTTGTTTTCAGGAACTTTGGATCTCATGTACTGGTTATTGGCAACAATATGTTAACCGGACAAAATTCTTTTGCTTTGTTAGACACCATTGATAAAAAGAGAGCTTTACAAGTATTGAATACTGCTGTAACTGAATTAAAACAACGCTTTAAATCCAAAGGCAAAAAAATTCACATTACCACCTACAAAGATTTCAATTGCGAGGAAATCAAAACCTTCCGTATTCCGGAATTCAAAAATGAATATCCGTTTTCGACACAGCCTAATATGGTTTTCACCATTAATGAAGCCTGGAAAACAGAACAAAATTATATTGACTCTCTTTCAAAAAAATACCGGGATCAATATAAAAGAGCAAGAAAGAAGGCAGATCAGATTGAAAAAAGAAAATTACACCTGGAAGACATCATTGCCTTGGAAGAAACGATTTATGATTTGTACCTTCATGTGGCTAAAAATGCTCCCTTTAATACTTTTTTTCTTCCAAAAAATCATTTTAGGATTTTTAAAGAAATTTTCAAAGACAAATTTCTTTTTTATGGTTATTTTTCAAAGGACAGACTAATAGGTTTCAATACTTTGATTAAAAACGGTTCCATAATGGATACCTACTTTCTGGGATATGATGAAAGTGTTCAGCGCGAGAAAATGCTGTACCTGAATATGTTATATGACATGATTGCCTATTCAATTAATAAAGGCTTTCAGGAAATTATCTTTGCAAGAACTGCTTTGGAAATCAAAAGTTCTGTTGGCGCTAAGCCTATAAAAATGTATGGATTAATAGGCCACAGCAATAGGGTTGCCAATCATTTTATGCCAAAGATATTCAAATATTTAGAACCTAAAATCAAATGGCAAGAACGCAATCCGTTCAAATAAATCCATAATCTGGATCAGTATATGGTACGGCAACTTTCATGTGTTTGGGTAAAATTTCGACATTTAGCTTAGTTTCGGATCCACAATATTCACCGTCAACTTGAAAGCTAACCGGCACACTAGTCGTGATTAAAGCATTTTTTACTGATATTATTTCTATATCTTCTGCATCATCTGTTGTTATATTTCCGGTAATAATTTTCCCAAGCACTACTAAATCTAAATTTTTCAAGATCACTAATTCAAATTTCCCATCGTCCATTAGTCCGTTAGGATTAATAGAAACTCCTGTTCCGTATTTTTTTGAATTGGCAATAACAATCATTCTCGCTACACATTCAATAGTGGGAAAATCACCTGTTATTGTGGCAAAAAAAGGCTCATCTAAATCAATCAGAGTAGACACCGCTTGCAAAGCATACCCCAGTTTTCCCCGAATCGTACTTTTTTCATAGTTCTTAATCAATTCTGCATTAAGTCCAATATCACTTAGGTGAACACTTTTTTTTCCATTAATAGAAATCATATCAATCATCATGTACTCATTGTGAAAAGCAATTTCTAAGTTTTCCTCCAGTGTGGCAGGTAAATTCAAGTCTACTGCCAATCCATTAGCTGATCCGGCGGGTAAAATTCCTAAAATTACATCTTGATTTTCCATTGCTTCGGCTACCATTTTTATGGTTCCGTCACCCCCTGTAATAATAATTCGTTGTGGTTTGTAGGTTTGATACAGCACCTTTATTTTATCAATATCATTTACTCCCGAGGTATTATAAATTACTGGATTAAAATTTTCTTTTTCAGCAAAAAGTGCCACAGCATCAATAAATTCAGATTTATCAATGTCACCGGAAATAGGATTAACAACAACAATAATGTTATTTCTCAAACTTTATCTTCTTTTATTAATTAAAATTAATTAAATTCATCTCCAATCAAAAGTACTACAATAAATGAAACCAATTTTAAAATTATATCGTGGCTACGCTAATGAGCAAGAATTAATTGTCATGGGGCATGTGTTCAAACCAACAACAGTTAAAGAATATAATTTTCAAAAAAAGAACTTTAAAAATGCTACTTCAGTAATCAAAATGTTTCAAATAAAGACACAAGCAAATGCTGATGTGTATTTAGAACAAAACAATTCCAAAATCCATACCAGAACACTAAATGATGGTTATTTTAAGTTTTGCGTGCCACTAGATCAGGATTCTAAGTATGGCTGGATTGATTATAAAGTGAGTATTACTCATAATAACGAAACCATTACGGCCAAAGACAGTTATATTCGTCCACACAAAGGAAATCTGGGAATCATCTCTGACATTGATGATACTTTTTTAGTTTCTCACACGCTGAATCCTTTAAAAAAATTATATGTTTTATTGTTTAAAAACATATATAAAAGAAAAACTTTTGATGATGTAGTTACCCATTATCAAGCCTTGAGTTCGGCAGGAAGAACAAACAAACACGAGTTAAATGCGTTCTTTTATGTTTCCAGCAGTGAATGGAATTTGTATCGTTTTGTCATACAATTCACTGAAATTCATAAGCTTCCAAAAGCCGTTTTATTACTGAAAGACATCAAGACGAGCCTGGCTGATTTTTTCATCACCGGAAGTGGGGATCACAACCACAAGTTTGACAAAATAAAACACATTCTAGAGTTTTATCCCAATTTAGAGTATGTACTTCTAGGGGATGATTCACAACATGACCCCTATTTATACGAAGCTATTTGTAAAATTTTCCCAGTTACCGTAAAAGCAGTTTATATCCGACAAACTGGGACTTCTAAAAAAGAAAAAATAATTACAATTATGGAAAATTTAGAAACCTTAAAAGTTTCTATTTGTTATTTCAAAAACAGTAGTGAAGCTATTGCACATTCAAAATCTATTGGGATTATTAAATAAAAAAAGAGCTCCGAAACCGGAACTCTTCTTTTTTACACAGTATCAATTTCTTCCTGAACAGCTTCCCAATCTAAAAGAAATTTGTCTAACTCAGCCTTTTTCTTATTGTACGCCATAAAAAACTTAGCATCCTCAATATGTTTATCATAATTAGAAGCCAGCATTTTATCATCTTGCTGAATGTCTTTTTCTAATTGCTTGATTTGGCTTTCGATCTTGCTTAACTTGTTTTGTAATGCTTTTCCTTTTTTCTGATCTTCGTATGATGCTTTATTGCTTTCTTTAGGTGATGCTACTTTCTGAGCCTCTTTTTTTTCTACTTCACGCATGTTTTCCATATTGCGTTGTTCTAAAAAATAGTTGATATCCCCTAAATATTCTTTTATTTTTTGGTCTTTAAATTCATATACTAAATTTGACATGCCCTGCAAGAAATCCCTATCGTGAGAAACCAGTAATAAAGTACCGCCAAATTTTTGAAGAGCGGCTTTTAACACATTCTTCGATTTGATGTCCAAGTGATTAGTAGGCTCATCCATCAATAAAACATTAATAGGTTGCAACAATAATTTACACAACGCCAAACGGTTTCTTTCGCCTCCGGAAAGGACTTTTACCTTTTTATCTACATCGTCACCACGAAACAAGAAAGAACCCAGCATATCGCGTACTTTCATTCGGTTCGTATCTGCCGCCGCATCTTCCATCGTTTGCAACAAAGTGATTTCGCCATCCAGATATTCAGCCTGATTTTGTGCAAAATACCCCAATTGTACATTATGTCCTAACTTGATATTTCCTTTATACTCGAATTCGTCAACAATAGCCTTAATAAAAGTTGATTTTCCTTGCCCGTTTTGCCCTACGAAGGCTATTTTACTTCCACGCTCCACTAATAGATTGATATCTTTCAAAATCGTTTTGTCCCCGTAGCTTTTGGTCACATTTTCAGCTTCTATAACTACTCGTCCCGGTTCTTTCGAAACTGGAAAAGTAATATTCATCACGGAATTGTCATCTTCATCTACTTCAATACGTTCTATTTTGTCCAGTTTTTTAATCATCGATTGTGCCATGGAGGCTTTAGATGCTTTGGCACGAAATTTTTCGATTAATTTCTCTGTTTCTTCTATTTTTTTGGCTTGATTTTTTTGTGTGGCCAATTGTTTTTCACGAATCTCATGACGCAATTCTAAATATTGAGAATATGGTTTATTGAAATCATAGGCTTTACCAAGGGAAATTTCGATCGTTCTGTTTGTCACATTATCTAAAAACATTTTATCGTGTGAAACAATTACCACCACACCGGGATAATTGCGAAGAAAACTTTCCAGCCAAATGATACTCTCAATATCCAAGTGATTTGTGGGCTCATCCAGCAACAAAACATCATTAGCCTGCAATAATAACTTGGCTAATTCGATACGCATTCTCCATCCACCGGAAAAAGTTTCAGTTTGATTATCAAAAACGTCTCTTTTAAATCCTAAACCAAGTAAAATTTTCTCCGTGTCCCCCACATAATTATAACCGCCCAATAATTCAAAACGATGGGTGTAATCCGATAAGTCTTCAATGATTTGACTGTATTCATCACTTTCATAATCCGTTCTGGTAACCAATAAGTGATTGATTTCTTCGAGCTTTTTCTCTACAATTTTAATCTCTGTAAACGCTTCATATGCTTCTTCCAGAACCGTTCTTCCTTGTTCAAAGTCAATATCCTGACGCAAGAATCCCATACGAAGGTCTTTCTCTTGAGAAATAACACCTGAATCTGGAGCAAAATCTTTTGCTAACATTTTAAGCATGGTCGATTTCCCCGCTCCGTTCTTTCCTACAAGACCCACGCGGTCTCCGGCACCCAATCGAAAGGTAACTTCTTCAAACAAATAGGAACCACCAAATGAAACGGATAAATTGTGTATATTAAGCATGTATTGTGATTTTATTCCTTTTTGAATGCGTAAATTTGTAACTCCAAAAAAGGAAAAATTAAATTTTTTGCAAATGTTAAAAAAAGGATCCAAATTATATAGCATTTTAACAGGAACTTGTCCTAAATGTCAGAATGAGAGTATGTATTTAGATAAAAATCCGTTACATCTAAACAAAATATTGAAAATGCACGAAAATTGCAGTCATTGTGGTTTAAGATATCAAATTGAACCTTCTTTTTTTTATGGCGCTATGTACGTTAGTTACGGATTAAATGTAGCAATAGGAATTGCTGCTTTTGTCATCTCTTTTGTTCTCTTCGAATCCAGTCTAAAAGTTGCATTCCTTGCAATAATAGTATCACTGGTTATTTTATTCCCTTTTGTTTTGCGATGGGCAAGGAATATTTACATCAACATGTTTGTTTCGTATGATCACAAATTAAATAAAAAATAACACTATTTTTTTCCTTTAGATACAAATCGATTGATGTCAATTACAGTGTCTAAAGGAATTTTATTTTCAATAGTGTCAAATAAAGCTTTTGCCATTGCAGGACCTAACATAACTCCTCGTGTGCCCAAACCATTCAAAATATGTACTGAATTATAATTTTGATGTGTTCCTACGAGTGGTCTTCTATCTTTTACCGTGGGGCGAACTCCGGCAAAATGAGCCACAATTTCAAAATCACAAGTAATAATCTCTTTTATTCTTTCCACTAATTCCGTTTTTCCTTCTGGAGTAGGTAAATCTGTTTTATCTTTCCAATTGTAAGTGGCTCCTACCTTGAACAAATCATTTCCAAGAGGCAAAATAAAGACACTTGTATTGACGATCACATCTAAACGCAAATTAGGTGCTCTAATGACAAA
This sequence comes from Flavobacterium bomense, assembly GCF_003970355.1. Classification (NCBI taxonomy): domain Bacteria; kingdom Pseudomonadati; phylum Bacteroidota; class Flavobacteriia; order Flavobacteriales; family Flavobacteriaceae; genus Flavobacterium; species Flavobacterium bomense. Next base: position 67,239 of record NZ_RYDJ01000015.1, on the reverse strand, counting down.
AAGCTCCCCTTTTGTACCGTCTAATGGCAAATGTTTAAAATAAGGATTTCCATGCATTCCAAAGCCTTCGGCAAAAACAATATGTTTCGCTTGAATGTCTTTGTATCGAATACCATTTGAGTCAACCTGAAGCGCCTCATAATCAAAAGACTCCTCCTGAAACATCTTATTATGGATAAGATAGTCTCTGTATTTACGCAACAACAATGCGGTATCAACATAACCCGTCTGCAAAACTTCTCCGTATCCAAAGGGAGAATCAATTCCAGAAAATTTCTCAAAAATCAATTTTGTGGATAAAAATGGCGAAAGATTTATTTTATCCGAAGCTATAAACCAATTATTCTGTTCTTCTACGGAGAAAAATTTTCTCAAAATAGGTCTCTTAAAATCTACGGTACATTCTAATTTTTTTTCCAACAGCGCATAAAATTCATTCATCAAAACTAATTGCTCTTGTGCCTGCCAAACCTCACTGAATCGTTTTAAAATAACAGGGTTATACAAACCCCCCGCGATTCTTGAAGAATTTTGAGAATTATTATCCAGTACTAAAATACTTTTATCATTTCGCAGCGCAACCTCTGCAAATGAAATACCCGCTAAACCTGAACCAATTATTAAATAATCAATCATTTGAAGAAATATAATTTAAACTAAAGACAAAGTAAATACATTAAAACACAAAACTCTTACCATCACAGTAAGAGTTTTGCGTTTATAGTAAAAAAACTGAAATTAATAATTCCACATATCAGATTCGAAATTGCGAATTTTCTCTTTCACTCGATCGGATTCTAACAACTGATTCTGGGCATTATCTTTCATATACTCTTCAATGGATCTGTCTCCATAAACATTTTCTTCTTTGTAAATAAAACTATTAAAACGTCTTGAATTTAAGATTTGATCAAATGAAATCGGCATCGCTGAGTTTTTATCATTGAATGCTTTAGCATCATGCAACACATCTCTTGCTGCTGGAAAAAACACCCAAAACAACTCAATATAATCTTTTTGATCACTATTCATCGTATAAACATCCGGAGTCACTGGACAAATACCCAATAAACGATACTTTAATTCACTCTGCCTTTTATCAAAATACCAATACCCCTTAATTTTATACTGTGTTACGTCCTGAGCAGAAAGATCCTGTCTCAGAATATACTCTTCTGATATTTGATTCCCTGCATTTATTTGTTCTCTACCGGCGTCTGTAGTATCTATTCGAGTTAATGAAGCTTGGATGTCTTTAAATGATTTTTTAGTGTTAAAATAACTATCTGTATACACTTCTGTTAATTCACCACTTTTTATGGCTTTAGTCAGCACATCGTATAACGAACGCCTATCCGAACCAATATTTGCAGTATCTACAGGAAAATACAATGAAAAATTAATCTTTTCGTTTAAATCGATTATTTCCCAGGTTGTTTTTCCCATTAAAACATCTCTATCATGCACATATCCATAGGACAAAGGCCTATCGTTATCTGAAATTAATTGTGCATCAGATTTTAGACCTATCTCGTCAGGAGTTTTTGCATTAAGCAAATTAGATTGTGCAACCGAAGCAAGACTTCCTGTGGAACAGACTATAGCGATTAAAAAATTTCTTACATTCATCATAGTATCATTATAAGATATTGAAGTAGGTTTATATAAAACCGTACTAATTATTGTATTTCAAAAATTACTGGAGCTGTTCTTGGCAATAAGTAGCTTCCTGCACCAACAAGTTTGGTTTTAATCTCAGAAATAGTCACTTGATCACCTCTTCCTGCTTTTGATAATACGGCCTTACATTGCGCATTTAATCTGTTTCCTGATACAACTACTGTCGGCTGTCCGGTAACTTTTAAATTAAAACCAACTACATTTAAACCAACTTCAAAATCAAAATCTTCCAATTTAGCTCCAATAGTTGCAATTTCAAGATTTGATTTTGGTCCTTTTACAACACCTGTTTCTCCCCTAATAGTTCCAGCTGGCCCCGGAATACCTTTGATTCTGAAAACTTTTTTATCAGTAGCCACTTTTCCATCCGACATTTTTCCTGATACGCTGACAATAACTTCATTACCACCACCAGGATTCATAACGTATTTACCGTTGCCTACCTTTGATAAACCTGGAGCAGAAGCATTAACAGCATTATCCGGAATACCTGCAAAGGAAATAGTCATAGGATTGGATACGCCTCTATAAACGACATTCATCTTATCTGCTGAAATTGTTGCAGAATTAGGTCTTGGCACAACAACATATTTTCCAGCGAATGTTAAAGGGATTGTTTTACCATCCTCTACAAACGTAAATTGTCCTGCAATATTTTGTTCACCTACACCACCAGCTGTTAAAGCAATCTTAGCTTGTCCCGTAGCCGGATCTAACCTAGCACCAGTAACACTTGTTGGTTTGGTATTCTCGTCATAACGTCCCAAAACTACTTTACCTGTAACCTGTTCGCCCTGGAAATAAGCATTTTTATCCAATACAACGATAGCTTGATAATTACTGTAAGATGCCGCTGCAACCGCCGCTTTACCTAATGCCGTACTGTACACATCTGATTCTGCTTTTTTAACATCATTCTGCCAAGCAGATAGTTTAGCTAAAGAAGCAACTGCTGGAAAGCCTTTAAAATGATAATCTAAATAAGGTATCGCTATACCGTCTTTATTCTTAACATCTGCCAAACTAAACTTAGCTTGAACTTCAGATAAAATTGGCGCTAATTTTTTATTATCACCCAAAGCCAACTTCATGTCCGATTTATACTTTTCAACTGTTGAAATAACTTCTTTTCCTTTAGCGGAGTAACCTGCGGGACTGAACCATAAATTATCTATATTATCTCCTTTGTCCATAGCCTCATACGGTAGTTTACCCGTCTCCGGATCCACTTCGGTTCCTACTAAAACTTCCGCTTTTATTTGTCCAATATAATCGTAAAAATTTTTTGTTATCACTTCTACTTTATGAGCTGTTATGGCCGCTGCAGCAAATTCGCCTCCTGCTTCCGCTGCTTTCGCATCTAATCCAGCTAACATTTGAGCGTTTGATTGTTGAGCTGAAGCGTTTGACCCTTCAAATTTTTCATTCATTAATCCAAAAGCAGACAACACTTCTTTGGACATATTTAATGCTAACATTGCGATGAAAACCAAATACATTAGGTTAATCATCTTCTGTCTAGGGGTTAGTTTTCCTCCTGCCATATTTTCTAAATAATTAGTTTAATATTTTTTTATAGTTTGAAACTAATTATCCTTTATTATTCATTGCAGAAAGCATTCCACCATATACATTATTCAAAGAGGATAGGTTTGAAGTCAATGACTGCATTTGATCTTTTAATTTTAGGTTGTTTTCAGCAACTTCTTCATTAATTTGTACATTTCTGGAGGCGCTTTGTAATTGTATTTTATACAGACTGTTCAATGACTCCATTTGGGCTGCAGCCAAAGTCAACTCCTCGCTGTATTTTTTAGTAGATGTAATAGAATCTATTGTTGGGGCAATTCCCTTTGCTGCTGATTCGAAATTTTTGATGCTATTACCTAAACTAGCCATTAATTCCCCATCAATTTTGGCATCTTTTAACATCATATCTAATTTTTGAGACAACAATCCTTGTGCATCAGATGGTGTTTCTACTTTTTTAGTTGCTGGTTTAGCCTGACCGTTAGCTAATTCCGGATATACTAAAGTCCAATCCAAATCATTATCAACCGGTTCAAAGGCAGAAAGCGCAAAAATGGCTGCTTCTACAACAAGACCTATAGTTAGCATTAAATTTCCTGTAATAAAACCAAATTCAATATGGGTGATTTTGAATAGTGCGCCTATGATTACAACAGCAGCTCCCATGCCGTATGCGAAATTCATTGCTTTCTTACTTAATAATGCCATAATAGTGTTTTTAAAAAATGAATAGATTTGGTTTGTTTTAATTATCTCTTTTTTCCGATTCCGGTAGTTTGAACTCCCATGTAATCCTGAACGGTTCTAAAACCTATATAACTCCTGGCTGAATCAGCATATTCATAATCTCTTGTACCTACCTGTAGGAAATAAGCAACATCTTTCCATGAACCACCGCGCAGTACTTTGCGTTTATTTGAAGTATCCTGAACATTTGGATTCATTGACGATACATACTCATACGCATTTGGATCATAAGAAGAATCGGTCCATTCCGAAACATTTCCTGCCATATTATACAAATTATAACCATTTGGTTCATACGATTTTGCTTCAACAGTATACAAGGCTTCATCTGCTGCATAATCGCCCCTGTTGGGTTTGAAATTTGCCAAGAAACAACCTCTGTCGTTTTTAGTATATGGCCCTCCCCAAGGATAAGTAGCAGATTCTAAACCTCCTCTGGCTGAATATTCCCATTCTGCTTCGGTTGGCAATCGAAAAGAATTGATTAAGTCTTGTCCTTTCTTTTTTGATTTGATATGGCTGTTTTTATATAATGTTCTCCAGGCGCAAAATGCTTTCGCTTGAGTCCACTTGACCCCTACCACAGGATAATCTCCGTAGGCTTTGTGCCAAAAATAATCATTATGCATTGGCTCATTGTAGGAATAGGCAAAATCTTTAATCCAAACGCTAGTATCAGGATATACATTTATTTCTTCGGTTTTGATATAGTCTTTTCGTCTTCCGTCTTTTGCTTTGGCAGCAGCCTGAATATCCATCCAAGAATAACGGAATTTCAATTTATTAACATCAATAGTGCGAAGACCGTTGAATGATTCTTCTATTGGCAAATACATAGAATCCATTACTTCAGCATAATATTCATCCGGATATAGTTTCGTATCTTTTATTAATTTTACTTTTTTATTCAGCTTTCTACCGGCATAAGGATCGTCAGCGGTTCCTACACTATAATAATTATCATACATGTATTTGTCATAGGCTGTCATTTTCTCTGGATCCGAATCATTAAAAGCAAAGTCACCTATACTTCCTGAATTTTTACCCTTAGCAGCTGTTGGATCAGCTGTTTGTCCGCTCATGTCTGCCATAATTGCTAATCTCACCCTCATTGTAGAGTCTTTTACCCACTCTACAAACTGACGGTATTCACTATTGGTAATTTCCGTTTCATCCATATAAAAGGAGCGAACCGTAACTGTTTTTGTTGGAGCGTCCTCTACATTGGCTAAATCAGCATCTGACTTACCCATTATAAAAGCGCCACCTGGGATTAATGCCATTCCAAGAGGTTTTTCCGGATGCCATTTCCCTCCATTAATACCAACTAGTTCTCCTCTGTCGCTTGATTTACCACAGCCAATTAAAAGGGTCAAAATTGACGTAAATGCAATGAACTTCTTCATATAAATTTGGTTATATATTCATTATTTTTAAGGGTGTAAACCTATTTATTATTTTTTAAAAAAACAATTTTTTTAAACTAAACAAACTCTATTTTATAAAAAAAGAATAAATAAGCATAAAATTATCCTAAATGATGTTTTTTCTCTGCGCTTTCCACCATCTTTCGGGCAATTCCTGATTACAAGCCATTAAATATTCTTCATAAGAACATGGTAATAACGTGTTTCTTTTTAATTTATTATTAACATTTGAAATAAATGGAATTTCGATCCACCATCGGTCTGTTTTATCACTTTTATAAAAAACAAGATCCTCTTCTTCCATGGGAACTATATATTTCAAGTAGTTTTCTTTACTTCCAAAAGGATACTCATGCGAGCGATAATGAAAGCCTTCTATGAAATACCAAATTATTTGTGCTATGATCACTGATTCTTGTGCGGAATTATTGTGATTAAAGATCCCCAATGCGGAAACTTTATCACTTATCCCTGCATATCGTGACAGCGCGCATATTTCTTTCCCGTTAAAACCATTGGGTGCAAATGAACTAAAATTGCCGGAATCAGATGATTTTACAGCATTTAAATCAATACTGACCACATCTGCATCTCTGAAAACAGGTTCAGATATAGCTATATTATTCGAAACCTCCCCTAATCGATAGGCATCAAAAAACAATTTCTCTATCAAATCTATTTCTTCTTGCGAATTAAAATACGTTTGATAGCCTATGTTACAATAATTAAAGAGATTGTTCGGCTCGTCTATAATTATTTTTGTCAAATAAGAAGTGGCCGAGGCCTGTTCATTCTCTTTTCCAAAATCAAACTTATTATCGATAGCAACTAAATTCACCATCTGTTCTAAATCATCATACGCTCTGTACAAAGCATAGGTCAGATCCTGAGAACCCCCAATAACAATAGGAATAATCTTCTTTTTTATTAAACTTGCTGTTACTTTTTTTAAGGCAAAGTAGGTATCTTCCGTAGAGTTTCCAGCAAGAATGTCACCTAAATCAGCAACAGATGCATCCCAGTTTCCAGGAAATAATCCATATAATTCTTTCCTAACCGAGAGTAAATCAACAGTGGACACCGCATTGGCATTGCCTCGGTTTTCTAAAACACCTAGTACGGCAATTTTAATCTTGTTTAAATCAGGGAATTGTTCCTGGGTATGCAACACAATTTTACCGCCCAGTTGCTGTGAAGTCAATCCATTTATATATTCCAGGATTTCATCATCAACGGGCTTTAGAAAATCAAATTCCATTTTTATATTTTTTTCCCTTAATCACAACTCTTAACAAAGAGCGATGAAACCGGAATTAGTGACTAATTACTTTTTTGCGACAGGTTTCTTAACGGCTGTTTTTTTGACAGCTGCTTTCTTTGCTGGTGCTTTTTTGGCGGCTACTTTTTTAGCAGGCGTTTTTTTGGCAATCATTTCTTGGACTTCCGCCAATGTTAATTTGGCAGCATCTACGTCTTTACTCAATTCAATTTTGAGTTTTCCTTTGGTGATTACAGAGCGACCCCAGCGGGCTTTCTCGACCAGAATACCTTCATCCTCCCAATTATGCAATACTTTATCGATATTTTTTTGCAATTTATCTTCAATCAATGCTTCTATATCAACTTGAGACAAATCATCAAAATTATATTTCTTACTTACATTAATAAACAAGCCATCCCATTTGATAAAAGGACCAAAACGACCAACGCCTTTTTGAACACCTTCGCCTTTATAAACGGCAATTGGAGCATCGGCAATAGCCTTTTCATCGATTAATTCCTGAGCCCTTTCAAAATCAACATCCAGTGGATTTTCTCCTTTTGGTAAAGAAACAAAAGCCGCACCATGACGAATATAAGGGCCGTAACGACCATTACTTACCTCAACTTCTTCGCCTTTATATTCTCCAAGATTTTTTGGCAATAAAAATAGATTCAGCGTTTCCTCTAAAGTGATGTTCCCAATATTTTGATCATTCATCAAACTCGCGAACTTTTTTTCTTCATCATCAGCGGCACCAATTTGAGCCATTGGTCCAAATTTTCCTAAACGAACCGAAACCGGCTTTCCTGTTTTTGGATCGGTTCCAAGAATTCTCTCCCCGCTTTCACGATCTGCATTGGCCTCTACATCTTTCACTATAGGGTGAAATTTATCGTAGAACTCCTGCATCATTTTAGTCCACTCAATATTTCCTTCCGCTATTTCATCAAAATCCTCTTCGACTTTTGCAGTGAAATTATAATCCAAAATATTTCCGAAATTCTTTACCAAGAAATCCGTAACAATTGTTCCAATATCTGTAGGAACTAATTTTCCTTTATCAGATCCGGTGTTTTCTTTCAGCACCTTCGCTACTACTTTTCCGGATTGCAACATCAATTGCACGTAATTTCTTTCTTGCCCGTCCAGATTTCCTTTTTCTACATAATTCCTGTTGATAATCGTAGAAATTGTTGGCGCATAGGTAGACGGACGACCAATTCCTAACTCTTCTAATTTTTTTACCAATGAAGCTTCGGTATATCTTGCAGGCGCTCTAGAATATCTTTCGGTTGCTGAGATGTAATTGTTTTGTAATTTTTCATTGACTTTCATTGCCGGCAACATGCCTTCCTGCTCTTCTTCATCGTCATCATGCCCTTCAAGGTATACTTTCAAGAAACCTTCAAAAAGCAAAACCTCTCCGGAAGCCGTGAATATTTCACCATGATTATTCGCTTCAATTTTCACGTTAGTACGTTCTAATTGTGCATCACTCATTTGCGAAGCCAAGGTTCTTTTCCATATCAAGTCATACAAACGCGCTTGATCTTTGTCTATATTTACCGTATGACGGGACATATCCGTAGGACGAATTGCCTCGTGTGCTTCCTGTGCTCCCTTACTTTTATTGACAAAAGTTCGAGGTTTAGAGAACTCTTTTCCGTAGGATTTAATAATTTCAGCCTGAGCCGCTTCCATCGCATCTTTAGATAAATTCACGCTATCCGTTCTCATATACGTGATCAGTCCGGCTTCATACAGGCGTTGCGCCAGTTGCATGGTAATTCCTACCGGCAAATACAATTTACGAGCGGCTTCTTGTTGCAATGTTGATGTGGTAAACGGACCTGTTGGTGTTTTTTTGGTAGGTTTAGTCTCCAAATCGGCTACCTTATATGTAGAACCTATATTTCTATTTAAAAAATCTTCGGCTTCTTTTTTAGTATTGAAATTTTTAGGCAGTTTGGCTTTGAATATTTTACCGGTTTCATTAGTAAATTCTGCCACAACAGAATACGTAGCTACAGCATTAAAGTTTTGAATTTCCCGTTCCCGTTCCACTATCAAACGAACTGATACTGATTGCACACGGCCTGCCGAAAGCCCTCCCTTTATTTTTCTCCAAAGTACAGGAGATAATTCATAACCTACCAATCGATCTAATACACGACGCGCTTGCTGCGCATTGACTAAGTTATAATCAATTTCTCGTGGATTATCAATGGCTTTTAGAATTGCAGTTTTAGTGATTTCATGAAAAACAATCCGCTTGGTTTTGGTCGCGTCTAATTTTAATTCTTCGGCTAAATGCCAAGAAATAGCTTCTCCCTCGCGATCCTCATCACTTGCTAACCATACCATTTCAGCTTTTTTAGCAAGTCCTTTTAATTTAGTAACCAATGCTTTTTTATCAGCAGAAACTTCGTATTTGGGTTTGAAGCCATTTTCTACATCAACACCAATTTCCTTAGACGGCAAGTCAGCAATGTGCCCATAACTTGACTCGACCTGAAAATCTGCTCCTAGAAATTTTTCGATTGTTTTTGCCTTTGCAGGTGATTCCACTATAACTAAATTCTTTGCCATATTCCGATTGTTTATGTCGGCAAAAGTAGAAGATTTTTTTAAATTTTAAGTTTTTTAAATTTTAAAAGTCAATTTAATCATTCAGTTGCAAGTTTTGAATGATTTGAATCCTATACTTTAAAAAAAATAAATCACTGCGGTTTTATTAAAAATACTGCCTTTTTATGATCTATTTCCTAAAATCCAACTGCAATTAAGTATGTGAAAAAGTTTAAAAGTCGTCAAGTCAAAACAAAAAACATAGCCAATAGTATCTTAAAATCAACTTGTTCCATCATTTTCTCTAATTTTAAAACACCCCATTATACAATGATTGTTACTTAAAACTTAAAAGAAGCCCTTTTACACAACAACGACATTCAACCCCATTTCTTCCAGTTTCGTTTTAGTTTCGATATCGATACCTTCATCGGTAATTAAAACATCAATTTTTTCTACATTGCAGATTTTACCAAAACCCCTTACATTCATTTTAGTTGAATCGGCCAAAACAATTACTTTTTCGGCTACATCAATCATCGCTTGATTCAAATGAGCTTCCATAGCATTTGAAGTACTTAAACCAAACTCTAAATGAAGCCCATCAGTTCCAATAAATAATTTATTACAGGAAAACTGGCTCAAAATTCCTTCAGCAATAGCACCCACAACTGAAGTTGATGCTTTTCTAATATCACCACCCAGTTGAATGGTATCAATTTCCGAATGTTTGCAGAGCTCTAAAGAAACTTTAAGCGAAGGAGTCAGTACAGTTAATTTTTGAAAGCCCCCCATCACTTTAGATAAATTATGAATCGTAGTCCCGGAGCCCATAATGATGTAATCATTGTCATTAATGTAACTCAAAGCCGCTCTTGCGATAAGCTTCTTTTGCTCTACCTGAAGCAATTCTTTATCACTTACATTTCTTTCAAACGCATAAATGGGCTGTTTACTAGCGCCTCCATGGGTACGATGCAACAGATTCTTGCTTTCTAAAAAACTCAAATCCTTCCGTATGGTTACGGACGAAACCTTGTGTGTTTCGCACAGCTCCACCACATGAACATACCCTTTTTGATTTAATTCCTCTATTATTAGTTCCTGTCTGATATTAATTATAGTCATACTACTGTTTAAATATTGAAATAAAGATAGGTATTCTTTTAGAAATAAAAAATAAAACAGGTTATTTTGAATAGTTTCATTTTGTTTCGATTTATTTCGTTATGTTTGTAAAACGAAATATTGTGTTACGGTATAAAAACAATAAAATGAAAAGATCAGAACAATTAATTCAACTTACACAAACCAAAAATTGGGATGTAATTATCATTGGCGGTGGTGCTAACGGATTAGGAATAGCGCTAGACGCAGCTAGCAGAGGTTTCAAAACCATACTGTTGGAATCAATTGATTTTGCCAAAGGAACCTCCAGTCGAAGCACAAAGTTAGTTCATGGTGGGGTTCGGTATTTAGAACAAGGAGACATTGCTTTGGTACGCGAAGCCCTAAAAGAAAGAGGCCTAATGGCACAAAACGCTGGTCACTTGGTGAAAAACCAATCCTTTGTGATTCCAAATTATAATTGGTGGGGCGGTTATTTCTATACCGTAGGATTAACCATATACGATATGTTAGCCGGACGATTAAGCTTAGGCGCTTCTAAATATGTGTCCAGAAAAAAAACAATAGAATTGCTTCCGACCATTACACAAAAAGGATTGGTTAGCGGCGTTGTATATCAAGACGGACAGTTTGATGATTCGCGTTTGGCAATCAACATTGCGCAAACAGCCGTTGAAAAAGGAGCTACGCTTTTGAATTATTCGAAAGTGATTAATTTATTGAAAGACGATAAAAACCAAGTTACGGGAGTAGAATTTGAAGATAAAGAAACCGGCACCAAATATAAATTAAACGGAACTGCCGTTATTAACGCTACCGGGGTTTTTACCAACTCAATCATGAAAATGAATGATTTGGAATACAAGAAATATATTGTTCCAAGCCAAGGGATTCACTTGGTTTTTGACAAATCGTTCTTACCAAGCGAACATGCTTTAATGATTCCAAAAACAAGTGACGGACGCGTTTTATTCGCAGTGCCGTGGCATGATAAAATTGTGGTAGGAACCACCGATACTTTGGTTAAAAAATCGAGTCTGGAGCCAATTGCCTTGGAACAAGAAATTGATTTCGTTTTAGAAACTGCTCAAAGATTTCTAGAGAAAAAACCAACAAGAGGCGATGTTTTATCAGTGTTTGCAGGCTTAAGACCTTTGGCAGCGCCAGAAAAAAAAGGGCAAAGTACCAAAGAAGTTTCCAGAAGTCATAAAATAATTGTTTCGGATACCGGATTAATCACCATCACCGGAGGAAAATGGACTACGTACCGAAAAATCGCTGAAGACGTTATTGGCAAAGCCATCAAAGTCCATAATTTACCTAAAAAAGGATGTAAAACGGAACACATCGCTATCCACGGCAATAAAATAACTTCCGTAACAGACCGAGAGAATCATTTATACATTTATGGAACTGACATTCCTAAAATACTGAAATTACAGGAAGACGAGCCTTTATTAAAAGAGAAACTACATCCTGATTATGATTATACCATGGCAGAAGTGGCTTGGGCTATTCGTTTCGAAATGGCCAGAACCATTGAAGATGTATTGGCCAGACGCGTGCGACTTTTGTTTTTAGACGCCAGAGCAGCGATTGATTCTTCTGAAAAAGTTGCTCAATTATTAGCCAAAGAATTAGGCCGTGACACCCCTTGGGCCGAAGCTCAAACAGCTGAATTTAGAACTCTGGCCAACGGTTTCCTTTTAACAGAATTTCAAGTAAAATAATATACAACTCTATTAACATAAAAACACCCAAAATGAAAAACAAACTAATTCTTGCCCTTGACCAAGGAACTACCTCCTCCAGGGCAATTGTCTTCAACCACGATGGAGAAATTGTCAACGTGTCTCAAAAATCTTTTGAACAAATTTTCCCAAAACCAGGATGGGTAGAACACGATCCAAACGAAATCTGGTCCTCACAAATGAGCGTAACCGCTGAAGTTATTGCAAAAGTAGGAATCTCAGGAAAAGAAATCGCCGCCATTGGCATCACCAATCAAAGAGAAACCACAATTGTTTGGGATAGAGAAACCAGTATTCCAATTTATAATGCCATTGTTTGGCAAGACCGGAGAACTGCAAAATATTGTGACGCATTGAAAGCTCAAGGGCACGGAGATATGATCAAAGAAAAAACAGGACTGGTTTTAGACGCTTATTTTTCTGCCACAAAATTAAAATGGATTTTAGATAATGTGGAAGGGGCTCGTGAAAAAGCAGAACAAGGAAAATTGTGTTTTGGAACTGTCGACACTTGGCTTATTTGGAAATTGACCCGAGGTAAAATGTTCATGACTGATGTTTCTAATGCTAGTCGTACGATGATGTTAAACATTCATACTTTAGAATGGGACCAGGAATTATTAAATTTATTCGATATCCCGCAATCGATATTGCCAGAAATAAAACAAAGTAGTGAGGTCTATGGAGTAACCTCAACCACGCTGTTTTCTACAAAAATCCCTATAGCAGGCGTTGCAGGAGACCAACAAGCAGCTCTTTTTGGACAGTTGTGTATCAATCCCGGAATGGTAAAAAACACGTACGGAACCGGTTGTTTTATGCTAATGAATACTGGCGAAAAGCCCGTTTATTCTAAAAATAATTTATTAACAACCATAGCCTGGAAAATTAACGGAAAAACAACTTATGCATTGGAAGGCAGTGTTTTTGTGGGTGGTGCAGCCGTACAATGGCTAAGAGATGGTGCTAAAATGATTGATGCTGCCCATGAAATTGAAGAACTAGCAGCCAGCGTTCCGGACAACGGAGGTGTGTATTTTGTTCCCGCATTAACAGGTCTAGGAGCTCCTTACTGGGACCAATACGCTCGAGGAGCCATAGTTGGGATAACCAGAGGAACCACAAACGCGCACATTGCGAGAGCAACTCTTGAAGGAATAGCGTATCAAGTCTATGATTTAGCAAAAGCCATGGAGGCCGATTTTGAAAAAAAAGGAACAGAACTACGAGTGGATGGCGGAGCAGTTGCAAATAATTTATTGATGCAATTTCAATCGGATCTTTTTAATTTCAAAGTGATTCGCTCAAAGACATTAGAAACAACAGCCCTAGGAGCAGCTTATTTAGCCGGTTTAGCTATTGGATATTGGGACAGCGTAGATGAATTACAAAAACAATGGACAATAGACCGTGAATTTTCACCCGAAATGCCCAGAGACACTGTCACTGAATTGGTAAAAAACTGGGATAAAGCGGTAGGCCGAGCTGGAAACTGGATAGAAAATTAATCATTAAAACCATACATTATGACTCCATTTATTGCAGAAATTCTCGGTACCATGCTAATGATTTTATTAGGTAATGGCGTAGTTGCCAATGTAGTTCTTAAAGGAACCAAAGGAAATAATTCCGGATGGATTGTCATCAGTACAGCATGGGGTTTTGCCGTTTTTGTAGGCGTTGCTGTTGCCGGTCCGATTAGCGGTGCGCATTTAAATCCTATTGTCACCTTAGGCTTGGCACTCATAGGAAAATTTGCCTGGTCACAGGTTGCTTCCTACATCTTGGCTCAATTCATTGGAGCTATGCTAGGAGCCTTTTTAGTTTGGCTTTCCCATAAAGATCATTTTGCAGCCACAGAAGATGAAGGCGGAAAACTTGCTTGTTTTTGCACAGGACCCGCGATTCGGAATTACTCCTCCAATTTAATGAGTGAAATCATCGCCACTTTTGTATTAATTTTCGTGATATTCTATATTGCCGGTCCAGAACTGATCATGAGTTCTGATACTGGCGCTGCAATTGGACTTGGAACTGTTGGCGCTTTACCGGTCGCTATTTTAGTTTGGGCTATAGGATTATCCTTGGGAGGAACCACAGGGTATGCTATAAATCCTGCAAGAGATTTGGGACCTCGAATCATACACGCTATTTTACCCATAAAAGGCAGCAGCGATTGGAGATATGCCTGGGTTCCTATCGTTGGCCCTATAATAGGTTCCTGTTTGGCCGCAACCTTATATATGTTACTTCTCTAACCTTCTTTTTTAAAAGTAAAATCATGCGAAAATTATTTTTTACCACTATAATCTCTATTATAGGGCTAGCTGGATATGCCCAAGAAACTCCTGTTGCCGATACCATTCCAGCAGCTGTAGCAAACACAAAAACGAACCGACTAGATTTTGATGTAGAATTAAAAACGAGCCACCTCTGGAGAGGACTGGTTATCAACGGAAGCATGACTGCCATGGGAAACATTCATTATGCTTTGGACAAAAAACGAAATCTAACCGTGGGTCTTTGGGGCGGGAATGGGTTTGATGGCGAGTACAAAGAAATTGATTATTACATTCAATACAAAAAAAATGGTTTTTCAATCGCCTTATGGGACCTATTCAATACTACAAATATTGAAAACCCTGCCGTTTTTAATTACGATCGAAAAACAACCACGCACATTCTTGACTTAAGAACATCCTATCAATTTCCTGACCGATTTCCTTTGCGGATAGAAGCTGATTTTCTGCTTTACGGTAATGATCGTGAATTAATGAATAACCTCGATTATAAAAACAGATATTCCACCTATGTTGAATTAGGATATCCGTTATTGAAAAATCAAAAAATCACTTTAGAGGCCTATTTAGGAGCCGGATTTGCCTTAAACGGAGAATCCCATTTATATACAAATGATCCCAACAGTAATTTTGATATTGTAAATACCGGAATCAGGGCGTATAAAAACATTCACATTCTAAATTACAAACTTCCTGTTTCCGCAGTAGCCATGTGGAATCCAGCCCTTAAAATTGCCCGAATTCAATTGGGTGTGGTATTGTTCTAATTACAACAACAACACCTGGTTTGATAACGAAAACGTTCTTTTAGAAACAAAAGAACGTTTTCGTTATTCCAAAATTAAAACCCAAAATAGTGTTAATTCTTAATCTGACATCTTGTCATATTTATTTCAATTGCGTTATCTTTGCACTTTGAAAATATGCAATGGAAAAGATAATAGAAGAAAGCAAGCAGGGAGAAAGTCTTGTTTTAGAAAACAAACCCGAGAACACGAAGAAACTTTTTATTGAGAGTTACGGTTGCGCAATGAATTTTTCGGATAGTGAAATTGTAGCTTCTATATTATCCTCAAACGGATATAATACGACGCAAATTCTGGAAGAAGCCGATTTAGTTTTGGTGAATACCTGTTCTATTCGGGATAAAGCAGAGCAAACAATTCGCAAACGTCTGGAGAAATACAATGCCGTAAAACGCATTAATCCAAAGATGAAAGTGGGCGTTTTGGGCTGTATGGCAGAACGTTTGAAAAGTAAATTTCTGGAAGAAGAGAAAATTGTTGACCTCGTTGTAGGTCCTGATGCCTATAAAGATTTGCCGAACCTTTTGCAAGAAGTAGAAGAAGGACGTGATGCCATTAACGTGATCTTATCGAAGGATGAAACTTATGGCGATATTTCTCCTGTTCGATTGATGAGCAACGGAATTACGGCTTTGGTTTCAATTACTCGTGGTTGCGATAATATGTGTACGTTTTGTGTGGTACCTTTTACCAGAGGACGCGAACGCAGCCGTGAACCACAAAGTATAATGAAAGAAATTCAGGATTTGTGGGACAAAGGTTTCAAAGAAATTACACTTTTGGGACAAAATGTGGATAGTTTTCTTTGGTACGGCGGCGGATTAAAAAAAGATTTTGAGAACGCTACCAAAATGCAAAAAGCAACTGCTGTTGACTTTGACCAACTCCTTGAAATGGTAGCCGTAGGTTTTCCTAAAATGCGTATTCGATTTTCAACCTCTAATCCGCAGGATATGCATGAAAGTGTGTTGCACGTGATTGCAAAACATCCTAATATTTGCAAACACATTCACTTGCCTGTCCAATCTGGAAGCAATAGAATTCTGAAAGAAATGAACCGTTTGCACACGCGTGAAGAGTACATGACTTTGATTGACAAAATCAGGACTATTATTCCAAATGGTTCCATTTCACAGGATATGATTGCTGGTTTCCCTACAGAAACCGAAGAGGATCATCAAGATACCTTGAGCTTGATGGAGTATGTGAAATATAATTTTGGGTATATGTATTCGTATTCCGAACGTCCGGGAACTTTGGCTGGAAGAAAAATGGAAGATGATGTTACCGATGAAACAAAAGCAAGAAGACTACAGGAAATTGTCGATTTACAACAAAAACATGCTTGGTTCCGCAGTGAAGAATTCATTGGACAAACCGTAGAAGTTTTAGTAGAAAAAGTTTCGAAAAAATCGACTGAGGAGTTTTCCGGCAGAAATTCACAAAGTATTACCGTAGTTTTTCCGAAAGAAGATTATAAAATAGGAGATTTTGTTTTGGTTAAAGTTGAAAGTTGTACAAGCGGCACTTTGAAAGGGAAAGCGGTTGGTTTGAGTGAAATGAATTAATAAAATTAGTGGCTAATTTTTAATTCATTAGAAATAAAAGAATTTAAGTAATTATTAATGAGATTGCTTCGTGCCTCGCAATAACAATATGGAATCAGTTCAAAATATTAAACAACGATTTGAGATTATCGGGAATGACCCGAAGCTTAATCGTGCGATAGAAAAAGCCATTCAAGTTGCTCCTACTGACATTACCGTTTTGGTAGCCGGAGAAAGCGGAGTTGGAAAAGAAAATATTCCCAGAATTATTCATTCACTTTCGCACAGAAAGCACGGAAAATACATTGCCGTAAACTGTGGCGCCATTCCAGAAGGAACCATTGACAGTGAGCTTTTTGGGCATGAAAAAGGCGCTTTTACCGGAGCAACAGGAACTCGGGAAGGTTATTTTGAAGTGGCTGATGGAGGAACTATTTTTCTGGATGAAGTGGGCGAATTACCCTTGACCACCCAAGTGCGTTTGTTGCGTGTTCTTGAAAATGGTGAATTTATAAAAGTAGGTTCTTCACAAGTACAAAAAACAAATGTGCGAATTGTGGCGGCCACAAATGTCAATTTATTTGATGCTATCGAAAAAGGGAAATTCCGTGAAGACCTCTATTATCGTTTAAGTACGGTGGATATTACTTTGCCCCCTTTGCGCGATCGAAAAGAGGATATTCACTTATTGTTTAGGAAATTCGTCGCTGATTTTGCCCATAAATATAAAATGCCGCCTTTGAAACTGGATGAAAGTGCTGT
Source organism: Flavobacterium bomense (assembly GCF_003970355.1). NCBI lineage: Bacteria > Pseudomonadati > Bacteroidota > Flavobacteriia > Flavobacteriales > Flavobacteriaceae > Flavobacterium > Flavobacterium bomense. The sequence continues at coordinate 49,729 of NZ_RYDJ01000015.1, read as the reverse complement.
GCAATTATTGCAAAAATTTCGTTGGAGCGGAAACATCCGACAATTGCGAAATGTAGCGGAACAAATATCCGTTTTAGAAACTAACAGGGAGATATCTGCAGTGACATTACAATCCTATTTACCCGTACAAGGAAACAATTTACCTTCCGTTATTAAAGACCAAAAAAACGAAAGTGATTTTAGTACCGAAAGAGAAATTTTGTACAAAGTACTTTTTGATATGAAAAGCGATCTAAATGATTTAAAAAAACTGACCTTAGAACTCATCCAGAATGGCGTTTCTAAAGTCCAGGAAACAAATCAAAACTTGATCAAGAAAATATATGGATCTAAGGAAAATGATAGTGAAATTGATTTTGAAGAAGAACCAAGAGCAACTTTAATAGCTGCAAAAAACAATGACAACGATTATCAGGAAAGAGATGATAATTATCTTTTTGCCGAAACTGTCGAAGAAGAGGAAACCTTGCGTCTGGAACAAAAAGAGATAGAAATGATTAAGAAATCATTAGAAAAAAATAAAGGAAAACGAAAAGCCGCCGCAGATGAATTGGGAATTTCCGAAAGAACTTTATACCGGAAAATCAAACAATTTGATTTATAATGTAGTCCGAAAAATACAACGTGTTTAATTGAAAATGAATATATTTGACCCGAACATTGGTGAGCCGGCGAAGCAATTTTTAAAAAATAAAATGAAATATCTAAAACGTATACTTCTCTCCGTACTTATAATAAGCATCAACAGTTGCTCGGTTTACAACTTTACAGGGACGGGGAAAATTGATGCTGAAACATTTCAAGTGGGCTTTTTTCAGAATAATGCTGAATTAATTGAACCCGGAATTGACCGGACATTTACACTAGAACTTCAAGATTTGATTCAGAATCAAACCAATTTAAACTTGGTACAAAATGGTGCAGATTTAACCTATGAAGGAGAAATTGTTGATTACAGAATTAGCCCTATGACAGCAACGGCAGACCAGCAAGCTTCTCAAAACCGTTTGACAATTCGTGTGAATGTTCGTTTTACCAATAAGAAAAAAGAAACAGATGATTTTGAAAAACCATTTACTTTTTTCTTTGATTATCCTGCACAACAACAATTGACAGGCGCAACCTTGAATGCTGCTTTAAAAGATATTTTTGAAAGAATAACACAAGATATATTTAATGAATCTCTGGCTAAATGGTAAATAAAGAAATATCCAGTTGGCAGTTTTTAGTATTCAGTGCAATATACTAAAACTTGAAGCCTGATTGTTGAACATTGATTACTGAACATCGAACACTTGAAAAATGAATGTAACTGATTATACTTATTTGATTAACAAACCTGATGTTGTACATCAAAAGCAAACAGAAGCTTTGGAAAAAGTATTAAACGAATTTCCTTATTTTCAGAGCGCCAGAGCACTTCACCTAAAAGGCCTGTACAATGAGAACAGTTATAAATACAATGGTGCTTTAAAAATAACGGCTGCTTATACAACGGACAGATCCATTTTATTTGACTTTATTACCTCCGATGTTTTTACTTCAATTCACAAAAGTCTCTTTACTAAAAAAGCACTTGAAATCCTTGACATTCCGGTAATTGAAAGTGAAATTATTTCGTTTCAAGAAAAAAAAGAACCCAAATTAAATCCTTTAGAACAATCCATTCTTACCTCAATAAAGGAAGCTTCTCCAACCGCCCCAATCCAAACGAATTCTATACCAATAGCAGAAAAAATGGATCTTGGAAAACCGTTGGATTTTTCGGCAAAAGAACAACATTCCTTCCAAGAATGGCTACAGCTCTCTCGTACAGAACCTATAGAAAGAGAGAATGAGGATTCTAAAAAACCGGCTGATCCAATGGACGAGGAGAAAAGAAAAAAATTAGACTTAATCAATAAATTTATAGAAACAAGTCCAAAGATTTCTCCTGTAAAACACGGCGCTGCTTCCTCAGTGACCTTAGACCTAAATGCACCAGATAACTCGTACTTGATGACCGAGACTTTAGCCCGAGTTTACTTGGAACAAAAAAAATATCAAAAAGCGATACAAGCTTATGAAATATTAATTTTGAAATATCCAGAAAAAAGTAGTTTCTTTGCAGACCGCATAACGGATATTAAGATTTTACAACATAATAATAATTAAACAATGAGCACATTTTCAATTTTTTTAGTTTTAATAACTATAGTTTGTTTTCTATTAATCGTAGTAATCATGGTTCAAAACCCTAAAGGTGGTGGATTATCCTCTACAATAGGTGGTTCTCAAATGTTAGGCGGGGTACAAAAAACAACTGACTTTTTAGACAAAAGCACTTGGACATTAGCAACTATATTAATCGCACTTATATTACTTTCAAGCTTGAGCTTTACAGGAACATTAAGTGATACTGATTCTAAAATCATTGACAATATGGGAACCGCTGCACCAAACACAACTACTCCTATAGCAGTACCTGCTCAAAACACACCTGCAGCTACAAATCCAGTAAAATAAATCACTTCTACATATTCTAAATGCCAGCCTGTCAAAGCTGGCATTTTTTATAAGAAAATGTGTCAGTTTGATTAAGATGGCACAATTTCTGAAATCTTCATCTTTATTAATTAATATTGAATACTAAAAAATATAAAATCATGGATTTAAACATTAAACCTCTTTCAGACAGAGTCCTTATCGAGCCCGTTGCTGCTGAAACAAAAACGGCGTCAGGAATCTTCATCCCTGATACTGCCAAAGAAAAACCACAAAAAGGAACTGTTGTTGCTGTAGGAAACGGAACAAAAGACCACACTATGACAGTGAAAATTGGTGATTCTGTTTTGTACGGAAAATATGCTGGTACTGAATTGAAACTAGAAGGAAAAGATTATTTGATCATGCGTGAAGACGATATTCTTGCAATTATCTAAATTAAAGTACGGACAAGTCGTGACTTGTCCCTTCAAATAAACATTAAACAAAATTTAAAATGGCAAAAGATATAAAATTTGATATAGAAGCACGTGACGGATTAAAACGTGGTGTTGATGCATTGGCAAATGCAGTAAAAGTAACGCTAGGGCCAAAAGGTCGTAATGTTATTATTGGAAAAGCTTTTGGCGGACCAACCGTTACTAAAGATGGTGTAACTGTAGCAAAAGAGATTGAATTGAAAGACCCACTAGAAAATATGGGCGCACAAATGGTAAAAGAAGTAGCCTCTAAAACGAATGATTTAGCCGGAGACGGAACTACAACTGCAACCGTTTTGGCACAAGCGATCGTAAAAGAAGGATTGAAAAATGTTGCTGCCGGAGCCAATCCTATGGATTTGAAACGCGGGATAGACAAAGCAGTTGATGCTATTGTTGCTGATTTGGCTAAACAAGCCAAAGTAGTAGGTACGGATTCTGAAAAAATCAAACAAATCGCTTCAATTTCTGCTAACAATGACGAAGTAATTGGGGAGTTAATCGCTGCTGCTTTCGCAAAAGTGGGAAAAGAAGGGGTTATTACTGTTGAAGAAGCTAAAGGAACAGATACGTATGTTGATGTTGTTGAGGGCATGCAGTTTGACAGAGGATATCTTTCTCCTTATTTTGTTACCAATTCAGAAAAAATGGAGGTAGAACTAGAAAATCCATACATCCTTTTATATGACAAAAAAGTTTCTTCTTTAAAAGAATTATTACCGGTTCTTGAGCCTGTAGCACAATCTGGGAAACCATTATTGATTATTGCTGAAGACGTAGATGGGGAAGCATTGTCTACACTAGTGGTAAATAAATTACGTGGAGCCTTGAAAATCGCCGCTGTAAAAGCGCCTGGTTTTGGAGACCGAAGAAAAGCTATGTTAGAAGACATCGCTATTTTAACTGGTGGAACTGTAATTTCAGAAGAAAGAGGATACACTTTAGAAAACACAACTATCGAAATGTTAGGTACTGCTAAGAAAGTGACTATCGATAAAGATAATACTACAATTGTAAGTGGTGCAGGTGATGCGGATATGATCAAAAATCGTGTCAACCAAATCAAAGGTCAAATGGAAGCTACCACTTCTGATTATGACAAAGAAAAGTTGCAAGAACGTTTGGCTAAATTAGCTGGTGGAGTTGCTGTACTTTATGTAGGTGCTGCATCTGAAGTAGAAATGAAAGAGAAAAAAGACAGAGTAGATGACGCACTTCACGCTACTCGTGCTGCAGTTGAAGAAGGAATTGTTGCTGGTGGTGGAGTTGCTTTACTGAGAGCTAAAAATGCACTTAGTGCTATTAAAGCAGATAATGCTGACGAAGCAACCGGAATTCAAATTGTATCTCGTGCAGTGGAGTCTCCATTGAGAACTATTGTTGAAAACGCAGGTCTTGAAGGGTCTGTAGTTGTTGCAAAAGTCGCTGAAGGTAGTGGTGATTTTGGTTATAACGCAAAAACAGACGAATATGTCGACATGCTTAAAGCAGGAATTATTGATCCTAAAAAAGTAACTCGTGTAGCTTTAGAGAATGCAGCTTCAGTTGCCGGAATGATATTGACTACTGAATGTGCTTTAATTGATATTAAAGAAGATAATGGTGGTGGAAACCCAATGGGTGGCGGCATGCCAGGGATGATGTAACAATACATCTTTTAGATTAAAATTTAAAATAAACCAATATATTTAGATTTTTTAAAGAAAATGAGCTCGATTATATTTCGGGCTCATTGTTTTTGTAGAGTTAACATTGCATTAGTGAATTAATTTCATACCTTTACTACTAAATTAGTAACTAAGGCAATCTGTTTTTTATGATAAAACCAAGGCGTTTTTTTCTATTCGTTACTTTTTTAGTATCTTCAGTTATGTTTAGCCAGAATAATGAAGAAACCGTAAAATCAAAGATTGGTGTTGTTCTTAAAAATTATTTTAAATTAGATAGAGAAGCAATCCATATTCATGTAAATAAATCAACATTCTTAAGCGAAGAGACTATATGGTATCAAGGATACATAGTTACTAGAAAGACTACTAAACCATTTTACACTTCCAATGTTTTTGTACTATTACTTGACGAAAAAGGAAAACAACTCTCTGAAAAATTAGTATTTGCTGATAATGGTGTTTTTTCGGGTCATATTAAACTTGGCCCTAATCTGGACTCCGGAAACTATTACATCCAAGTATATACTAACTGGATGAACAACTTTACAGAAAATGAATCTACTTTGGTAAAAGTAAACATAATCAATCCAGACCAAGGCATTCAGAATACGGAAAAAATAGTTAAAGAAACACTTAAAGTTTACCTAAATCCAGAAGGGAAAAATCTTATCAGCGGAGTTTCAAATACGATCGGGATACAAGTAAAAGACTGCAATAATAATACACCTATAAATCTTGAAGCAACTATACAAAATAGCAAAGGAGAGGCTTTGCAAACCGTCAAATTAAATAATTTTGGCTTCGGAAAATTTCACACAATCCCAACTACAGAAGTGCTAACAGTAGCAGTGAAATATGAAGACAAAATTATCGAAAATAATTTGCCCCCTGCTAATTTAATAGGCGTTGCTATTGAAGCAAGTTCCTTCATGCTAGACAACAAAACTAAAATCAAAGTAAAAACAAATAAATCTAGTTTCAATAGCTTACAATTTCGTGGATTAAATTTAGTTATTCATCAAGACCAAAATTTCATCGTTGAACCTTTAAACATTAATCCTAATAACTTAGAGCAAATAATTGTTGTCAATAATACAGGTCTAAATCCAGGAATTAATACTATCAGAATAATTGATAACGAATTAAAACAATGGTCTGAAAGACAAATATACATTAGTCCAATTACAAAAAATAATTATGATGTTATAAAAAATAATCAACAGGGAAACATTATAAAACTTGCCGCATTCTCCAATTCAACTAATAATATGATTAGTATTTCTGTTTTGCCTGTAGAAACGAAAAGTATCGACGATAACAATTCTATCATCGCAGGATTGACTATCAACCCTTATTTAAAGACATCTCTTTTAAATTCTAATTATTATTTAAATGATGTAAATAGATTAAAATATTACGAATTAGATTTGGCTCTACTGAATCAAGAAAGCCTAAAATATGATTGGGATTACATGAAACTGCAACCACCTACTGCACATTATACTTTTGACATTGGAATTAATTTAAAAGGAACCGTAGCTAACCCACTTAAAAGTAAATCATTTCATAAAGTAAAACTAGTAAGCAGTAAAGAATTCATAACGGCATCAGCTGATGTCACTGAAAATGGTACTTTCGAATTCCAAAATCTGCTTTTAACAGATTCTACTTATGTTAATTTATCCTTGCATAAACAACCAAATTTTGAATATGTTGATGCAAAATTAGCGCTACAAGTTGTCAATAGAAAAAAACTATATAATAAAGTTTTTACTGGTCTTATTAAAAAGAACTGTAATTTAGAAAATGATACTATTAAAACCGTAAATCTTGATTTACCATACTTTAAGGAAAAAGCCATTCAACTTAAAGAAGTTGTGTCAAAAAACAAAAAAAAACAATTAACACATATTAATATTCTTTCAAACAGAATGCTTCGTGGTCATAAAATTGATAGTACCAACAACTCTTCAAGAATTTTAAATTTCATAGAACAAAATGGGTTCATGGTAGATCGAACCATTGGCAAGATAAATATATATAGTAGATTGCCTCAATTAAGTGTAGGACCACCACCCACACCTATTGTTTATATTGATGATAGGCAACTCTACTTTGATTATTATGAACTTGAATTTTTAAAAATGGATGAACTTGATGAAATCTATATTAATGCTCTAGCTATAGTGGCAGGCGGTAACAATAATCTTGGGATAATTAGAATTTACACCAAAAAACAACAAAATACTCACTCCAAAAAATCAAATCCAAATTCGTTTTTTGTAAAAGATGCATTTTCAAAAAGTAGTACTTTTCAAAATTTAGAATACGAGAATGCTTCTAGTAACGGTTTTAATAATTTTGGCACAATTAATTGGTTTACAAAAACAATTTCAGATTCAAACGGTAATTTCACATTTGATATTCTAGATTATAACAAAAAAAACTGCAAAATTATCATTGAGGGCATGACTACAGACGGACAAATTTTTCATGAAGAAAAAGTGGTTCAATTAAAGTAAATCGAAGAACTATTAAAAATGCCACCAAATAGTCCTACATTATTTGGTGGCATTTTTAATTTTTAAATTAGATTTATTCTTGAACTTTAGCTTTTTTGCTAAACTTATAAATTACCGGTAAAACAGTAATCCCTACTAAAATCAATACAATTAATTCGATATGCTCCTTTAGATCAATCTTATAATTCTCAAGTAAAAAACCATATAAATAATGTCCGGCAAAAATTAGGGTGAACGACCAAATAAAAGAACTTAAAATATTATAAAACATAAACTTCTTCTTATCCATTGAAACGATTCCGGCAACTATTGGTGCAAAAGTCCTCAATATTGGAAGAAATCGAGCAAAAATAATTGCCTTACCTCCGTATTTTTCAAAAAAATCTTTTGATTGAACCAAGTACTTTTTCTTAAACCAAAAACTATCTTCCTTGTTGTATAGATAATACCCGCTTTTAGAACCAAACCAGTAGCCTACTACGTTTCCTAAAATTCCTGACAATGCGACAAGTGTGGATAGGAGGACCACATTTAGAAAATCATTATTGATAACTAAAATATTCTCTATCAATTCGCGACTGTAAATTCCTGCCAAAAACAATAAACTATCTCCTGGCAGAAAAAAACCTGCAAAAAGACCCGTCTCCGCAAAAACAATAAATAAAACTATATAAATACCCAATTTAATTCCATTAACATCAAAATGAATATAAAAAAGTGGGTCAATTAAATTCTTCCAATCAAAATCGTTCATTCTAAGGTGTTTTATGCTAAAATTATTCGTGCGTGAAAGTACGGATAATATATCTCAACCACAATTTATGATACTATTTTAAAGTTTTATTAACTATTTAAAGTAGCAGAATTATCTTTACATTATTTACAGCCAAAAGTTGTTTATAAAAATCCTGATTTTAGTTATGTGTATAACCGTTTTTCATAGTTAACAACTACAATTTTTACTCAAAAAAAATTAAAGTATGGCATTAAAAAAACCAAAGTTTTCACTTTGGCGTTTCTTTAAAATTATTTTCGTTTATATTGACAACAAGCATGAAGACTGTCATAATCTTCCTTTAAAGCCCTGGCTCCCTCTGTGTCGTGACCTACTTTCGCAATCGCTTTTTGAATTGTTGGAACATTCGTTTTTTGTTCGTTTATAATCAGATATAAAGTACCACAATCCATATGCCATTCGGCAGATTTCACACCAGAAACACTAAATGCCACTTTTTCAATTCTCTTTTTGCACATGTCACAATTCCCGCTCACATGAAATTCAACCTTAGCATTTTTGCTTTTCCCTTCTTGAGCCTGAACCGTAAACCCAACAAAAATCAGTAACATTACTAGTGTTATATTTTTCATCATTTAATTTTTTTTAACCTATTTAATTTTAAAACGTAAACCCGCATAATACATTTGTCCAAAAACTGGACCATAAACTATTGATGCGTCAAAAGTAGGTCCAAATGGATTTTCATTACCCAAGATAACATTGTCCTGCTTGTAATTACCAATGTTTTCTCCGCCAATATAGATTTCGAAAGTTGGAGAAAAAGATCGTGTAACCTGTATATTCATCACAGAAAATGAAGGTGAAAATTCAGGCAGCCTGTCAACTTCAGGATTGATTGACGTATTGGGTAATTGTTGTTTTCCGAGCCAGTTAAGCGTATAATCAAACTTCCATTGTTTTCCTTCTTCTAATATTTGCGTTTCAAATCCTAAATTTCCAAAGAAACGATGTTTTGCCTGTAGTGGTCTTTGATAGGTTCCTGATAAATAATCCGTTTGAACATCATAGTATTTGTAGGCTGTTCTCAAATTAAAACGCTTTATTGGTTCATAATTAAATTCTACTTGCAAACTATTCGCATACGATTTTCCGTTCAAGTTATAAAACAAAACCTGTTGCGGACTTTGCATTATATCAACAATTGCTTGGTTCTGAAAATCAGTTCTGTAGAAATCAAAACCAACATCAGCACTTTTGCCAAAAAACAAAAAACCCTGCATAAAACTCAATCCATAATTCCATGCAATTTCAGGATTTAAACCGTATATTTTTCCTTTGGTATCTAAAAATTCAAAAGTTCTTGAACTAGCTAAAAGCTGTTGGTTTTCAGCAAAAACATTAGCACTTCGTTTCCCTCTACCTGCTGAAAATCGCAAAACACCTTTCTCCCAAGGATTGTATCGCACATGTAATCTTGGCGTAGCAAAAGTCCCTAAACGATTGTGATTATCTATTCTGCCGCCTAGAACTACGCTAAAATTCTCCGTATTATCATACGTATATTCAAAAAAAGCACCTACTGAGTTATCAATTCTGCTGTAATCATTCACATTGACAAACTCACCGTATTTATCATAGGTAAAGTTTAGACCTGTAGAAAATTTATGCATTGTATTATTAATAATCGAATTGAAAATCAGGTTCGAATAATAACTTTTTTGTTCAATATTATATTGATTTAGTCCAAAATAAGAGTTTTGATCGTGACTGTTAAAGGCATTCTGAAAACCAATACTTTGATATGGCATGTCAGGAAAAACATAGCCTAATTTAGCGGAAACATCAAAACGTTCCGTATTGATTTCGGAACCCCAATAATTTGTCGTTCCCCTGTCTCTATCCGGATCAAAATTTAATTCTCCTGTTTGTTTTTGATCATTCATATATCGGAAATTGATGAAACTCACCCACCCTTTTTTGGCATTGGTATATTGCCACCGATTTAAAACATTGATTTGTTTTGCTAATGGATTATCAAGAAAGCCATCGTCATTCATATCGTTTTTTGCAACTCTGGTATTTCCGTGTACAAATAAACTACTGCTCCATTTATCAGAAATTTTAGTATTGAAATGTGTATTTAATTCAAATCGAGAATCTGTCGAACCATAGACATTTAGAAAAAATGGAATATCGCTGATTGGTTTTATTAATTCGGTATTAATTTGTCCCGAAATACTTTCGAAGCCATTGACAACACTTCCTGCACCTTTGGTAATTTGGATACTTTCTACCCAAGTTCCTGGTGTAAATGACAACCCATAGGCTTGAGAAGCACCACGTACCGAAGGAATATTTTCCTCGGTAATCATCAAGTAAGGACTCGTCAATCCTAGCATTTTTATTTGTTTCGTTCCCGTCAAAGCATCCGAAAAATTAACATCAATTGAAGGATTTGTTTCGAAACTTTCTGCCAGATTGCAACAAGCGGCTTTCAGTAATTCTTTGCTTGTCAGTGTTGTAGTATTAGTTGTTAGTTTGTACGATTTTTTTAAACTTTTGCTGCTGCCTTGTATTTTTATCTCTTGCAAAGTATCTTGCGAATAAGAATTAAAAGCACATAAAAGAAACAATAAAAATATTGAAATTTGTTTTTGCATGATTGATTTTTAATGTTAGAATAATGTAAAACCACTAAAGTGTGATTCAAGTTCTACTAAAACATTAAAAGCTACGCGTAGAAAATATATTGGTGGTATAATTTAAAAAAAAGCGGCGCATTTGTATCGAAACAATACGACGTAAATTGGCTGTTTTGAAAATTTGAAATAAATGAAAAGACATAAGGATTCCATTCTTTTATTGAAAATGTAAAATCTGTATCGGCAGAAACTGTTTTTTGGACTAATTTATCCGTCTTCTTTTGAAAATTAACCTCTTTGTCTTCGCAACAATTTGATTTTTTTTCAACAACATTACAACATTTTTTTTCTAATTTTTGATCTTCAACAGGAGTTTTAAGAGTAATAGACGAAATTTCATTTCCGCAATAACGCAGATTAAATGCTACTCCTACATTGGAAACCAATAGGAAAAAAGCAAGAAGAACACTAACCAGTCCTTTGAATTTCATCATGCAAAAGTAGTGATTTAATCAAACTCCAAAAGCTAAATTCAAGTTAAAATCTACAATTCAAGTTCTTGTCCTATCAAAGGAACTTTACATTCAAAACTATATTTTTCCTGGACTTTGATACGGAGTTCATCCAGTGGCTGATTTTCACCATGCGCTGACAACCTTTTTATTTCCTGAATTTTTGCTTTTACCGGATAATATTACCCGCGAATATTAATTCCTTTTGCCCCTTGCATCAATTTTCTTTCTCGTGTTCCTTCGGCGTGATACCCCACTGTAATTATTACAAATCCCCTCCATGGCTTCCTTATAATCCGGAACTAATGAAAACATTTTACTCATTTCAGCACATTCTCCCGGCGGTAACTTGTGCCATTTTTTATTAGTAGAAAAAATATTCAGTGCAGTGATTCCCATTGAAGTATCAATAATATATGGGATCTTGGAGATTCTGTCTTCTTCCTGAATTTTAACGCTATCCAAAAGGATTTAAAACGAGACCGAATATACCTCGGAACTTTCACATCCGTAGCAACCTCTCGACCCGTATGATACTTACATTCGACCATAGCGATCGTTTCGTTTTTTTGACCAGCACATCTATTTCATGCGAGACACATTTACCTTGTAAGGTCAAATTATTTATTGATTTATAATGCTACGCGAAAAAATTCGTCCTATATATTTTTCAAAAAAAAACTGCAGTACTTAAGAGTCCAATTGTTTCTCTTAAATTATAACGTGTGACATGAAAATCAGCTTTTTCTTCAATAATGAAAAAGCCATTTTGTAGATTTATTTTGTAGAAATACCCTCATACATCTGCTTTTTTATAGCCTGTAAAATTGCGTCAACCGCCATAATGCTAGCACCAGATTTGATCAGTGATTTTTTAAGTTTATCCGAATTAAATTAGGCTATATAGTCAGAATGTTTCACTGTTTTAATAGCAATAGAAATTTGATTTACAGACACTTAAATCGACATTGAAGACAAACAAAAAAGACTACTTATTTTGTTTCTGATAATAAAATCCAGGAACAAACAATAATAAAAAAATAGGCTGAATTAGAAACCGACGGATATAAAACAATATCCAATTGTGGTTTCCCCAAGTAAAATAGATGATATAGAAAAAAGCAACCATTAAAATCATAAAAAGAAAATAATACAGCACAAAGGCGAATTTCACCATCATTATTTCTTTAAAAAGCACATAAATAATCCCCAATGAAATAGCGGTATTTAATGTATAACGAAACAATAGCCCATAAAATAATTGGACTGCATTGAAACTTGGCAACGGTAACTTCGCAAAATCTTTCTTGAAGAAATCCAGAAAAGGATCATAAAACAACTGATTTTCAAAAGCACGAACAAGCACCAGCAATACAACAAAAAAAAGAAATTGCAGTACGCGAACTTTGTTATTAAGAATCTTTTGAAGCATATCTTGAAAATTTACGAACCCAAATTAACCACAATACAAAAACTAAACTATAAATGTACAAAGGAAAAAGAACTCCGTGCAAGAAGGGTTCCTGTTTTGGAAAATAAAAAATAAGTGCGCTTAAAACAGCTATTCTCAAAACATTCAATACATAAATAAACAGACTTCCTCCAAAGATAAAAAGCAGCGTCGTTAGTAGTTTTCCAGAAAAAGCCACGACAAATGAAATAAACAAAATAATTACGCTAATTGCATTACATCCTTCTACAATTCGGGCTACATATTTCTGGTTATAAAACAACTTCATATAAGGAGATGCAGTGCTCTCTTCAATTGAAGATTCATCATTAAATAACTGCAGCACTTGCTCTGTATTTTCACTTACCATTCTGGTAACAGAATCTATTTGATTTTCTTCAAAACCATTAAGAAAACGCTGATACAAAAAAGTCAGCACTATATAAGTTAAAAAAAAAGTACCTAGAAAAATCAAAAAAGGCTTGTAGAGAATAAAATATTTTTTCAAAATCTATTTTTTTAACAAATTTATGTAATTTTTAAAACTGGCTTTAAATACTTTTGTACAAATAAAAATAAAAAAACATGACATTTCAAGAACTACAACCAAAAGTAACCGAAATCACATTAAATACAACGTTGTCAAGAGACGAAAAACTATTGTCTATTTGTGAGCTGCTTAGTAACTCTGTTGCCTATTATAATTGGGTAGGATTTTATTTTGCAAATCACGAGTCTAAAACATTACACTTAGGACCCTATGTGGGAGCAGCAACAGACCATACGGTAATCCCTTTTGGAAAAGGAATTTGCGGACAAGTGGCTGTTTCAAACGAAAACTTTGTAGTTCCTGACGTTGCAGCGCAAGATAATTATATTGCTTGTAGTTTTACCGTGAAATCAGAAATCGTTGTACCCCTTTTTGTAAACGGAGAAAACATAGGACAAATTGATATTGACAGCCATGTCATAGATCCATTTACAAAAGAAGACGAAAAGTTCTTAGCCTTTGTGAATGAGGAAATTGCAAAATTGTATTAAGATTTAAAATAATTCATAATTCATAATTCATAATTCATAATTATTTTTTACTTTTGCACCCGTCTTACAATAGCTGTAAGGCATACATAAAAATCATTAAACAAATATTGGAATGTATTTAACTAAAGAGATTAAAGAAGAAATCTTCGCTAAACACGGAGAAAAAACAAACACTGGAAAATCAGAAGCTCAAATTGCTTTGTTCACTTTCAGAATTAGCCACTTAACGGAGCACTTGAAAAAAAATCGTCACGATTATAATACAGAGCGTTCATTAGTCTTGCTAGTAGGTAAAAGACGATCTTTGTTGGATTATTTGAAGAAAACAGAAATCAACAGATACCGTGAAATTATCAAAGTATTGAATATCAGAAAATAATCAATATGTAAAGAGGCGCGAGAGTGCCTCTTTTTGTTTTTATATTTCCGCGTCCAAAGTTCATTTTATAATCCTGACACAAAAGGGATTAGAATTAAGACCGCATTATAAGGTAAGTACCAATTTGTATTTGCAAATAAAAAAGTTTCGTTTTTCATTGGGTTTTAAGCATTAACTACGCAAAATAACTACAACACAACTAAAATCCATTGTTTAATCAAGAAAATACAATTATGATTCCAAAAGTTTCAAGAGAAATTATCGATTTAGGAGATGGGAGAAGCATCTCAATCGAGACCGGAAAATTAGCCAAACAAGCTGACGGTGCCGTAGAAGTACGAATGGGAAATGCAGTGTTGCTGGCAACAGTTGTATCTGCCAGAAAAGCAAGCCCAGGAATTGACTTCTTGCCCTTAACATTAGATTATCGTGAAAAATTTGCTGCCGCCGGGCGTTTTCCAGGTGGTTTCTTTAAAAGAGAAGCAAGACCAAGCGATAATGAAATATTAACTATGCGTTTAGTGGATCGTGTATTGCGTCCTCTTTTCCCAAAAGATTATCATGCAGAAACGCAAGTGATGATTCAATTGATGTCGCATGATGAAAACGTAATGCCAGATGCATTAGCCGGTTTAGCCGCTTCGGCAGCTTTATCTTTATCTGATATTCCTTTTTCAACTTTAATTTCTGAAGTTCGTGTAGCCAGAGTTGACGGTCATTTCATCATCAACCCAAGTCGTACTCAATTAGAATTGTCTGATATTGACATGATGATTGGCGCTTCAAAAGAATCTATCGCAATGGTAGAAGGAGAAATGAAAGAAATTTCAGAAGCCGAAATGGTTGAAGCGATTAAATTTGCGCACGAGGCAATCAAAATTCAAATTGCTGCTCAAGAACGATTAGTTGCTGCTTTTGGTAAAAAAGAAGTACGAACTTACGATCAAGAAAGAGAAGATGTGGCTATTTATGAAAAAGTAAATGCTGCAGCTTATGACAAATGTTATGCAATTGCAAAACAAGGAACAGCAAAACACGAAAGAACAGCTCAATTTGCGGAAGCAAAAGAAGCTGTAAAAGCATTGTTTACTGAGGAAGAATTAGCTGAAAACGGTGATTTAGTTTCAAAATATTTTGCTAAATCCAGTAAAGAAGCCGTTCGTAATGTAACCCTTGATTTAGGCACACGTCTGGACGGTAGAAAAACAAATCAAATTCGTCCAATTTGGGCTGAAGTTGATTATTTACCTTCAGTTCACGGATCTGCTTTATTTACAAGAGGAGAAACTCAAGCATTGGCAACAGCTACTTTAGGAACTTCCAGAGAAGCAAACCAAATTGACTCTCCATCACAACAAGGCGAAGAAAAATTCTACTTGCATTATAACTTCCCTCCTTTTTCTACTGGTGAAGCAAAACCATTAAGAGGAACTTCAAGAAGAGAAGTGGGTCACGGAAACTTAGCACAACGTGCTTTGAAAAACATGATTCCTGCTGATTGTCCTTATACCATTCGTATTGTATCTGAAGTATTAGAATCAAATGGTTCATCTTCAATGGCAACCGTTTGTGCCGGAACATTAGCTCTTATGGATGCCGGGATTCAAATGACCAAACCCGTTTCCGGGATTGCAATGGGATTAATTTCTGATGAAAAAACAGGCCGATTCGCTGTATTGTCTGATATTCTTGGTGATGAAGATCACTTAGGAGACATGGATTTTAAAGTAACCGGAACCGCAGATGGAATTACCGCTTGTCAAATGGACATAAAAATTGAAGGATTGGCGTACAACATCATGGAAGAAGCTTTAGCTCAAGCTCGTGAAGGTCGTTTGCATATTCTTGGAAAAATTATAGAAGTTTTAGCTGCTCCAAAAGCAGATGTAAAAGCGTATGCTCCAAAAATCATCACAAGAACAATTCCTGGCAACTTTATTGGTGCATTGATTGGACCTGGTGGAAAAGTGATTCAAGAATTACAAAAATCTACAGGAACTACTATCGTTATCAATGAAGTAAATGAGCAAGGAGTTATTGAAATTCTAGGAACAGATCCTGCCGGAATTGAAGCGGTATTGGCTAAAATTGAGTCCATCACTTTCAAACCACAAATGAACGAAGCTTACGAAGTGAAAGTAATCAAAATGCTAGATTTTGGTGCCGTTGTAGAATACACAGCTGTTCCAGGAAACGAAGTTTTATTACACGTATCCGAGTTAGCTTGGGAACGCACTGAAAACGTTTCGGATGTGGTCAATATGGGCGATGTCTTTATGGTGAAATACCTTGGACTGGATCCAAAAACCAGAAAAGAAAAAGTGTCCAGAAAAGCACTTTTACCAAGACCTCCTCGTGAGGAAAGAAAAGAGTAATCAGATCTTAGTTTACTAAAGGTTTATTTATAGGGAATCCCGTTTCATGAATTTGAAACGGGATTTTTGTTTTATATAAATTTATTTTAAAACAATTGTAACTTTTAGGCAACTTCATACGTATAACCATTTGTACACTTAAAATTTAGGAGACAAAAAAAACATGAGACAACTAAAAATCACCAAGCAGGTAACCAATCGTGAAACCGCTTCATTAGACAAGTATTTACAAGAAATTGGTAAAGTTGACCTTATTACCGCAGACGAAGAGGTAGAATTAGCACAAAAAATTAAAGCCGGCGACCAGAAAGCATTAGAAAAATTGACGAAAGCCAATTTACGTTTCGTAGTATCTGTAGCCAAACAATACCAAAATCAAGGATTAACCCTTCCCGATTTGATCAACGAAGGAAACCTTGGACTTATAAAAGCAGCACAACGTTTTGATGAAACACGTGGTTTTAAATTCATCTCGTATGCCGTTTGGTGGATTCGTCAATCTATCTTACAAGCATTGGCTGAACAATCTCGTATCGTTCGTTTGCCTTTGAACAAAATTGGTTCTATCAATAAAATCAACAAAATGTACGCTTTATTAGAGCAATCTAACGAGCGCCCACCTTCTGCTGAGGAAATTGCAAAAGAACTTGATATGACCGTAAATGACGTAAAAGAGAGTATGAAAAACTCTGGCCGTCACTTATCCATGGATGCGCCTCTTGTAGAAGGAGAAGATTCTAACCTTTATGACGTTTTACGTTCCGGCGAATCACCAAATCCAGACAGAGAATTAATCCACGAATCATTGCGTACCGAAATCGAGCGTTCCCTAGAAACATTGACTCCAAGAGAGGCTGATGTAGTTCGTTTGTACTTTGGTCTTGGTGATCAACACCCAATGACCTTAGAGGAAATTGGCGAAACTTTCGACCTGACTCGAGAACGTGTTCGTCAAATCAAGGAAAAAGCAATCC
Organism: Flavobacterium bomense; assembly: GCF_003970355.1. Lineage (NCBI taxonomy): Bacteria > Pseudomonadati > Bacteroidota > Flavobacteriia > Flavobacteriales > Flavobacteriaceae > Flavobacterium > Flavobacterium bomense. The sequence goes on along the minus strand of NZ_RYDJ01000015.1, from coordinate 32,462 downwards.
GAAGATTAAAACACACTTCAAGAAGCAAAATACTAAAAACCTATTTAGGATAAAACAGTCAATTTTTTAAAAATCAAAAGTCATAACGTTCTACAACATTATGACTTTTGATTTTAAACTTGTGACTAATAGCTAACGACGGTCTGATTAACTGTTCGTTTTTTGATTGATGATTGAAACTCCGGCTGATTACCGGAGTTTTATTTTTTTAAGCAAAACTCCATTCAGTTCGCTTGGCTCGGCTCGGATATCAGGAGTTATATTTTTAAAATCTAAATTCTTCTCACCATTCATTTCTCACTACTATGGCGTAACCCTCCGTAAAAACTTCGGGTCGGGCTATCGGCTGTATCTCTCCGCTACGCTACGAGGATGCCGCCTCTATCCCTTACGCGCAATGTACGGACAACTCGCGAGTTGTCCCTTCTAAAAAAACTTTCACCAATTGCTGCAAAAAAACTACTTTTGCACAAACAACACAAACTGTAAAGATGCACTGCAGTGCATCTTTACTACATAACAACTACACAATGAAAAATACTCTTATTGCACCATCAGTACTTGCGGCCGATTTTGGAAACCTACAACGCGATATCGAAATGATCAATGACAGTGAAGCCGATTGGTTTCATATTGACATCATGGATGGTGTTTTTGTACCTAACATTTCGTACGGAATGCCCGTTTTGGAAGCCATAAACCGCCATGCAAAAAAAACAATCGACGTTCACTTGATGATTGTAGATCCAGATCGCTACATCAAAACTTTTGCTGAATTGGGCGCCAATATTCTAAGCGTACACTACGAAGCTTGTACCCATCTTCACAGAACCCTGCAAGCCATCAAAGCCGAAGGAATGAAAGCTGGCGTTGCCATTAATCCACACACAAATATTGACTTGCTAGAAGATGTAATCAACGACATTGATTTGGTTTGCATCATGAGTGTAAATCCAGGTTTTGGCGGACAATCATTTATCGAAAATACCTATGCTAAAATTGAGAAGCTAAAAGCTTTAATCACTAAAAAAGAAGCAAAAACAATTATTGAAGTAGATGGCGGTGTTACCAACAAAAACGCAAAACAACTTGTAGAAGCCGGAGCTGATGTACTGGTAGCCGGAAGTTATGTTTTTAAAGCAGAAAATCCAACAGCTACAATTGCTGATCTGAAGAAATTGACAAACCTATAATACTAAAAGTCCCGATTCAATAGTTATTAGATCGGGACGGGTTTAAAATGAAAATAGCAATTACAAAAACCAACTAGAGGCTGTCACGGTCAATGCAACTTTTATAAAGGAACGCTCTGAAAAACTCATTGAGCGCTTTAAAGACAAAATAGAAAAAGCTTAAACAAACAATTACGGATTTAAAAGACCAATCATCTAAATTTTCTCGCTGTGGTTTAAGGTTGAAACTGCAACTAAAAACGCATTACTACTTACTTTTTCTTCAAACTACCATACCATTCCTGTAGCGAAGGATAAATGAATCCAGCTGTTTTTTGGATTGGATTATAAAAAAGAGAATTATCCAGCGTCTCTTTTTTGGCCAACAGATGGTTGTAGTTAATCTTCTCGAAAACCGCGAAAACAATACCCAGAATCAAAACAGTTTTCAGCACCCTGAAAAAACCACCTCCCAAAGCATTCAACCAGCCCAAAAAAGCAAAATCAGCTACTCCTGTCAGGAATTTACCTAAACCTGAAACCACAACAACTACAATAATGAACGTAAGAACAAAAGCTACTACTTGAATGGTATTAGGATTCCATTTGACAAATCCCACTAAAATATCCCGCATATAGGAGGAAAATTGTACTGCAATATAAATACCGGCCAGTAGTGAAATTAGTGATGCTAACTCCACAAAAAGACCGTTTTGAAGGCCTTTGTAAAAAGCAAAAGCAAGCAATACACCCAAAATGATATCAAAAAATCCCATACTTAATTAATTTGCAACGATCAAACAGCAAATATAAAAGAATTATTCTTTACCATAGTCAATTTTCAAGTTCTTATCTTTGCGAAAAATAATTTTATGACAAATGAATTAATAACTCATGACTCATAATTCATAATTCAACAAAAATGTCAAGAGACACACAACTTAAAGAACGCTGGGAACAGCTTGTAAATATACTTTCCAATCAATTTTCTCAAGGGGAAGATTTAGATTTAGACGCTATTATTTATCTAATTGGCGTACAAGAACTCGGGAAAGTACATAACGAATACAAGAAAGACGAAAAACTAAACCTAATGCATATCGCGATTTGCAGGTTATTAGAGCCTTATGGATTCTATGAATTTGAATTTTTTGACGAGGAAGGTTGGCCACATTACAAAGTAAAAGAGGAATTACCACCGCTAAAAGCTGGAGAACAATCCGTTTTAATGAAAGAAGCCATTGTGAATTATTTCCTGGAGAAGGAACTTATTGATTGATATTATTTATTGTACGGGCCAGTCGTGACTTGTCCCTATCAACAAAAATCACTAAATTTGCATAATTAATTATTGGAATGAAAATGATAGATAAGATAAAAGAATATATTGGCGAAGCAAATGCTTTTTCAACGCAAAACGCAGCAGAACTAGAAACGTTCCGAATCAAATTCTTAGGAAGCAAAGGGCTTTTAAAAGACCTTTTTGCGGAATTCAAAAATGTGCCTAACGATCAAAAAAAGGAATTCGGACAAGTAATCAACCTGCTCAAAGCATCTGCCGAAGACAAAGTAAAAACCCTTCAGGAAGCTTTAGAAAACAAAGAAGAAACCAAAGGCTTTTACGGGGATCTCACGCGTTCGGCTGAACCAATAACTATCGGTTCCCGCCATCCTATTTCATTGGTGAAGAACCAAATTATTGATATCTTTTCAAATATTGGTTTCAATGTTTCCGAAGGTCCTGAAATCGAAGACGACTGGCATAATTTTACCGCATTGAACCTCCCGGAATACCATCCGGCTCGCGACATGCAAGACACATTTTTCATACAAACCAACCCTGATATTTTGTTGCGCACACACACCTCTTCTGTACAGGTACGTTACATGGAAGAAAATAAACCGCCAATTCGGACCATTTCTCCGGGAAGAGTTTTTCGTAATGAAGCCGTGTCCTCTCGTTCTCACTGCATTTTTCACCAAGTGGAAGGGCTGTATATAGACAAAGATGTTTCTTTTGCCGACTTAAAACAAACCCTTTTGTATTTTACCAAAGAGATGTTCGGAAAATCAAAAATCCGTCTGCGTCCCTCCTACTTTCCTTTTACGGAGCCAAGCGCTGAGGTTGATATTTATTGGGGACTTAAAACAGAAACTGATTATAGAATAACCAAAGGAACCGGATGGTTAGAGATCATGGGCTGTGGAATGGTGGATCCAAACGTTTTAAAAAATTGCGGCATCAATCCTGAGGAATACAACGGATTTGCCTTTGGAATGGGAATCGAAAGAATTGCCATGTTGTTGTATCAAATAGGCGACATCCGTATGTTCTACGAAAATGACGTACGTTTCTTAGAACAATTCAAATCAAGTATATAAAAATTTAAGAGCACTGATTTTTGATTTTAGAAGTTTAAATCTGAAATCAAAAATCGGTAATCATCACTCAACAATCAAATGAAATCCGACATCATCACCCCCGAAGTAGAAAACGTATTCCTAGCTGCAGTCCAAGAATGGAGCGACGATTTCATGGAAAAAGTATGGTACGCCTATTTAATAAATGACAGTGACTTTTTAATCGAAAGCGTCATGGTTGTTTCTAAGGCATTTGGAACCATCAACGGTGAAATGAAAAAAACATCCCTCTTGCGCCACGCTTTTGTAGCAGTTCCGCCAGTTTCAGTAATGAAAATCGAAATGATTGAAAAAAGCGTTTTGGCACTCAACAATGAATTCATGCTGACTTTCTTTATCGGAGACAAACTATACGATAAAAAATACATTTTCAAAGCACAATCCATCTGCGAATCAGCAGTCGAAGAAGTGCCTATTTTATTTATTGATGGTATTATCGTGAGATAAATCAGCACTATTGTCGCGTTTAATTTTTTTCTTCCAATTTAAATATCCTATTACAAATATTCCGAATAAGACGAAATAAAGCGTTCGGAACAGGTTTCTTTTGGAGAAAAAAGCATCTTCAAAAGAGCGTTCGAATAAGTCAAAAACGAGCAAGCTTAGGGAAAGAATAATTCCCCAACGCATCCCGTTTTTAATCTGAAATCGCCACCTTTTACTCATAAAAATGATTTAGCGATTTTGTTGTTTAACTTTGGATTTCCATGTAAAATAACCTAAAACAAAAATCCCTACACCGATATAAGCAGCTGCTCGAATATAAAAATTAGGCGTAGCGACTTGTACTGAAAAAGGGATTTCTTTTATGTCGAATAACACATTGAAAACTGTCATAAATACACCCCAAATTCCGCCAGTTTTAATTTGATATTTCCATCTTTCACTCATGACATGATTGTATTTTGATTATTAAATATATAGCAGAATTAATCCAGTTTGTCGGTCAGTTTCTTAAATATGGTTTTCGCATCTTTTCCTTCGTATAAAACCTCATAAACGGCATCAATAATAGGTGTTTTGGCACCATAAGCCTGATTTAGCTTATAAGCACTTTTAGTAGCGTAATATCCTTCAGCAACCATGCTCATTTCCATCATTGCTGATTTCACCGTGTAGCCTTTACCTATCATATTACCAAACATTCTGTTCCTCGAAAAAACGGAATAGCCTGTAACCAGTAAATCGCCTAAATAAGCAGAATCATTGATGTTGCGTTTCATTTTATGAACTTTCTTGATAAATTTTTTCATTTCCCTAATCCCATTACTCATCAATACGGATTGGAAATTATCTCCATAACCCAGTCCATGGGCCATTCCTGCAGCAATGGCATAAATGTTCTTTAGCATCGCAGCATATTCAGTTCCTATAATATCATCTGTAATTTTAGTCTTAATGTAATTTCCAGCAAGAGTATCGGCAACAATTTTTGCCTTATCAGAGTCGCCACATGCAATTGTCAGATATGATAACCGCTCCATAGCCACTTCTTCTGCGTGACAAGGACCAGAGATTACACCAATGTTATAATAAGGAATATCATATTTTACATGGAAATGTTCCCCTACAATCAAACTGGTCTCAGGAACAATCCCTTTTATAGCCGAAAAAATAATTTTATCTTTCAACGAAACAGTCAATTTTTCTAATTCACCCTCTAAAAAAGCGGAAGGAATAGCAAAGATAACGTAGTCCGCATAGGCTACTGCTTCATTGATATCATTGGTTAGCTTCAATTTTTGGGTATCAAATTCAACAGAGCTTAGGTAATTTGGATTGTGTTTGTAGGTCTTGATGTGTTCTATAGCAGCATCATTGCGCATGTACCATGAAATTTCGGTAAGATTTACGCATAACATTTTAGCTATGGCTGTTGCCCAGCTCCCACCACCAATTACTGCAAATTTTATGTTTTCAGTCATTTTTTATTGAATTTAATCAAAAGTACTTAAAAACTATGAATCAAGCCAAAAAAGCACCGCCTTAAATCTGGGATTCACAGGGGTTTTCAATAATAATATCACAATATATTAAATTAAATTTAAAACATTTGATTTTCAAACACAATATAAACACATTACTACCGTTATTCTTTTATTATAGTTACTGTTTTAACAAAAAAAACAGAATTGAATTAGTTAGTTATAATTTGAATTTTAAAAGGCGTTCCCATACAAAATGAGAACGCCTTTTTATTTAAAAATACTTCAATCGGTAATCTGATTATTTGAATTAATAACTCATTTCTACAATTGATTTCACTTTTTCTAAAGTGATATTTTCTTTTTCTCCTAATCCCAGCCAACCTCTTTCTTTGAAGCGGTTTACTATAAAATCAGCCGTTTTATCATAGTCTTTGGTGTAATCCGATAATTTAGTCTCCATTCCCATTGTATGGAAAAACTCAACTGTTTTATTGATCGCTTCGTTTGCTATTTCATCCTCAGTTCCAGTCAAATTGAAAATACGTTTTCCGTATTGTGCCAGTTTTCCTTTTTTGGTTTCAAACATCACTCGGTATAAATTTGGACCTACAACCGCCAATGTTCTAGCATGATCAATTCCGTACAAAGCGGTTAATTCATGGCCAATCATGTGTGTAGCCCAATCCGAAGGAACTCCTTTCTGGATTAATCCATTTAGAGCCATCGTACAACTCCACATAAAGTTAGAAGCCAAAGCATAATCTTTAGGATTCTCAACAACATCAGGGCCAACTTGAATCAAGGTCTGTAAAATACTTTCGGCAATTCTATCTTGAAGATATCCTTCATGTGGATAGGTTAGATATTGTTCCAAAACATGGGTATAGGCATCAACAACTCCGTTTTCCAATTGTCTTTTGGGTAAGGATTCAATGACGGTTGGATCGCAAATAGAAAATTTTGGAAACAAGGCGCTACCACCAAATGATAATTTTTCTTGTGTAGATTCAATGGTAACTACACCGCCAGAATTCATTTCACTTCCCGTTGCCGGTAACGTTAAAACTGTTCCAAAAGGAATAATTTTAGATACATCTTTAGTTAATACTCGTTTTTGAAGAATATCAATAGGGTTTCCGTCAAAGTTCACGGCAGCCGAAATGAATTTTACCCCGTCAATTACGGATCCACCACCTACTGCAAGAATAAAATCTACTTTTTGCTCTTTGATAATCGCAACTGCTTTCATCAATGTTTCAAAATGCGGGTTTGGCTCAATTCCCGAAAATTCGACGATTTCAAAACCTTTTAAAGCATTAACTACCTGTTCATGGATTCCATTTTTAAAAATACTTCCGCCTCCATAAGCCAAAAGAATTTTTGCCCCCTGTGGAACTAAAGTAGAAAGTTTTTCAATTTGTCCTTTTCCAAAAATTAAATTAGTAGGATTGTATAATTCGAAGTTTAACATGTTTTTATTTTTTTAAATTCAATTGATTTAATAATTTTTCTGCAACGAGTTTAGATGAAGCCGGGTTCTGACCTGTAATCAATAAGCCATCTTCTACTGCATACGGTTGCCAATCCCCTATTTTTGAATATTTGGCCCCGTTAGCTTGCAACGCATCCTCTAATAAAAATGGTACGACATCAGTTAAGCCTACAGCTTCCTCTTCCGTATTAGAAAATCCGGTTACTTTTTTTCCTTTTACCAAAAAATCCCCATTTACTTTTACGTTTTTCAACACTGCTGGTGAATGACATACAAAAGCGACAGGTTTATTATTCGTATAAAAAGCTTCAATCAAAGCGCTTGAATTTTCATCCGTGGCTAAATCCCATAACGGTCCATGACCTCCTGGATAAAAAACGGCATCATAATCCGATTCTTTTACATCGGCTAATTTGTGCGTATTTTTCAGTTTTGCCAATAATTCAGTATCAGCATCAAATCGTTTAGTATCTTCAGTTGCTGCAGATGGATCTTCACTTTTTGGATCTATAGGTGGTTGTCCTCCTAACGGGGTAGCAATATCAATAACAACTCCTTTATCTACTAATTCATAATATGGCGCGGCAAGTTCTTCTGTCCAAAATCCTGTTTTTTCTCCCGTGTTACCTAGTTTATCGTGACTCGTAACAACAAATAATACTTTTTTCATACTTTTTTTATTTTGTGCAGTTGCTGTAATGCAACTTACTGTTAATGCTATAATGGCAAAGAATGCAATTTTCTTCATTTCTTATTTTGTTTCTACAAATTTAGTGCGAATATGCTATTAGTAAAAATAATTTAAATTATGTTTGTGATAAATATATTTATATCATGGTTAATCTCGAATGGTACAGAACGTTTAAATCCGTTTATAAAAACGGTAATTTTTCGTTGGCTGCCAAGGAATTATTTATCAGTCAACCCGCTGTAAGTCAACAAATATCAATGTTGGAAGCACATGTCGGATATAAACTTTTTAATCGAAAGTCAAAAGGTGTGGAGCCAACAGAATATGCTAAGTTACTCAATAATCTAATCATCGAGGCGTTGGACCGATTGGAAAATGTGGAGAATGGTTTTCGTGCCAAAGCGTTTGATGCGAATCGATTAATATCCATTGGCATCTCGAAACACTTGATGATCAGTTTGGGAAATGCCTTAATTTCAGAATTTGATTTTATAGATTTTAGTTTCCATGAGAACGACACACTTTTTGAATTGGTCGATTCTAAAAAACTCGATTTTGCTATTGTTACCAAACAATATGACACGTTTGACACCATTCAGAAAAAGGTTGGCGAAATCAAACAAGTGATTGTTGGTTCCAATAACATTGATGCTTCTGAGTTAAAATCTAATATCAAAATAAAGAATTTCTCTGCAACTGAACAGTGGTTAAACGACCAAAAGTGGTTCAGCCACAATGCACAGATTCCGCATATAAAGTTGTTTTGGCTGCATGTTTTTAGTAAAAAAAGGCCCTCGATGATTCCCAATTATATCATTCCGTCCGAGTATGAAATGCTTGAAATAATTTCGAAAAATACCGGAATAGCCGTTGTTTGGGATATAAACGCAAAAAGTTTAATAGCAGAAAATAAAATCCAATTGATGTGGAACAGCAAGCAAATGCCAAGTACAGAAGTATATGTGTTATCCGGTAAAAATGATAATTTGAGTCCTGTTTTTGAGAATATTCAATTGGAATTAAAAAGAATTCTGGCGTAATTACTTCTTATAAAAGTTATTGTGATCAATACATTCCCAAACTTTAGCGGGCAATAAAGGCTGTACATTTTTCCCTTTTTTGATATTATCCCGAATAAATGTAGATGATATTTCAACAACCGGAGCGTCAATCAGGTGGATTTTTGGGTGATTCTTGAAAGTTAGATTTTCTACTTCCAAAGAAATAGCTTCGCCGGTTTGGCCCTTGGTTTCGAGTCTAGGATACACATAAATCTCGTGATGCGCCAGAATAGCTTCGTAGTTTTTCCATTTGTACAACGACCTTAGATTGTCTTCGCCCATGATTAACGAGAATTCGTAATTGGGGTATTTTTCCTGCAAGTGAACTAAGGTATTTATTGTATAATTGGGCTGTGACAATTTAAACTCAATATCCGAAGGTTTGATTTTTGGAAAATCTTCAGTAGCAAGATATACCATTTGCAACCGATGGTAATCATCAAGCAAAGTATTTTTTTTCTTCAAAGGATTGTGTGGCGTAACCACCATCCATACTTGGTCTATATTAGCATGCTCGGCCATGTGATTGGCAATGATAAGATGTCCAATATGAATGGGGTTAAACGTTCCGAAATAAAGTCCTATTTTCATAATATATCAATGTAGTTTGCCTAAGTTAGTTTGTCATTCCTCGTTCCTCGGAATGACACTAGAAAATTCCTCCATGACAGTGTTTTTCGAGAGTAAATTTAAATAAATAAAACAAAGAAATCTAATTCTGCTGAATGGCAATGATTAAATTACCGATATGTAGTATTGAATGTGCCAAAACAGAGCCCGATTTTCATGCTTTGGTTTCTTTTATTTGTGGTTTTTTGCAAGTTTATTTTTGAGTATCATGTTTTGATACTGGTGACAAATATCTTTGCACCATTGTGACGAAGAAGGATTATGCCGTTATAAACTTGCGGCAATTTAATAAAAAAACAAAATTAGATTATGAAGAAGATTATTTTAGGATTAATGGTTATGTTAAGTGTAGTAAGTTTTGGTCAAGAAAAGGAATTTTCTTTTACTAAAGAAAAAGGTTTCACTGAATATGTTGTAATAGACAAAAACGGTCAAACAGATAAGGAGTTGTACCAAAAAGCATTAGATTGGATTAATGAAACTTACAAAAACCCCGAAAAGGTAATATTAGCCAAAAACGAAAACTCTTATATTAGAATTGAAGGTATGGATTCTAATATTTCTTGGATGAAGGTTATGGGTATGACAACCTATTACTCAACTAAATACGAAATTGAATTTTACTTTAAAGATGGTAAAGTTAAGTTTGATATTTCAAGCGTTACCACTTATACAGAACCTAGTAAATATGTTTCTGGAGGTTGGTCAAAAAAATATTATTATTCAATGCCGTTAGATGAAAAAACATCCGATTTAATCTTCAAAGAAGATGGTACATTTAGAAATAACTATCGAGATATTCAAACAAATATTGAATATTACAATGGTTTAGCTAAATCTTTAGATGCATATTTAAGTGGCGAAGCAAAATCACAAACATCAAATTGGTAACTTGATATATGCCTTTAGATATGTAAATGATGCTAATGGATTTACAACGGAAATTAATGGTAAAATAATGAAACGTGACCAGTTATATTTCCAAAATAACAACTAACTTCGGAGAAAATCTCCACACGCTATGTAGAGATGGATCAGAAGCTTGAAGCAATGTTAGTCACTAAAACTTTAAAAATGGCAACAAATAATATTAAAATAATTGAACTAATTGAAAAGACTTTAACTCAAAATAACATCGACTATAATTCAATTATTGATGGATTTGGACAGTTGGATGCAAGTAAAAAGCGAGGAGAAGGGCATGAATTCACATTAAGTGATCATGTCAAAGCTCTTCTATTGTCTCAGTTAAGCAATCAAAGGTCGTGGGGAGGTATTGCAAAAAACCTAAAAAATCTTAAAATAATTTTTCAGGATTACAATCCAGAAAAATTAAAAGAATCAGATACAAACTATTTATTGGAAAATATCCGTGAAATAAAATGTGGTAATCGAAAAATTAAATATCAAATTCTTAATTTAAGAGAGAATATTAAACAATTCGAAAAAATTGTTACAAAGTACGGTAGTATGGACAACTTCATTAACTTGAATAGTGCTGAACAAACGGCTGAATTACTATCAAATCCTAAAAGTGAATATAAAATTAAAGAACTAGGTTTCACTTTGGCGATGGAATATTTAAGAAATGTCGGTGTAAGGTCAGTTAAACCAGACCTACATATTTTAAGAATTTGCGGAACTGATCGATTGGATTTATTCCCTTTAAAAACCAATCCTTTGCAAGCAACTCAAATTTTCAATGAATTCTGCAAGGATATTGAACGAAACACAACCTATGTTGATAATTTAGTTTGGATATTTGGCGCAAAAGACTATGCAAATATTTGCAGTAAAGTTCCAAAATGTGAGTTATGCCTTTTAAGAACGGAAGGTCTTTGTAATTTTAAAAATGATAACGGACTGCAATAGTAGGGGTGAAGAAACGTAAACTCCATAATATAAACGACAAGAGACATTTAATATCACAGCTAAAAAACTAGATGATTTGATTGGAATTATCAACGCAATATTCAAACAGATTCTCCGACAATTTAAGATGACACTCTGTAATGTGTGTGTGTGTGTGTGTAAATTGAAATCCGTCAGTCACTTACGCCTTTTTGCATATAAAGAAATTATTGATTCCGCTCTATTGCTTCCTTGAAATAGTTGAAAAATCTTTCACGCAAGTGCAAAGGCTCAATGATTTCAATTGAACGAGCATGAGACAATAGTTCTGTAAATAAATCGTCAGTAATTTTAATGTTGAGAGTGACCTCTACACGTCCATTCTTTTCTTTTATTTCTTGTTCGGGAAGGATTGGGTACGATTTGATGTAATTAGCTTCTTCCTTGCTGTAAGACAGAATTACCTTTTCGGCAGGGATTTCAGAAGTGTACATGGCAAAACAATCTTCGTATCTTTTTATCAATTCTATCTTGTTTAGTTTCCTTTCGAATTTGTTTCTGGTTTCTTCTAATAATGTTATCCTATCAAGTCCATAAGACCGGAACGTTCCATCTTCTTTAGTTCCTAAAACATACCAACGTCCACGACTTTCTTTTAGAGCAAGTGGCTGTAAAAAGCATTCTTTTAATTCCCCCGATTCATTATTGACATAATTGTGATGTAAAAATGTAACTGCTTTTTGGTCTTCTATACACTTTTTAAGTATGAAAAAATGTTCTGAACCTCTGGCTTTTCTCTTCTCTGGAATGATAAATTCATTTACCCCATCAGTACTGTGAACAAAAGCAAGTAACTCAAAAGTTTCAAGGATTAAAAGAGCTTCTCCCTCGATTTCTCCGTTAATTTTATATCCTTTTGCTTTAGGATCGTAACTTAAATTGGGAGTGAAAAACTGTTTTATAGCTTCAATATCACGCTTAAAAGTTGCTGGTTTTATATTGAATTGTTTTTGTAATTCAGTCACTGAAGGGTATTCTACTCTTTGAATTTCTCTCAAAATGGATACCTGCCGCTTTAACTGCTCAAAATTTGACATAGATTTTTTTCCTTTTTTCGATTTAATCCTTTACATAATTCTTTACCAATTGATAAGCTTCTTCCAAAGCAATATTTAAATCGTAGTTTTTTATAATCACATCAAATTGTGGCGCTGTAGCCAATTCAACAGAAGCTTTAGCGATGCGCATATTGATTTTGTCATCACTTTCGGTAGAACGTTCCTTTAATCTTCTTTTTAGTTCATCTACGCTTGGTGGTTTCACGAAAACGGCTAACGTTTCTTCCGGGAATTTATGCTTGATGCGCAATCCACCAGAGACATCAATATCAAAAATTACATTTTTTCCTTTTGCCCAGATGCGCTCCACTTCACTTTTTAAAGTTCCGTAGAAATTATCGCGGTACACTTCTTCCCATTCCAAGAAGTCTTCGTTCTTGATGTGTTTTTTAAAGTCTTCGGTAGACATGAAATAATAGTCTTTTCCGTTTACTTCTTCGCCTCTTGGTTCGCGGGAAGCTGCCGAAATAGAAAACTCCAGATTCAAATCTTCTTTGCTTAATAAATGCCTAACTATGGTGGTTTTCCCAGATCCTGATGGTGCCGAAAAAACGATTAATTTTCCTCCTGTGCTCATTTTATGCTGAATTTATTTCAGTATCTATATTATAGAACGTTCAATACCTGCTCCTTTATTTTTTCCAATTCGTCTTTCATCTGAACGACTAATTTCTGCATTTGTGCGTGATTGGATTTAGAACCCATCGTGTTGATTTCACGTCCCATTTCTTGGGTAATGAAACCTAATTTTCTACCGTTGGCCTCCGTTCCGTTGATGGTTTCCAAGAAATAATCCAGGTGATTCGTCAAACGTACTTTTTCTTCGGTGATGTCTAATTTCTCCAAATAATAAATCAATTCCTGCTCAAAACGGTTTTCGTCTACATTCACTTTAAGTTCAGCAATTGCAGTTTGCAAACGGTCTTTTATTGCCTGAACACGTTCTGGATCAAGCGCCAAAGCTTCGGTCATATACTGCCTAATGTTGCCAATTCGCAATTGAAATTCTTTTTCAAGAGACATTCCTTCATCTCTTCTAAAGGTCAAGATGTTTTGCAAGGCTTCTTCGATAACGGTTTGGATTTGTACCCAGTCGTTTTCATCGATTTCATCACGTTCTATTTTCATGGTGTCCGGCATACGGATCGCCATTTTCATCAGTTCCGTTTCATCTGCATCAGCATACACTTCTCTTAACTGATTGATGTACCCTTTTACAATGGGCACATTTACTTTCGTAGAAGTTTGTTCGGCGGTAGTTTCGATAAAAATAGAAAAATCTACTTTGCCTCTTTCCAGCTTAAGTGCGATTTGGTTGCGTAAACCCAATTCCATTTCGCGGTACAGCGAAGGCATTCTCACATTCAAATCCAAACCTTTACTGTTTAAAGATTTCACTTCTACCGTGATTTTTTTGGTTGGTAATTGCAAAGTAGCTTTACCAAAACCCGTCATTGATTGTATCATATAATTTTCTAAAAGAGGTCAAAGATACTAAAAAAGTGGTCAGTGGTCCGTTTTTAGTAAACAGTGACTCGGCATAAGTACATATTTAGTAATCAGATTTTAATTTTTGAGTTGATATAAATAGCCCAACGAACGTTATAAAAGACAATAACCTGCAATTTAGGCGCTGAACACTAACAGCTGATTACTGCACACTCTTTTTCTGTGTCACTAAATAAACGCCGATAAATATCAAAACTGCCGAACCAATTTTTACCAAACTCAATTCGTCTTTGCCCAAGCTTATCGCAAAAATAGTGGCAAATAGCGGTTGCAAATAAATAAAAACGGCAACCGTCGTTGGTTTTAATTCTTTCATCGAAAGCAAATTAAGCAAATAGGTCAGAAATGTAGAAATGACGACAACAAATCCAATTTTCCAGCAAATATCCATGGGAACCAAAGCCCAGTCCACCGTTTGAAATTGACTCCAGCCAAAAGGCAAAACCATAATAAATCCAAATAAATAAATCCATTTTACAAACGTAAACGCATTGTATTTATCCATTAATTTCTTGACGATAATCAGGTAAAATCCATAGGAAATAGCATTGACCAATACCAGAAAATTTCCCAACCCGGCGTTTGTGGCGCTGCCAATGGATTTTCCGTACAGAATAAGAAAAGCAGTCCCTATCAGACCAAGTATAATTCCAAAAACCATTCGTTTTTGCATGCGTTCCTTCATGATAATAGCCGAAAGCGTCAACACAATCATTGGTGTCGAAACCATGATAACTGCAGCACTAATAGGCGAAGTAAGGCTTAATCCTTTGAAAAATGTAAGCATATTAAATGCTACGCCAAAGAAAGCTGCGGCAATAATTCGGGGAAAGTCATTGGAGGCAATTTTTTCCTTCGGCATAAAAAGCCAAAAGATCCAAAACAAAATCATTGAACCACCTACGCGCAACAGTATAAAACCATAGGCATCAATATACAACGGCATGACATCTTTGGCAATAGTAAACGTGACTCCGTAAATTATGGAAACAATTGTGGCACCAATTAGTGCAAGATTTCTTTTGGACATTATGCCAAGGCTTTCATTACCTGCAACATATTTTGTTGGGTATTCCCGATATAAATCTTGTCTTTGATGATAAATACAGGGCGACTCAAAAACGTGTAATGTTCCAGAATGTATTTTTTATAATCGTCTTCGGTCAAGGATTTATTTTTTAAATCCATCGATTTGTACAGTTGTGCTTTTTTGCTAAAAAGCGCTTCATAACTTCCGGAAAGTTCGCGCATTCGTTCTAATTCAGCAACAGTAATTGGATCTTGTTTGATGTCGTGAAACTTAAAATCATGCTCTTTAGGAAGTGATTTTATGATTTTTCTGCAGGTGTCGCAAGAAGCGAGATAATATATTATGTCCATATAAATAGCAATTTCTTTGTGCAAAGAAAATTCATTTGACACGGAAAATGATTATTTTTATCAAAAAATAAAAAAATGAATCAAATATTAGACATTACTTTAACCAGCCGAAAAATAGTTTCACAGTTTTTAAAAGGATATACTTTAGCGCAACTCAACACGATTCCGGAAGGATTCAACAATAACCTGATTTGGAACATCGGTCATATAATAGTGACACAGCAAGTATTAGTGTATAAATTATCGGGTTTACCGATGATGGTTTCTGAGGAAATGGTAGAAAAATATAAAAAAGGAACTAAGCCAGAACATATTGCAACACAAGAAGAATTAGCCGAAATGAAGGATTTGTTATTTGAAACTATCAATCAAACTAAACTTGATTTTGAAAATAAAAACTTCAAAAACTTCACTGAATATCCTACATCAACAGGGTATACGCTAAAAAGTGCTCAGGATGCAATGGCTTTCAATGATTTTCATGAAGGGCTTCACATTGGGATTATGATGAGCATTAGAAAATTTATTTAATCACTTTTGGCAAAAGAAAAATCCCCTGTTACTTGCTTTGTTTTTCATTAAAACACAACCCTGAAAAGGAAGCACAAGCAGTTTGGTTTTTTGTACTTGAATACCATAAAAAGGGTTCTTTTTTATAAAAAAAGTAGTAATTTATATAACTCACAGCGTATAATAATAGCAACATGCAAAGACCTTCATTTTCCATATACGATGCATCAGCTGGATCCGGAAAAACCTATGCGCTTGTCAAAGAGTACCTCAAGATTATTCTTGTTGCAAAAAAAAATGATGCCTATCGCACTATACTGGCCATTACGTTTACCAACAAAGCGGTGCACGAAATGAAAAGCCGAATTGTGGGTAGTCTTTCTGAATTTGCAAAAGACGAGCCCAGCCACAAAGCCCAGGACTTGATGCAGGATTTAGCAATAGATACAGAACTTTCGATCCTCGAAATCAAAACTAAATCACAGCAAATTATCAAGCATATTATTCATAACTACGCTGCATTTGATATTTCTACGATTGATAAATTCACCCACAAGGTAATTCGGGCCTTTGCGCATGATTTGAATTTGCCCATGACTTTTGAAGTCACCCTGGACACTGAAAATTTATTAATTGAGGCTGTAGATGCTATAATTGCTCAGGCCGGTGAAGATGAAACGTTGACAAAACTGCTCATCGATTTCACGATGGAAAAAACTGACGATGATAAATCTTGGGATATTTCCCGTGAAATTCTAGAGACAGGCCGTTTGATCCTCAATGAAAATAACAGAAACGAAATCACGCAGTTTCAGGATAAATCCATCGCTGAGTTCGTTGCAATAAAAAAGAAATTAGTAGAAGCCAGTAAAGATTTAGAAAAACAGACTGTTGTTTTTGCAACAGCGGCCTTGTTATTAATTGACACCAATGGAATTGATGTAAAATCTTTTTCCAGAGGAACTTTTCCCAATCATATCAATAGTATTCAACAGGGAAAATTCAATCCGAAGAATAAAATTTTTCGTAAGTTGGAAGATATAGCCATAAATAAAACGGCAAAAGATCGTGCGATTATTGAAAACATAATTCCAGATTTATTGCAATTTTTAGACAAAGTTTACAAAGCTTTCGAAAAGATCCATTTCTATAAAGCCTTCCTGAAAAACATTACACCACTTTCCTTATTAAATACGGTAAGTAATGAATTAGCCAAAATACAAAGTGAACAAAATGTACTTTCCATTTCAGAATTTAATGCCATAATCCATAGGGAAATTCAAAACCAGCCGGCGCCTTTTATATACGAACGATTGGGGGAACGCTACCGCCATTTTTTTATCGATGAATTTCAGGATACTTCGGAGATGCAATGGCAAAACCTGATTCCGCTTATTGATAATGCCCTTTCCGGACAGGATGATTATGGAGAAAAAGGAACCTTGATGATTGTGGGCGATCCCAAACAGTCTATTTACAGGTGGCGCGGCGGAAAAGCCGAACAGTTTATTGAATTGAGTAAAGATCAAAACCCGTTCAATAATCCTGATAAAAAACTTGAACATCTTGATAAAAATTACCGAAGTTATTCGCAGGTAATCGAATTTAATAATGAATTTTTTAAATTGTTGTCCGGTGAATTTGCTCATTTAGATTACAAAGAGTTGTATGAAAATCACAGCCACCAAAAAACCAATGACAAAACAGGAGGTTATGTGAATATTTCTTTTATCCCAAAAGTAGAGAAAACAAATGATAATCCGGAAGCTTCTGGAGACGAAGAAGCTTTAGATAAAACTGATTTATATGTTTTGGCCACGCTGAATACGATTCAAAAAGTAATTCAAAAAGGATTTGAATACAAAGATATTGTCATTCTTACCCGGAAACGAAGTCAGGGAATTGCGATTGCGAACTATTTGACAGAGCAAAGAATACCGCTTTTATCCTCGGAAACGTTAATGATTCAAAATGCTACTGAAGTACGATTGATTATTCATTTATTAAAATACCTGAAAAACAACGCTGATTTAGAAGCTAAGGCGAATTTCCTTTACTATATAGGAACGCATATTCAGGACAGATTACCTGTTGCTGATTTCATTGCCAAAGGAATGGCATTGTTTCAGGAAACGGATTTCGAAAATTGGCTGGTGAGTTTTAATATTTCATTGTCGTTTCAAGACATTAGAAAAAAATCATTGTATGAAGCGGTAGAGGTTATTATTGCAAAGTTCCTCTCCCCGGCCCTCTCCAAAGAAAAGGATGACGAAGTGGTTAATCGTAAGGATAAATTCCATCTTATTGAATCAATACATGCTGAGAAAATTCTTTGGATGGAGTTTAAATCTAGATCATTTGAAGATTATAAATTCAGGCAACACCATTTGATAGCTGATTTTATTGTTCATTTTGTTTGTTTATCGAAAAAACTGGTTGTTGAAGTGGATGAGGATTATCATTTTACCGAAGAGCAGGTTCAGTTAGATAATAATAGAACAATTACCCTGAATAAATTAGGGTATAAAGTCATTCGATTTACCAATGAACAGGTTATAAAGAATATTTCGGAAGTTTTAAAACGAATAAAAGAAGAATTAATTCAACGAGAAGAAATTCAAGACTCCAACTTATCGGTGTCGGCTCCTGCCCCTTCGGGGAAGGTTAGGGAGGGGAATGCCTACGTCCAATATTTTTTAGACATAGTTCTGGAACGTGACATTCGCAACCAAGCAGGAATTTCTGACTTTTTAAATTTCTGGGATAAAAACGCACAAAAATTTAGTATTCCCTCACCAGAAGGAAATAATGCCGTTCGGATTATGACAATTCATAAATCAAAAGGATTGGAGTTCCCGGTAGTCATTATGCCATTTGCAGAGGAAGATTACAACAGGAAACCAAAAGATAAATTGTGGCTCAATGCTGAAGGAGGAATTTTTGGCCTGTCAAAAGTATTAATTGATAACAATAGCGCCGTAGAAGGATTTGGAGAGGAAGCGGCTGAGATTTACAATCAAAAGAAACAGGAAGAATTATTAGACAATATCAATGTTCTTTATGTGGCTTTGACCAGAGCGGAGGAACAGTTGTATGTGATTTCAAATATGAATTTATCCAGTAAAGGGGAAGTTCCAAAAAATAATATGTGTGCTTTTTTTATTAATTATTTAGAGAGCAAAGGGGAATTCGATACCGATAAATTGGAATATGATTTTGGGGATATCGCTAAATTATCAAAAGAAAAAAAACACATTGATACCTCCAAAACAATTCCGTTAGTTTTGGAAATTTTGAATCCAAAAAACATCAAAATTGCACAAAGAGAAGCATTGATGTGGGGAACACAACAACAGGAAGCCATTGCCTATGGAAACGTCATTCATGAGATTTTATCTTTTGTGAAAACGAAAAACGATATAGATTTAGCTATAACAAAAGCGATTGAAAACGGACTCATCGTTTTTAAACAAAAGGAAGCCGTTTACAGTACCATACAGGAAATTGTCACTCATACAGAACTAACCGATTATTTTTCGGAAGGGAATGAGGTACTGAATGAACAAACAATTATTCAAAAGGAAGGAAAGACTATAAAACCGGACCGAATGGTTTTGACAAAAAATAAAGAAGTGTTGCTGTTGGATTATAAAACAGGAACACATAATCCTAAATACCACTTACAATTAGAAAAATATCAAAATGCAATTGAATTAATGGGGTATAAAGTGGTAAAAAAAGCACTAATTTATATAGGAAAAGAAATCGATGTAGTAAATTTGTAGCCTAAAAAATGAATTATTCGCAAAATTGAATTTTAAAAACATAAAAAATGTACGGAAAAATTAAAGACTATTTACAGTCAGAATTACAAACAATAGAAGACAATGGAATCTTCAAATCAGAGCGCATTATCACCTCACCACAAGATGCAGAAATAACCATTTCGACAGGAGAAACGGTTTTAAATTTTTGTGCCAATAATTATCTTGGCTTGTCATCCCATCCAGAAGTTGTTCAGGCTGCAAAAGACGCTCTTGATACGCATGGTTTTGGAATGTCATCGGTGCGTTTTATTTGTGGGACACAAGACATTCATAAAACTTTGGAAAAAAAGATTTCTGAGTTTTATGGCACAGAAGATACCATTCTTTATGCGGCCGCTTTTGATGCAAACGGAGGTGTTTTTGAACCCTTATTAGGAGATCAGGATTGTATTATTTCGGATAGTTTAAATCATGCCTCTATTATAGATGGTGTTCGTTTGTGTAAAGCGACGCGATATCGCTATGAAAATAGCAATATGGGAGACCTGGAAAAGCAGCTGATTAAGGCTACAGAAGCCGGTACCCGTTTCAAATTAATTGTTACGGATGGTGTTTTCTCCATGGATGGCGTTGTAGCTCCGTTGGATAAAATTTGTGATTTGGCCGATAAACATGACGCAATGGTTATGGTTGATGAATGCCATGCTGCTGGATTTATTGGTGCTACCGGAAAAGGGACACTTGAGTTAAAAGGAGTCATGGGAAGAGTAGATATTATTACAGGAACCTTAGGAAAAGCACTTGGTGGCGCCATGGGCGGGTATACGACCGCTAAAAAAGAAATTATCGAAATATTACGTCAACGTTCCAGACCGTATTTATTTTCAAATTCCTTAGCACCAGCAATCGTTGGAGCTTCCATTAAGGTTTTTGAACTCTTAGAAAAAGATACAACACTTAGAGACAAACTAGAATGGAATACTAATTATTTTAGAGATGGGATTAAAAAAGCAGGTTTTGATATCATTGATGGGGATTCTGCAATAGTACCGGTGATGTTATATGATGCAAAATTGTCTCAAACTATGGCAAATGAATTATTAAAAAGAGGAATTTATGTAATAGGCTTCTTTTTTCCAGTAGTTCCTAAAGATAAAGCAAGAATTAGAGTACAACTTTCTGCGGCACATACAAAAGCGCATTTAGATCAGGCAATAAATGCCTTTGTAGCGGTAGGAAAAGAGTTAAATGTTATATAATTCGCACTTTTAGCCTTGTTTGTAGGTTTTTTTTAACATAATATTTTGTAGTTTAAAAATTACGTCCTATTTTTGCTTGTAATTAACTAAATTGTAATTAAAAAAATTAAGTATGAAACATCTTAACAAAATTTTAGTTGCTGCGATGATGGTGATGGGTTTAAGTTCTCACGCACAAGACAGTAACAACCCATGGGCAATCTCTTTTGGAGCAAATGCCGTAGACACTAGAACTAGTGCTGGTGGAGGAAATAATTGGCTAGACCGTCATTTTTCGCAACCTTTTGACGCGAAAACAAACTGGAACGTCCTACCTTCTGTATCGTATTTAAGTGTCTCAAAATACGTAGGAGATAATTTCTCTTTTGGTCTTACTGGATCTGTAAACAAAATTGATAAGTTTGTAACTTTTGCTCCAGGTGCTGTAGGTCATGACTCCAGAGGATATCTTGTCACTAATCCTGGTGATTTAATGTATTATGGTGTTGATGCTACGATAAGATACAGCTTCATGAATTTAATTAAATCTAAAGTTATAGACCCATCTCTTTCTATTGGTGGTGGATATACATTCTTTGGAGACAGTAGTTTTGGAACTTTAAACCCAGGTGCTGGTTTAACTTTATGGTTTTCCGAAAATGTTGGTTTCGAACTTGCAACTAGATACAAAAAATCTTTTGGTGATAGAGTAGATGTTTCTAGAACTCCTGATGCTCCATCTCATTTTCAACACTCTGCTGGTATTATCTTCAAATTTGGTGGAAAAGATACAGATGGTGATGGAATATATGACAAAGATGATGCTTGTCCAGAAGTTGCTGGTTTAAAAGAATTCAACGGATGTCCTGATACAGATGGAGACGGAATTCAAGACAGTGAAGATGAGTGTCCAAATGAAGCTGGTCCTAAAGAATTAAAAGGATGTCCTGATACAGATGGAGACGGTGTTGCTGATAAAGATGACAAATGTCCTACAGTTGCAGGTCCTAAAGAAAACGGTGGATGCCCATGGCCAGATACTGATGGAGATGGTGTTCTAGACAAAGATGATGAGTGCCCTACTATTGCTGGCCCAGCTAGCAACAAAGGATGTCCTGAAGTAACTACTGAAGCTTTAGACAATCTTAAAATTCAAGCTAGAGCAGTTTACTTTAATTCTGGTAAAGCAACTTTCAAAACTGGAGATGTTCCAGCTAGATTAGATGCAATGGCAGAAATCCTAAAAAATTATCCAAATGCTAAATTTAGCATTGAAGGACATACAGATAGCGATGGTTCAGATGAATACAACCAAAAACTTTCTGAAGATAGAGCTAGTATCGTTAAAGAAGCTATGATCGAAAGAGGAATAAAAGCTGAAAACTTAAATACTGTTGGTTTTGGCGAAAGCACTCCAGTTGAAACAAATAAAACTGCTGCAGGTAAAGCTAAAAACAGAAGAACTGAATTGTTATTGCAAAAATAATATTGTTCAAAAATTTTTAGAAAACGCCTCGATAAATCGAGGCGTTTTTTTTATTTTTATAAAATGACAAATACTTCTTTTCTAGATAAAATAGCTTCGGTTTTAATCGCAAAATACGCTGACACTCTTTCCAATACGATTGTTGTTTTACCAAACAAACGAGCTAAAATATTCCTGATTGAAGCCTTAAAGAAACAAGTCGCAACCAACATAATTTCACCCGAAATTATAAGTATTGAGGATTTTGTTCAAAACATAGCTGGTATCCGCACTATAGATCCTATCGAATTATTATTCGAATTCTATGAAGTGTATTTATCTATTACCGCGACAGCAAATCAACAATCCTTTGAATTATTTGCCAATTGGGCCAAAACACTCCTGCAGGACTTCAATGAAATTGACCGCTATTTACTAGATCCATCCCATGTTCTTTCCTATCTGAAAGACATTGAAGACATCAAAAAATGGGGAATTGAAGTAGAAAACAAAACGGCATTATTAGAAAAATATATTGATTTTTGGAAACTACTGCCCAACTATTATCAATCATTGTACGCTCATTTACTGAACAAGGGAATCGGCTATCAAGGATTAATCTATCGTGAAGCAGTGCATAACATAAATCATTTTTCGAATTCCCTACATGACAAAAAATTCGTCTTTGCGGGTTTTAATGCATTGAATGCAGCCGAAGAAAAAATAATCCAACACCTCATCGCTTCTGATCAAGCCAAAATATATTGGGACGCAGACCAAACCTTTCTCAATGATCCCTATCATGATGCTGGTTTATTTGTAAGGCGTTTTAAAGAAAATTGGAAACATTATAAATTACATCCGTTTGAATGGATTGTAAATGATTTTTCTCAAACTAAAAACATTCAGGTCATTGGCACACCCAAAACAATTGGTCAAGCCAAAATAGCCGGGAGTATTATCGAGAATATCATCAATGAATCACAAAGCCTAGGGACTGATGGAACGCTAGATAAAGTTGCTGTGGTTCTGGGCGAAGAAAATCTTTTGGTACCGCTTTTATATTCATTACCCTCAAGTGTTGGCGCTTTGAATATTACGATGGGATATTCCAGCAAGAACAATCCAGCTCAGATTTTGACTGCTAAATTATTCAAAATGCACACAAATGCATTGTCCAGAAATGCTAAAAGCTATGTCTTATACTACAAAGATATCTTAGATATTTTAACCCACCCTTTGGTGGAACCATACGCAAAAACCAGCGCGCTAGTCCAAACCATTAACCAAAATAATTATACTTTTATTACGCATCATAAATTGATGGAATTGAATGGAATTCCAAGTGAAATATTTCTTTTATTATTCCAAAAATGGGAAAAGGGTTCGATTCCAGTTTTAGAGACCATTTCAAAATTATTGCAAACCATCAAAGGAAATTTAAGCAACGACAACGAAGAAGAAAAAATCACCAAAGCTTTTGTTTTTGCTATTTTTAAAGTCATTAACAAACTAATTAATTATTATTCAAAGCACGAACATATCGATAAAATCGAAACTCTTTATGCCATTTACAAACAAGTTATTGATTTGGCCGAGGTTTCATTTGAAGGAGAACCGCTCAATGGTTTGCAAATTATGGGCGTTTTAGAAAGCCGTGTATTAGATTTTGAAACCGTTATTGTCACTTCGATGAATGAAGGGAAATTCCCGGCCGGAAAATCGCAAAATTCGTTTATCCCCTATGATGTAAAACGCGAATTGGGCTTGCCCACATTCAAAGAAAAAGATGCAATTTACACCTATCATTTCTATCATCTATTACAAAGAGCAAAGAACATTTATTTAATTTATAATACCGAGAGTGAAGGATTGGATGCCGGAGAAAAAAGCAGATTCATCACGCAACTGGAAGTCGAAAAACAAAAAAATCATACGCTGACTCACGAAATTTATAATGCCGTGCTACCCGAAACAGCGTATCAGCCTATGGTGATTCCAAAATCAGAACGTGTTATGCTGCGATTGAAAGAAATAGCCGAAAAAGGGTTTTCTCCATCGGCGATGACGAGTTATATCCGGAATCCAATTCAGTTTTATTTCCAGAAGATTTTACGCATCAGCGAAGTAGAAGAAGTAGAGGAAAATATTGCCTTGAATACCTTGGGAACTATTATCCACGAAACTTTGAAAGTTTTATACGAACCTTTCATTGATAAATTTATATCAGAAAGTGATATTCTAAATTGTTTCAAACAAATAGATACAGAGGTTTTGAAACAATTCAAATTGGTGTACAAAGAAGGTGAAATCAAAAAGGGTAGAAATTTGCTGGCATTTGAAGTCGCCAAGCGCAATGTTTCCAATTTCCTGAAAGTGGAACTGGAAAGTATCAAGAATGGTGATGCAATAAAAATTATAGCTTTGGAACAAACATTCGAGCGAATTATAAATCATCCTAATTTGCCTTTTCCGGTATTGATAAAAGGAAATGTAGACCGGATTGAAGAGCGCAACGGAATCATTCGAATTATCGATTATAAAACCGGAAAAGTAGAAAAAGCAAGCGTTACACTGAAATCATGGAAAGGACTTACTGAAGATATTAAAAGCGACAAAATCATTCAGGTGCTGGCGTATGCTTATATGTATGAGCATGACGCTAAAGGAAAACCAATTGAAGCAGGAATAATTTCTTTTAAGAATTTAAAAGCAGGTTTTCTTGCGTTTAATTTTAAAGAAATCAACGAAATAAATGCAATTATAAATGAAGAAATATTAGGTAATTATTTAGAGCAAATGGTTCTTTTATTAAGCGAAATTTTAGATGAAAACATTCCTTTTGAAGAAAAACTAATTTAAACAAAATTCCCAATCAGAAAACTAGCCAATATCTTCGAATTTTACAAAAGCACCTTAACAATTAACATGTCAATAAGCACTTTAGCATGGGTTTTTGGCGGATTTGAAACCTTCAAATACGCCCTTATTATTTTTGGTTTCTTCATTAGCCTTTTGATAAAAGAAGTGAATGCTAAAAACGAATATCTGTTTTATTACAACAACGGAATCTCTAAATTGCATCTATTCATTTATGGTTTTCTGATGAATTTTGTTTTTTCGCTAATGCTGATTTTAGTCATTAATGTAGTATTGAAATTCGTATGACTAAAAATATTTTAGAAATAGATAGTATCCAAAAACAATATGAGGGGAAAAGTATAGTTTCTGATGTGTATTTGAGATGTGAAACTGCTGATATTATTGGGGTTTTAGGAAGAAATGGTTCCGGGAAATCGACCTTGTTAAAAATCATTTTCGGAATTGTAACTGCTGATTTTAAATTTGTTCGGGTAGATGGCGTCGTGAAATCAAAAACTAGTGATTTGCTAAACGAAATCAGTTATTTGTCTCAAGATAATTTTATTCCAAATTCATTTTCGATAAAAAAGACTATTCAATTGGCTATTGCCAAAGATAAATTACAGGATTTTTATGCTGACGATATGATTCAATCGATGATAGAGAAAAAAATAAAACATTTATCTGGCGGAGAATTACGGTATTTAGAAATTAAATTAATCCTGAATAATGCATCGAAATTTGCTTTACTAGACGAACCACACAATGGCTTATCACCCATAATGATTGAAAAAATTAATGAATTAATCACTGCAATGTCCAGCACAAAAGGCATTATTATCACGGATCATAATTATGAAAATGTGATAAAAGTCTCCACAAAACTGGCGTTGATGAAAGAAGGAAAAATGTACCATTTAAAAGACAAAAGCGAATTGGTGGAAAAAGGGTATTTGAAACCTGGAATGAATTAGATGCTTTTGAAAAAAGCTAATAATACGTTCAACAATTCGTCTTGGTTTTCAATGTGACTCATGTGTCCGTCCGGAAAAGTCACCAGTTTCATGGCTGTGCCTTCTATCTGTTCTTTGGTTTCTTCGTAATTTAGAACCGGGTCTTTTTCGCCCAGAATCAAAAGTTTAGGAAAAGGTGCCAAATGCAACAACACTTCTCTGTCTTGTCGTATTTTCATTCCTTCCAGTGAGGCAACGATTCCCTGAAGGGGTGTTTTTAAAGCTTCCTTCTTTACGCTTTCAATTACTGATAAAAGGCGCTCTCTGTTGTTTTCACTGAATAAATTTGCAATAGAAAGTGAGATGAAATTGACAAAAGATTGTTTTACTGCTTTTATAGCCCGATCTCTATTTGTTTTTCGTTCCTCGCTGTCGGCTCTTGCGGTCGAGTTTAATAAAACCAATCCTTTTATCGTGTCCGGATACAATTCGGCGAAAGCCAAAGCTACATAACCGCCCATAGAATGCCCTACAAAAATGGCTTTACGGATGCGTAGTTCCGATAAAACAGCGTGCACAGCATCAGCATTATCCTCCATCGTTTGCACGTAACTCAAACATTCCGTTTCGCCATGTCCCAATAAATCAATGGTGATGATGCGGTTTTTTTTAGCAAACTCCGGAATATAAAAATCCCACATGCCTTTATTTTCCAAGAAACCGTGAAGTAAGACAATAGCGGTTCCCTTCCCGGTATCGGAATAGGAGATGTTGGTATTTTTAAAGAGAATTTGTTTCAAGGTTTTTTGTTTAAAGTACTAGATTCAGCTAATTAATGTAACTTTATAAAAAAGACATTTCCGCCCTTTCGTTCAAATGCAACAAATGTTATTTATTTGCGCCTGACAAAACTTAAAAATAAGGAGCCCCGTAATCCGCGAACAAAGATACATAATCAGTGTACTATTTAGAACTAACTATAAAAAGCAAAATAGCAATTTTAGATTGAGACAAATCTGTCATAACCCAATAAGTAAAGTGCAATTGTAATTTATGTATTGAAAATCAATTCTTTACCGTGTTTTTAACAAAAAATCCGTCTGTTGATTGAACCAGACGGATTTTTAATACGTAATGAGAACGTTTTATTATTCTATTTCAGAAACTCTCAGGGTGTTTACCATCCCCTTTTCCTTAATAGGCATTGCTGCTAAATTGATAAGGAAATCTCCTTTTTGTACAAAGCCTTTTTGTTTTACAATTTCATTTATGTCCGTTACGGTATCATCTGTGCTTACATCTTTAGTGTACATGAAAGATTTTACACCCCATAATAAATTAAGCTGAGTAAGGATTCTCTTATTTGAGGTAAACACTAAAATGTGTGCATTTGGTCTCCATGCAGAAATTTGAAATGCGGTATACCCACTATTTGTCAAAGTACAAATTGCTTTTGCTTTGATTATATTAGCCATGGAGGCAGCGTGGTGACAAATTGTTTTAGTGATAAATCGTTTTGTTTTTATCTGTGGCGTATTTTGTGGCACTTGGATTAGCGGTGAATCTTCTACAGCTTCAATGATTTGAGTCATTTTTTGAATTACCTGAACCGGATAATTTCCAGTTGCTGTTTCTCCCGAAAGCATTACGGCATCAGCACCATCCATAACGGAGTTAGCAACATCATTAACTTCGGCACGAGTTGGTGTAAGAGACGTAATCATTGTTTCCATCATTTGCGTGGCAACAATAACTGGAATTCTAGCCGTTTTGGCTCTGCGAATAAGTTCTTTTTGAACTAACGGTACTTCATGAGCAGGAAGTTCTACTCCTAAATCTCCGCGGGCAACCATCAGACCATCACAATAAGCAACAATTTTGTCAATGTTTTCTAGTGCTTCCGGCATTTCGATTTTGGCAATAATTGGAATTTTATGTTCTGAATGTTTGGCGATTAATTCTTGTAATTCTTGTAAATCTTGTGGTGTTTTCACGAAAGATAAGGCAATCCAATCTACATTTTGGCCAATGGCAAAAATGGCATCTGCAATATCTTTTTCGGTCATTGCCGGTAGGGATATTTTTGTATTAGGTAAATTTACCCCTTTTTTTGATTTCAATTCGCCACCTTGAATTACTCTTGCTATAACTTCTGATTTTTTATCCGTCTCCACGATTTCGAAAATGAGTTTACCATCATCAAGCAAAATTCTTTCTCCAGGATTTACATCATTTGGAAAGTTTTGATATTTCATGAATACTTTCTTAGCAGTTCCAAGAATATCTTCGGCAGTTGTAAATGTAATTAGATCCCCATCGTGTACGACGACACCTTCCTCCATAACTCCTACTCGAAGTTTTGGCCCTTGTAAATCGCCAAGAATCGCAGTTGTATAACCAAACTCTTCATTTAAACCTCGTATAAGGCTTATTTTTTCTTTTACATCATTGTAGTCCGCATGCGAGAAGTTCACTCGAAACACATTTACACCAGCTTCGATCATGTCTTTTATGATCTCTCTTGTACTGCATGCAGGCCCAAGTGTGGCTACAATTTTAGTTTTTTTGTTTGTAAGCATTTGTATTAAAAAATTAAATTGTTTTTAGATTTTATTTTATTTGTATCTACTATATAAACAGTAGATATGCTGTTTATGGTATTTAATAGGAGCTGCGTTTGGGACACGTTTATGGCATCTTCGTGATGTTCTATTTTTAAAAAATAATCTACTTTTTTGAATTCAGGAAGTAAAAAGACTTTTGTTGAAACTTCCATGGACACGTTAGAAAATAGATTTTGGTTATTTCCTTTATTATACTGGATGACCTCATTTTTATTTTGAATCAAATTCCAAGAAATACCGCTTTCGATGTCTTCATAATAAAATCTGGAAAAACCTGTTTCTCCTTCTTTAATATTAATTTGAATTTCACTTTTACTTTTACTAAGATTCACAGGCAGCATTTGATTAATAAAAAATGCCAAACGATAGTCCTCTAATGAAGTATGAATCGCAATAAGATAGTAATCTATTTCGTCAAATTCGCCCAGATCAAGTTTAAGAATAGCCATTTCATGAAAAAATAAGATGTAAATATAGTATTTCTATCGAAGTATTGACCGTTCAAAAGGTGATGTTTTTGTTAATTTATAAACGAAAACGATATAGTTTTATGTATATTAAATTATTTTCTGTCCATTTTTTCTTGAAATGCAAAATAAGCGCGTTGGGATGCTTTTTCTTCTGCTTTCTTTTTTGATGTGGCTCTTGCTTTAGCAATCACTTTATTGTCAATGCTAAGTTTTACACCAAACAGACGTTGCCCGTCAATGGCATTGTCCTCAAAAATATCATAATGAAATATTTTTTTTTCTTTTTGACACCATTCTATCACCAGACTTTTGTAGCTGATTACTTTTCCTTCGAGTCTTGCAATATCTACATAAGGCACTACTACTCTTTTTTGAATGAATTTTTCGCAATATACATAACCTCGGTCTAAGTAAATCGCTCCCACCAATGACTCAAAAATATTACCATGGATGTTCTCGCCAAAATGCTGAAGTGGCACTTTGCTTTCTATGTATTGCACTAAATTTAAGTCTTTCCCTAATTCGTTCAAATGCTCCCTACTCACAATTTTAGAACGCATTTTAGTCAAATATCCTTCGTCCCCAGCGGGTGCTTTATTGAATAGATGAGCCGCAATAACGGAGCTTAACATTGCGTCTCCCAAGAATTCTAACCGTTCGTAATTGATTGGATTTCCTAAAATATCAAGGCGATTAGAGGAACGATGGGTGAATGCTTTTTTATAAAAATCAAGATTTAAAGGGGCAAATCCTAAAATTTTCTGAATAGAATCAAAAAAAATCCCGTCTTCTGGAGAACGGGATTTTGAAAATATTTTTCTAATTATACGCATTTATAATTAGATTTCTAATTTTTTTACTAGTACACAAGCATTGTGACCTCCAAAACCGAAAGTATTACTCATCACTACATTCATTTCTCTTTTCTGAGCTTTGTTGAACGTAAAATTTAGTTTAGCGTCGATATTTTCATCATCTGTGAAATGATTTATTGTTGGTGGCACTAGTCCATGTTTTAAGGAAAGTATCGAAGAAATTGTTTCTACTGCTCCGGCTGCGCCAAGTAAATGGCCCGTCATAGATTTAGTCGAATTTAAATTCATCGTGTAAGCATGTTCCCCAAAAACATGAAGTATTGCTTTAGATTCTGCCATGTCACCAAGTGGCGTAGAGGTTCCGTGCATATTCACACCATCTACATCAGTTGCTTGTAAACCGGCATCTCTCAAACAGTTTAACATTACATTTTTAGCGCCTAATCCATCAGGATGCGGTGCCGTAATATGGTAAGCATCAGCTGACATTCCGCCACCGCCAATTTCGCAGTAAATATTTGCTCCACGAGCAATAGCGTGTTCGTATTCTTCTAGGACTAATGCGCCAGCTCCTTCGCCTAAGATAAAACCATCTCGATCTTTATCCATTGGTCTTGAAGCGGTTTTAGGATCGTCATTTCTGGTAGATAAAGCATGCATGGCATTAAAGCCACCCATTCCGGCTATGGTCACCGCAGCTTCAGAGCCTCCGGTTATCATAGCATCAGCATGACCTAATCTTATATAGTTGAAAGCATCAATAATAGCATTTGTAGAAGAAGCACAAGCAGAAACAGTGGTAAAATTTGGACCTCTGAATCCGTATTTTATAGAGATATGTCCTCCTGCGATATCCGAAATCATTTTTGGAATAAAGAAAGGATTAAATTTAGGAGTACCATCACCTGCAGCAAAATTCAACATTTCAATTTGAAAAGTTTCTAATCCTCCAATTCCAGAGCCCCAGATAACACCTACTCTGTCTTTGTCTAATTTTTCAAAATTGAAACCGGCATCTACAACCGCTTCATCAGAGGCAACCATAGCATACTGCGCATAGCGATCCATTTTTCTAGCTTCTTTTCTGTCTAAGAAATCTTCAGCATTAAAATTTTTCAATTCACACGCAAATTGAGTTTTAAATTTTGAAGCATCAAAATAAGTTATTGGTGCTGCTCCACTAACGCCATTAATAAGTCCATTCCAATATTCTTGAATGTTATTTCCAATAGGAGTAAGAGCACCTAAACCTGTTACAACAACTCGTCTTAATACCATAAATTCTTTATTTTTTGTTATCTTTAAACAAATAAAACCCATGCTTTCTTTACTGTATTTTTACAAAAAGAGCCATGGGTATTACAATAAATATCTTTTTGATTGAAATCCAATCTCGAATTTAATTTCAAAATAATAATAACACCCGCTTACAAGATTGTAAACGGGTGCGTATTTATTATTTTTTTGCTTCCTCGATGTAAGAGATTGCTTGACCTACAGTAGCGATGTTTTCTGCTTGATCATCTGGAATTTGAATGTCAAATTCTTTTTCGAATTCCATAATAAGCTCAACAGTGTCTAATGAGTCAGCTCCTAAATCATTAGTGAAGCTTGCTTCTGTTACAACTTCGTTTTCGTCAACACCTAATTTGTCTACGATAATCGCTTTTACTCTTGATGCAATGTCTGACATAATCTTTAATTTTAGAATTTAATTTGTTGGCAAAAATAAAAAACTTTATTTGAAAACAACTATTTAGTTAATAAATGTGACAACTAAATTATGAAATTTATTTTAACAAAGCTGCCACAATGTTATTTATTTTCATTTTTTATCCCTTTTTTTGCATCATTAAAACAAGCTAGGTTATGAAAAAAATTGTCGTTTTTGCTTCTGGATCGGGTACTAATGCTGAAAACATCATAAAGTATTTTGCAAAATCTAAACTTGCAACGGTTCAAGCAGTCTTTGCAAACAGCTCCATCGCCAAGGTGCTTGACAAAGCAAAAAACCATGGTGTTGCAACGAATATTTTTACTAAAGAACAATTTATTGAAGGGGAAGTATTACATAAAATAAATACAATTCAGCCTGATCTGATTGTTTTGGCTGGTTTTTTATTGAAATTCCCTGAAAATATCATCACATCCTATCCGGATAAGATCATAAACATACATCCTGCCTTGTTGCCAAAATATGGTGGTAAAGGAATGTACGGGATGAATATTCACCGAGCCATTGTAGAAAATAATGAAAAAGAAACCGGAATTACCATTCATTATGTTAATGAAAATTATGACGAAGGAAATATTCTTTTTCAAAAAAAAATAATTTTATCAGGGCACGAAACTCCAGAAGAAGTTGCCCAGAAAATTCATGAATTGGAACAAAAGTATTTTCCGGAAGTGATTGAAAGATTATTAACTCATGCGAATCAAGGGTTAAAATGTTAAGTTTATAAAAGCGGAAGCGATTTTTCCGAAGATATGAATCAACAGTCCTTT
>NZ_RYDJ01000159.1:0-1246 GCF_003970355.1 Flavobacterium bomense | reverse complement strand
CATTTGTTGAATCTCTATCGCTGGTTTTTTTACGACAAAACCGTTCCAGATTTTTTCGGTTTCTTTAGATCCAAATGAAATTATCATACCTTTTGCGTTACTAACGTCAAAAGTAAGTAAAAAAAATTATTATTTCAACTTAAAACAGACTATTTTTGCCAAACTTAAAAACCACACGATGACAATTTTACTTTTAGGTTCTGGAGGAAGAGAACACGCTTTTGCTTGGAAAATGATTCAAAGTCCGCTTTGCGACAAACTTTTTGTAGCACCAGGAAATGCAGGAACGGCTTCGATAGCCAATAATGTTGCTATCAGCCCAACGGATTTTGATGCCATAAAAGCATTTGTACTTCAGGAAAAAGTGGGAATGGTGGTTGTTGGACCCGAAGATCCTTTGGTAAAAGGGATTTTCGACTTTTTTAAAAACGACAATGATTTAAAAGATATCCCAGTTATTGGACCATCAAAATTAGGGGCAACTCTTGAAGGAAGTAAAGAGTTTGCCAAAGAATTTTTGATGAAACACAACATTCCAACGGCGGCTTATGATAGTTTCACTGCCGAAACCGTGGAGAAAGGATGTGATTTCTTGGAAACGTTGCAACCGCCATATGTTTTGAAAGCAGATGGATTGGCAGCAGGAAAAGGAGTTTTGATTATTCACGATCTGGCAGAAGCCAAGCAAGAATTAAGAAATATGTTGGTTGGCCAAAAATTTGGTGCGGCCAGTTCTAAAGTGGTGATCGAAGAATTTTTGGACGGAATTGAATTGAGCTGTTTTGTTTTGACCGACGGGAAAAGTTATAAAATATTGCCAACAGCCAAAGATTATAAACGCATTGGCGAAGGCGACACGGGTTTGAACACAGGCGGAATGGGAGCAGTTTCTCCAGTTCCTTATGTTGACGCTGTTTTGATGGAAAAAATCGAAACACGCATCGTAAAACCTACTATTGAAGGTTTCCAGAAAGATGGAATCGAATATAAAGGATTTGTGTTTATTGGATTGATCAATGTCAACAACGAACCAATCGTAATTGAATACAACGTGCGAATGGGCGATCCAGAAACGGAAGTTGTCGTTCCACGAATGAAATCGGATTTGGTGGAGTTGTTTTTGGCTGTGGCCAATGAAAAACTAGACGAATTCGAACTAGAAATTGACGAAAGAAGTGCCACGACAATTGTGGTGGTTTCTGGCGGTTATCCAGAAGATTTCGAGAAAGGAAAAGTAATTTCAGGA
>NZ_RYDJ01000158.1:0-1246 GCF_003970355.1 Flavobacterium bomense | reverse complement strand
TTTGGGTTTCAAGATCATAAGATGGTGTAGTGGCTCCAATGAAGAAAGTTCCAGTATATTCTTTGGCTTGACCTTGAAATTCAGTGATTCTTTTGGTAAATTTTCCAGTGCAAACTAGTAATAATCCACTGGCTAAAGGGTCTAAAGTTCCTGCATGACCTATTTTGAATTTTTTAGGAAGCCCAACTTTGTTGATTAAAGCATATTTCATTTTATTGACCGCCTGAAACGAAGTCCAATGCAAAGGCTTATCAATCAAGATGATTTGTCCGTTTATATAATCTTCGGCAGTTTTCAATGTGATTTATTTTATATATGAAAAGTAAATCAACAAGAATGTGCCCACAATGATTCGGTACCAACCCCAAGGTTTAAAGCCAAATTTGTTAATGATTCCAATGAAAAACTTGATGGCTATTATGGCAACAATAAAAGCGACTATATTTCCCATCAAGAACATCATTATGTTGTCATTTGATTTTAAAATTAGTTCATAACCTTTCATTTGTGAAGTTTCATAAGTTTTCAGAAACACCGAATAACAAGTAACCGCTAACATCGTTGGAACTGCCAGAAAAAACGAAAATTCTGCAGCTGTGTTGCGTGATAATCCTTGTTGCATTCCGCCAATGATGGAAGCCGCTGACCGACTTGTTCCTGGCATCATTGCCAAACATTGCCAAAAACCAATGATAACCGCTTTTTTTACGGTAA
This sequence comes from Flavobacterium bomense, assembly GCF_003970355.1. NCBI lineage: Bacteria > Pseudomonadati > Bacteroidota > Flavobacteriia > Flavobacteriales > Flavobacteriaceae > Flavobacterium > Flavobacterium bomense. Next base: position 532 of record NZ_RYDJ01000158.1, on the reverse strand, counting down.
TATCTTCTTCATTAACAATTGTAGTTTTGTCTTTGAAATATTGGTCAACAAAAAGTAAAACCACACCACCTACGATTAATACAATGGCAATAGGAATTGGATCTCCCAAAACGGCTTCAATTTTGTCATCAAATAATTTTCCTAAAATTAAAGCTGGGATTACAGCAAAAGCCAATTTGGTGTAAAAATTCATTCCAATTTTTAGCGTTGGAAAAGCCAAAAACTTCTTCCAATACAAAACCACAACCGCTAAAATGGCGCCAAATTGAATCGAAACTTGAAAAAGTTTTACAAAATCGTCTTCTTGAATTCCAAAATAGGAACTAGTAAAAATCATATGTGCTGTGGAAGAAATAGGAAGATATTCTGTTAGGCCTTCGACAATAGCAATAATAATAGCTTGGAGTGTATTCATTTTAAATTGTTGATTTTAGATTTCAGATTTCGTTTGTGCTAACTGAACACTAAAAACTGAATACTGTTTACTGTTTTTTCGGGTTTTTAAGAATGGCATAAATGGTGATTCCAAAAC
>NZ_RYDJ01000157.1:303-1248 GCF_003970355.1 Flavobacterium bomense | reverse complement strand
ATTTATGGTGATGTTTCCCGTCCCAATCCAATGACGGTAAAATGGGCTGAATTTGCACAATCGCTTACGCAAAAATGGGTAAAAGGAATGTTGACTGGTCCAGTTACTATTTTGCAATGGTCTTTTGTTCGTAACGATCAATCGCGTTCTGAAACCTGCACGCAAATTGCTTTGGCGATACGTGACGAAGTAGTCGATTTAGAAAAAGCAGGAATCAAAATCATCCAAATTGACGAACCTGCCATTCGTGAAGGATTACCCTTGCGTAAAGAGGAATGGGCAAACTATTTAGATTGGGCAATAAAAGCCTTTCGAATTTCAGCTTCTGGTGTAAAAGATGACACCCAAATTCATACGCATATGTGTTACAGTGAATTCAATGACATTATCCAAAATATTGCCGATATGGATGCCGATGTTATCACTATCGAATGTTCGCGTTCGCAAATGGAATTATTGGATGTTTTTGCTGATTTTAAATACCCGAATGAAATCGGACCAGGAGTTTATGACATTCACTCGCCACGAGTTCCATCACGAAATGAAATGGTCCATTTATTAGAAAAAGCTGCTGCTGTAGTTCCTGCAGATCAACTTTGGGTGAATCCTGATTGTGGATTGAAAACCAGACATTGGGACGAAACTAAAAAAGCATTAATCGAAATGGTCGCTGCTGCAAAAGAAATGAGGGTGGCTGTCGAGAATATTGCAACGGTTTAATACCTATTTCATAACTGAAAAACCCTAGTAAATTTTAAATTTATTAGGGGTTGTGTTATCAAAAATTAAAAAATCACCATATTGTTGACGTCAACAAAATGGTGATTTTTTAATTTTATGGATTATTGTCAAATTGATTATGAACCACACATTTCGCAATCTTCTGGTCCGGCATTTTTTGCCAATTCGATCATTGCTCTGTATTCTTCGGCTGACACTTCAACA
>NZ_RYDJ01000157.1:0-293 GCF_003970355.1 Flavobacterium bomense | reverse complement strand
AGTACCTGTTCTGCGGATGGCTCTTTAACTTCTAATGGCTCCGCTTTTTTGTCGTTGTTCAAGGTAAATTTTATCGCATCAACTGCTGCTTTTGTTCTCAAATAATACATTCCAGTTTTCAAACCCGACTGCCAAGCATAAAAGTGCATTGAAGTCAATTTAGAATAATTTGCATCTTGCATAAACAAGTTCAAGGATTGCGATTGATCTACAAAATACCCTCTTTGACGAGACATATCGATAATGTCTTTCATAGACAGTTCCCAAACTGTTTTATATAACTCTTTCAAATC
>NZ_RYDJ01000156.1:0-1248 GCF_003970355.1 Flavobacterium bomense | reverse complement strand
TTGGAATTGGCGTTGCCGTTAAGGTTAAAGTATCGACATTGGCAGCAATGGTTTTAAGTTTGTCTTTTACGTTGACGCCAAATTTTTGTTCCTCGTCGACAATCAACAATCCAAGGTCTTTGAAAACCACATTTTTATTGACCAATTGATGTGTTCCAATCACAATATCCAATTTTCCTTCGGCCAATTGTTTGAGTGTTTCGGCTTTTTGTTTGGCAGTTCTAAAACGATTCAAGTAACCAACAGAAACCGGCATATCTTTCAATCTTTCGGTAAAAGTGCGGTAATGTTGGTATGCCAAAATCGTCGTAGGAACTAAAATCGCGACTTGTTTACTATTATCCACGGCTTTGAAAGCGGCACGAATCGCAACTTCGGTTTTCCCGAAGCCCACGTCCCCACAAACCAGGCGATCCATCGGTCGGTCGCTTTCCATATCGGCTTTGACTTCGGCAGTAGATTTGGTTTGGTCTGGCGTGTCTTCGTAAATAAAGGAACTTTCTAATTCGTTTTGTAAATAACTGTCGGGCGCAAAACGGAATCCTTTTTCTAATTTTCTTTTGGCGTACAATTGAATCAAATTGAACGCAATATGTTTGACACGAGCCTTGGTTTTCTGTTTTAGAATCTTCCAAGCATTCGAACCCAGTTTATAAATTTTGGGTGGCGTTCCATCTTTTCCGGTGTATTTCGAAATCTTATAAAGTGAATGAATGCTCACATACACAATATCATTATCAGCATAAACAAGTTTTATGGCTTCCTGGGTTTTGCCTTCGACCTGAATTTTTTGCAAACCTCCAAATCGTCCAATTCCGTGATCGATATGGGTTACATAATCGCCAACCGTCAAAGTTGTCAGCTCTTTTAAAGTAATATTTTGCTTCTTCGAAATGTTGCTTTTGATGCTGAATTTATGATAACGCTCAAAAATTTGGTGATCGGTATAACAAGCCAATTGATTTTCTTCGTCTATAAACCCTTGATAAATGGGCAGAACAATCGTGTTGTATTGCTTCCGAATATTCTCAGCGTTTTCTTCATCAAGTGTTTCAAAAATATCTTGAAAACGTTTAGCCTGCGCATCATTCGAACAAAACAAATAATTTTTGTACCCATTAAAATGATTGTCATTCAAATTATTCAACAACAAATCGAATTGTTTGTTGAAAGATGGCTGCGGTTTTATATGAAAATCGAATGCCCTTTTGGTTCTATAAATCGCTTTCGAACTTAATTCTACAATCG
>NZ_RYDJ01000155.1:0-1249 GCF_003970355.1 Flavobacterium bomense | reverse complement strand
GACACATGGATTTTCAGTCCATTGCTCTACCATCTGAGCTAAGGTACCTTGCTAATAGCTCACTTTACTCTTATTTAATTTGGAGTTCACTAAACTTGTTTGCGGGTGCAAATATAGAATGATTTTTAATTTATACAAAACAATTATTAAAAAAAATCTATTCGTACCTTTGCAACGTTAAATTTAAATTATGATTCTAGCTGTCGATGTAGGGAATACCAGAATTAAAGCTGCTGTTTTTGAGGGTAATACTCTTTTGGAATCTTTTGTTTTTCTAAAAACAGCGCTTGAAAAAAATATTGAAAATATTTTAGAAAAGTATAAAAATACAACTCATTTAGTCATAGCATCGGTTTCAGATGTCGAAAAACAAGCATTTATTAGCTTTAAAGATGCGGTAAATATTCATTTTGTGTCACAAACCGATCCCTTTCCTTTTGTCAATTGTTATGAAACACCACAAACTTTGGGTATTGATAGAATGGTTCTAGCTGCGGGTGCAACACTTCAATATCCCAATCAAAATAGATTGGTGATAGATGCGGGGACTTGTGTGACTTACGATTTTATCGACGAAAACGATAATTATCTTGGTGGGGCAATCTCGTCTGGCTTGAGATTACGATACGAATCATTGCATCATTTTACAGCAAAATTACCCTTGCTGACTTTAGAAAAACCCAAACGTTTTATAGGTAAGTCTACCTCAGAATCTATTCATTCAGGAGTCGTTAATGGGTTAGTATTTGAAATTGAGGGTTGCATAGCCGAAATAAAGGGCCAATATTCAAAATTTATAATAATTTTAACGGGTGGAGACTCAGTTTTTTTGGCTAAACGATTAAAAAATACCATATTTGCCAATTCAAATTTCCTTCTTGAAAGTTTGAATCAAACATTTCAATATAAAATCAAAAATGATTAAAAAATTTCTAATAAGCTCTTGTTTATTGTTGTCATTAGTTGTGTTTTCACAAGAGGGTACGTCCTCACCGTATTCATTTTATGGAATTGGGGAGTCTAGGTTTAACGGAAATGTAGAAAGCCGCTCGATGGGAGGAATTTCAATGATTCCTGATAGTACACGAATCAATTTCCAGAATCCCGCTGGATATGGAAACTTAAAATGGACTAATTTCACACTTGCCGCAAGCAGTAGCAATACCAAACAAAAATCAGGAACATCTAGTGCAACCGCTAAAAGAACCACTTTAGATTATTTAGCTTTAGCAGTTCCGCTTGGAAAATT
>NZ_RYDJ01000154.1:0-1251 GCF_003970355.1 Flavobacterium bomense | reverse complement strand
TCCGTAATCCCTTAAACCTTCGATACGAACTTTAGCAATAAAAGCAGCGTTTCCTAGCGCTTCGTGATAAACCAATCCGTGGTAACTTGCCGAGGGCTCCGTAAATTCAGGGAATTTTCCGCTGCTCCAATCGAAAGTTCCTGCATCGATAACGGCTCCTCCAAGTGACGTTCCGTTTCCTGCAATATATTTGGTCAAGGAATGAATCACAATATTGGCTCCGTATTCGATTGGGTTCAATAAATAAGGAGAAGGAACCGTATTGTCCACAATAAAAGGAACTTTAAAAGCTTTGGCTTCCGCTGAAATGGCTTTCAAATCCAATACGTCTAATTTTGGATTTCCTAAACTCTCTGCAAAAAATACTTTTGTGTTTTCATTGGCGGCTTTGGTGAAATTGCTTGCATCTGATGGATCTACAAACGTAGTTGTGATTCCTAATCTTGGCAAAGTCACTTTTAACAAATTATAGGTTCCACCATATAAACTATTGGAGGCCACGATATGATCGCCTGTCTTGAGCAAAACCAATAATGATGTTGCAATGGCTGCCGTTCCCGAGGCTGTAACTACTGCTGCTATTCCACCTTCGAGGGCTGCCAATCGTTGTTCTAGTATATCGTTTGTTGGATTATTTAATCTTGTATATATAAATCCCGCTTCGGCAAGTCCAAATAAATTGGCAGCGTGATCTGAATTATTAAATACATAAGAACTAGTTTGATAGATTGGGACCGCTCTGGTTCCTGCTGTTTTAGTAACGTCGTGTCCTGCGTGTAATGCGTTTGTTGCAAATTTTGGAGTACTCATAATGAATTGAATTTAGATTTTAGATTTGTTTGTTTTGACTTTGGTCTAAATTATATTGAAAAATCCCAGAATTAGTTCCAAATAAAACTTTATTATTGGGTAAAGGATAGATACATTCCATTCCTCGGTTAAAACTTCCTTGCAAATTAAGAAATAAATCGATGTATAATTGTTGATTTTTGGATAAAAAATAACCAGCCTCATCATCTTGAATAAACCATGTTCTATCTGGAGATTGAAGTATTTTTCGTATATTTTTTGAAGGATCAAAAAGTTTGTTTAAAGGTTCAAAAGGTTCAAACCTATTGGTGGTAGTATTGTAAAAATAGATTCCAGTATTAGTTGTAAAAACAATTTTAGCATTCCAGTTAAAAACATTTATGTTATAGGGTGATTTGAATCCATTTTTATTTGTAAAATGATCAACAATATCCACTCGAG
>NZ_RYDJ01000153.1:0-1251 GCF_003970355.1 Flavobacterium bomense | reverse complement strand
AAAATTAATTGTATCCCTCTCGTTATTATCCTGCTGTTTAGCTTGTCGATTCAGGCTCAAACAAAACAATGGTCTCTAACAGAATGTATAAAATACGCTCTAGACAACAATATCTCTATCAAACAAACCGAATTAGACACTAAAACGGCAGGTATTGATAAAAAAGGAGCCATAGGAAATTTTATTCCTTCGTTTAATTCCAATGCTTCACATTCTTGGAATATCGGTTTGAATCAAGACCCGACTACCGGAATTTTGCGAAATCAAACTACTCAATATTCCTCAATGGGTGCAGGAGTTGGTTTTGATATTTACAAAGGAATGCAAAATCAAAATACGCTTCGAAGAGCCAATCTTTCGATTCTTGCTGCGAAATACCAATTGAAAAAAATGCAGGAAGATGTAGCGCTAAATGTTGCCAACGCTTTTTTGCAAGTGCTTTTTAATAAAGAAAATTTGAAAGTGCAACAAGAACAAAAGGCAATTAATGAAAAGCAATTACTTCGTTCGGATGAACTGGTAAAAGCGGGTTCCGTTCCGCGTGGTGATTTGTTAGACATAAAAGCGACTGTGGCTTCTGATGGACAAAGAGTAGTGACTGCCGAAAATGCTTTGTTAATTTCAAAGTTGAGTTTGGCTCAATTGTTACAATTGAAGGAGTTTTATGATTTTGACGTAACCGATGATACTTCTGTCAAAGACGAAAACAATATATTGGCTCAAACTCCAATAGCTGTTTACGACAAAGCAAAAGAGCAAAGAACCGAATTGAAAATTGCCAAAACCAATTTAGAAATTGCCGAAAAAAATGTAGCCATTGCCAAAGGAGGTTTTCAACCAACATTACAAGGTTTCTATAATGTTAATACGAGAATTTCGTACGCAGATAGTTTTGATTTTCAAACAGGTGCTTCTCAACCCGCAGCTCCTTTTGGTCAACAATTTGCGGACAACAGAGGGCAAGCTTTTGGGGCTCAATTATCGATTCCAATTTTTAACGGGTTTTCTGCCAGAAATAATGTGGAGCGTTCGAAAGTAAGTTTAGAAAAATCTAAAATTGCAGTTGAGCAAGAAGAATTAACTTTGCAAAGAAATGTTTACACAGCTTTTACAGAAGCCAAAGGCGGTTTGAATGCTTATGAATCTGCCCTTTCCGCTTTAGAAGCCAGACAAGAAGCTTACAATTATGCCAAAGAAAAATATGCAGTAGGTATGATGAATTCTTTCGATTTCAATCAATCACAAACATTG
>NZ_RYDJ01000152.1:0-1253 GCF_003970355.1 Flavobacterium bomense | reverse complement strand
GTTTATTTTATAGGAATCGGAGGAATTGGGATGAGTGCTTTGGCACGTTATTTCAAAGCCATTGGCAAGAATGTGTCTGGTTATGACAAAACCGAAACCGAACTTACAATAGACTTACAGCAGCTTGGGATTGACATTCATTTTGAGGATAAAATCGATTTAATTCCTGCTGATTACTATCCAGAAAACACCTTGGTAATTATCACTCCAGCAGTTCCAAAAACACATTCGGAATGGAATTATTTCTTGGAGAGAGATTATGAAGTAAAGAAAAGAGCCGAAGTTCTTGGAATTATAACAAAAGATACGTTTTGTTTTGCGGTAGCTGGAACACACGGAAAAACAACAACTTCTAGTATTTTAGGACACATCTTATACCAAAGTGGCGTAGATGTAACCGCTTTTGTTGGCGGAATTGTCGAAAATTATAATTCAAATTTAATAGGAAACGGAAAAACCATAACCGTTGTCGAAGCTGATGAATTTGACCGTTCTTTTTTGCATTTGCATCCCGATATAGCTTGCGTAACCTCAATGGATGCAGACCATTTGGACATATACGGAGACAAATCGGCGATTGAAGCTTCCTTTACAGAATTTGCAGATAAAGTAGAAGACAAAAGCAAGCTTTTCGTCACAAAAGGATTGCCTTTAAAAGGAATTACTTGTGCGATAAATGAAGCTGCTGATTTCTCCGCTTTCAACATAAGAATCATTAATAGTCAATACGTTTATGATGTAAAAACACCAACAGAAACTTTAGAAAATATTGAATTCGGCTTACCCGGAAAACACAATTTAATGAACGCGTTAATGGCATTGGCAATGGCAAAAACTTTCGGCCTCCCAACTGAAAACATTACTAGTGCTTTGCGCTCATTTAAAGGAATCAAGCGCCGATTTTCGTATCAAATTAAAAGTGAAAAATTAATTTATATTGATGATTATGCGCATCATCCAACCGAAATAAATGCGGTTCATCAAGCGGTTCGAGAATTGTATCCAAACCAAAAAGTTTTGGCTATTTTTCAACCCCATTTATTTAGCAGAACTAAAGATTTTGCCGATGATTTTGCCAAAAGCTTAGCTGCTTTTGATGAAATAATTTTATTAGATATTTATCCCGCAAGAGAATTACCAATGGAAGGAATAACTTCGAGTTGGTTAATGGATAAAATCGACAACTTAAATAAAAAATTAGCTACAAAAAAAGAATTAATTCAAACCGTTTTAGAAAGTGAGGCAACGGTTAT
>NZ_RYDJ01000151.1:0-1256 GCF_003970355.1 Flavobacterium bomense | reverse complement strand
CATAATTAATTTAGACCGCAAATTCGCAAATTATTATTTAATTTTTAGCCACAGATTTCACAGATTAGCACAGATTTTAAAATCTCTGTTTAAATTTATTTTTCGAAAGCGTAAACTAAAGTAAAATTCTCGAATTCTTCGAAAATAATATTGAACTCCTTTACTATTCCTTCGAAATGAAGTTTGGCAATGGTTTTTTTGTCATTAAGTTCAAATGCGTTGACTTGAATGTGATCTTTGAAACTGATTCCTTTTTCGTTTCGGATTTTGAAGATGGCTTCTTTGGCTCCCCATTTCACGGTTAGTTTTTTGATATATTCAATAGCGTCAAAACTTCGTAATCTGCTAAGTTCTTTTTCATTTATAAATTTATCAGCGATTCGGATTATTTTTTCTCTTTGCAGCTCGATGTCTATTCCTACTGTATCTTCGCTGATAATTATTGCTGAAAAATGATGCGAATGTGTAATAGAAATGTGGTTACCATCTAGAAAATAAGGTTTTCCAAATTCGTCATAATGCAATTCGAAATCCGTGTAACCAGCTTCCTTCAAGAGCATACGTACACTCAAAAAAGCCCTTTGGTGCATTTCGGATTTCATTTTATTCAATCGGACTTGGGTTTTTTCTTTCAAAACTACTTGTCCCAATAATTCCTCTAGGGATTCGGTGATTTTCCAAATTAGGATTTGAGTTGTGGTCCCGACGCTTCGGGAGAAGTTTATGATTTTATATAATGGCATCGTTGGTTATCGAGGTTTTAGTCCTGATGGAAACGGCATCCTTTTATGGCGGTGTTCGCCATAAAAGATATAGTGTACAGCAGGAAATAGCTTCTTAAAATAATTATTTCATTATAATTCAAAAGATTACAGAATTAAACAATTCATAAATGTTCCTGAATGCTTTTTAAATTATAAGTTATTGTGTAAATTTGCAAAAATTTTATAATTACAAATATACTATAAATGAGTACATCGACTATGCCTTATGTGGCTTTCAAAGTAAAAGACATTTCTCTAGCGGCTTGGGGAAGAAAAGAAATTGAATTGGCGGAAGCTGAAATGCCAGGTTTAATGGCGCTTCGTGCAGAATATAAAGACGAACAACCACTTGCTGGTGCTCGTATTGCAGGATGTTTGCATATGACTATCCAAACTGCAGTTTTAATTGAAACTTTAATTGCTCTTGGTGCTGAAGTGACTTGGTCATCTTGCAACATTTTCTCTACTCAAGATCAGGCTGCTGCTGCGATT
>NZ_RYDJ01000150.1:0-1257 GCF_003970355.1 Flavobacterium bomense | reverse complement strand
ATTCACTATCATTCGGGCAGGTTCTACCATATACCCTTTTTTTTGTAGGAAAAAATTAAGTTGTCTGTGTAGATTTAAAAAAGAATTCCACGCTAATGTGGTTATAGAAAAGTAAAATCAAACAACAATATAAAATACCCAAATTATGAAAAAAGAAATTTTAGGCAAATATACTTTACAAACTGCTACGCCAGAATACGCAAAGCAAGAAGCCGAGCTTCAAAAAATTGTTTTTCCAACCTTATCGGAAGAAGAATTAATGACGGAAGCGCAATATAAAAGACATATCGAGATTTTTCCTGAAGGGCAAATGATTGTTTTAGATGGCGACAGAGTTATTGCCGCAACTACGACTTTAATGCAAAATCATCACAAAGGACATCACACTTTCTTGGAGATTTCGGACAATTTATGGTTAGGAACACACAATCCTAAAGCAGAATGGTTGTATGGTTTAGACGTTTCGGTGCATCCAGATTATCAGGGAAAAGGAATTGGGAGAGAAATTTACAATGCGCGTCAAGAAGTAGCTAGAGAACTGGGTTGTTTAGGACAAATGACTGCTGGAATGCCAATAGGTTTTGATAAAGTGAAAGACCAAATGACCATTGCTGAATACTGTGATAAATTGATAAAAGGCGAAATTATTGATCCAACGGTTACAGCTCAAACCAAATGTGGATTCATTTTAGTAGAACCATTGTTTGATTATTTAGACGATCCACGCAGCGGAAATTGTTCGGTTTTGATGTATTGGCCTTTGGATCCAAATACTAAATTAAGCGATGCTCATTAAATTGATTTGTTTTCTAAATGAATAAAAAAGAATTATTTACAGATTTAAAAGTAGTTGAACTTGCCGGAGTTTTGGCTGGTCCAGCTGTTGGAATGTTTTTTGCAGAACTTGGCGCAACCGTTTTGAAAGTAGAAAATCCTTCGAATAATGGAGACATAACTCGAAGTTGGCGGTTGGAATCAGAGCAAGAAAACACACAATCTGCTTATTATAGTAGTGTGAATTATAAGAAAACAATTCTTTGGGCTGATTTAAAAACGCCGATGATTTTGAAATAGTTATGATTCAAATTGCATCTGCTGATGTTGTGATTTCTAATTTCAAACCTTCATCAGCAAAACTATTAGGATTGGATGCAGTTGCTTTACGCAAGAAATTTCCAAAACTGATTTACGCACAAATTAGTGGTTACGTTATCGATGATGAAACTCCAGCATTTGATGTCGTGCTTCAAGCGGAAG
>NZ_RYDJ01000014.1:0-104533 GCF_003970355.1 Flavobacterium bomense | reverse complement strand
AAGGACTGTTGATTCATATCTTCGGAAAAATCGCTTCCGCTTTTATAAACTTAACATTTTAACCCTTGATTCGCATTGTTCATTAAAGATAAGAAATTATTTTAGAGCAATCGATTATTTTGGTTTATAAAAAAAAACACTATATTTGCACCGTTATTTATTAAAATCTAGATAATGAGGGGACTAAATGTCCCCTCTTTTTATAAGCATATGACATTTAAAGAGAAAGTAAACACGTTATTGGCAGAAGGCCTGTTAGAGAAGCCGTCAATTTTTTTGATAGACCTGATTATCACGGATGCTTTTAAGGTTATTGTGACCTTGGATGGAGATAATGGAGTAGCGCTTCAGGATTGTATTGATGTGAGCCGTTCACTAGACAATAACCTGGACCGTGAGGAGCAGGATTTTTCTTTAGAAGTGGCTTCGGTAGGAGTAGGATCTCCATTGAAATTGATCAGACAATACAAGAAAAATATAGGGCGTACATTGATTGTGAAAACTGGAGCAGAAATAATTGAAGCGGAATTAGTGGAAGCTAATGATGATTTTGTAATTTTGTCATGGGAAGCAAGAGAGCCAAAAAAGATTGGTAAAGGGAAGGAGACCGTTCAAAAAGAACTTAAACTACCTTATGGAGACATTAAAGAAGCAATTGTTACAGTAACATTTTAATTAAAGAATTCGCATGGAAAATTTAGCATTGATCGATTCATTCTCAGAGTTTAAAGATGATAAACTTATTGATCGTGTAACGCTTATGGCAATTTTAGAAGATGTATTTAGAAATGCATTGAAAAAAAAATACGGTTCAGATGATAATTTCGATATCATTATAAATCCTGATAAAGGAGATATGGAGATTTGGCAAAGAAGAGTAATTGTTGCGGATGAAGACTTGGATTTTGATCACCTTGAAATTACATTGACTGAAGCTAGAAAAATAGAGCCTGATTTTGAAATTGGAGAAGAGGTTTCTGAAGAAGTTAAATTAATTGATTTAGGAAGAAGAGCAATTTTAGCTTTGCGTCAGAATTTGATTTCTAAAATTCATGAACACGATAACACCAATCTTTACAAGCAGTTTAAAGATTTAATAGGAGATATTTACACCGCCGAAGTGCACCATGTGCGTCCAAGAGTTGTGATTTTAGTTGATGATGAAGGCAATGAAATTATTTTGCCAAAAGAAAAACAAATACCTTCTGATTTTTTCCGCAAGGGTGATAATGTCCGAGGGATAATTGAAAGCGTTGAGTTGAAGGGAAATAAACCTCAAATTATTATGTCTAGAACTTCGGAGAAGTTCTTGGAAAAATTGTTTGAGCAAGAAATTCCGGAAGTATTTGATGGTTTAATCATGGTAAAGAAAGTGGTTAGGATACCCGGCGAAAAAGCAAAAGTAGCTGTTGATTCTTATGACGACAGAATAGATCCTGTGGGGGCTTGTGTAGGTATGAAGGGGTCTCGTATTCATGGAATCGTGCGTGAATTAGGTAATGAGAATATAGATGTTATCAATTATACAAGCAACATTCAATTGTTTATCACAAGAGCATTAAGCCCTGCAAAAGTATCTTCGATCAAGATCAATGAAGAGACTAAAAGAGCAGAGGTTTTCTTGAAGCTTGAAGAAGTTTCAAAAGCGATTGGTCGTGGGGGACACAATATCAAATTAGCGGGCTTATTAACGGGCTATGAATTAGACGTTATTCGTGAAGGTGATGTTGCTGGTGCTACCGCTGATGATGATGATGTTGAATTAACAGAGTTTTCAGATGAAATTGAAGACTGGGTTATTGAAGAATTTGCAAAAATTGGATTGGATACTGCAAAAAGTATCTTAAAACAAGATGTAGAAGATTTAGTACGAAGAACAGACCTGGAAGAGGAAACGATTCTGGATGTAATGAGAATATTGAAAGAAGAATTTGACAGTTAGTCATTGAGTCTTCAACGATAAACATGCCATTTTACAATTAATTCTTGCTCGGTAGGTATCGAGTCGGGAGTAAAGTGAGGAATAACAAAAAAGGTAATAATAAAAAGGTTTTATGTCTGAAGAGAGAATTATTAGAATAAACAAAGTTTTAAGGGAATTGAATATTTCTTTGGAAAGAGCTGTGGATTATCTAAAAGATAAAGGGATAGCTATTGAAGCAAACCCAAACACAAAAATTTCTGATGATGTATACAATGTCTTGTGCGGTCAGTTTGCAGGTGACAAAGGGAATAAAGAAGCTTCGAAAGAAGTTGGGGAAGAAAAAAGAAAAGAAAAAGAGGCTTTGCGTTTAGAACGAGAGAAAGAAATCGAAGACAAACGTAAGATTGAGGAAGAGCGTCTGAAACAGCAAGAAGTTATAAAAGCGAGAGCAGTTATAGCGGGTCCTGTTCAGGTAGGTAAGATTGATCTTAATCCTAAAAAACCTTCCATCGTCACTCCTGTGAAAGCGGTTGAAAAAGTGGAGACTCCAGTTGCTAAAGTAGCTGAGGTGAAAGCAATTCAAAAAGAAGCTTCAACAGAAAAACTGTCGCCAGAAAAACCTTTAGATGAAAAACCTGTTTCAGATAAAAAAGAGATAAAACCGGTTGTTGGAATTAAAGAGGTAAAAAAAGAGACTGTAAAAGCAGTCCCTGCTGAACCAAAAGAGGTAGTGAAAACGGAAATTGCTAAAACTGATGACGTGCCTGTTGATGAAACCATCACAACGCAATATCAAAAATTATCAGGAACTACTTTGACAGGGCAGATCATTGATTTGTCACAATTCAACAAACCAAAAAAGAAAAAAGAAGAACCTAAAATCACTCCTAATAAACCGGGTGCTCCAGGATCGGCTGCGGCTAATGCAAATAAAAACAAGCGTAAAAGGATTGCTCCTAAACCAGGAGTTCCTAGGCCGCCTGCAGTTCCAGGAGTTCCGGGAGCGCCAAATCCTAACAAGATTACGCCAAATGTTGGTGGTGGCGGATTTAATGCTAACAGAAGTGCAAGACCTGGTTTCGTAAGAGGAAACAGACCTGCTATTGTTGCTAAAGTAGAGCCTACGGAAGAAGAAGTAAAAAACCAAATTAGAGAGACTTTAGAAAAACTTCAAGGAAAAGGAGGTAAATCTAAAGCAGCTAAATATAGAAGAGATAAAAGAGATACGCACCGTCAAAAATCAGATGACGAGCAAAGAGCCATAGACGAAGGAAGCAAAACGATTAAGGTTACTGAGTTTGTTACCGTTGGTGAAATTGCCATCATGATGGATGTGCCAATTACAAAAGTTATTGGAACTTGTATGTCGCTTGGAATCATGGTTACCATGAATCAGCGTCTTGATGCGGAAACATTGACAATCGTTGCGGATGAGTTTGGTTATGAAGTTGAATTTATCACGGTAGATATTGAAGAAGCAATTCAGGTTGTTGCAGATAGAGAAGAAGATTTAGTGTTCAGAGCGCCTATTGTTACGGTAATGGGTCACGTAGATCACGGTAAAACATCGTTACTGGATTACGTTCGTAAAGAAAACGTAATCGCAGGGGAGTCTGGAGGAATTACACAACATATTGGTGCCTACGGAGTAACTTTGGATAACGGACAAAAAATTGCATTCTTAGATACACCGGGTCACGAAGCTTTTACAGCGATGCGTGCGCGTGGTGCTCAAGTTACGGATATTGCAATTATTGTGATTGCTGCGGATGATGACATCATGCCACAAACGAAAGAAGCGATCAGTCATGCTCAAGCAGCAGGCGTTCCTATTATATTTGCCATTAATAAAATTGACAAGCCTAATGCCAATCCTGAAAAAGTAAAAGAAAGATTAGCGGGTATGAATTTACTAGTAGAAGATTGGGGTGGGAAAATTCAATCTCATGATATCTCTGCAAAAGTTGGTACAGGTGTCAAAGAATTATTAGAGAAGGTATTGTTAGAAGCGGAACTTTTAGATTTAAAATCAAATCCAAATAAAGCGGCTCAAGGTACAGTGGTTGAGGCATTTCTTGATAAAGGAAAAGGATATGTTTCTACCATATTAGTACAGCATGGAACGTTACGAGTTGGTGATTATATGTTAGCAGGGAAGCATCATGGTAAGATAAAAGCCATGCATGATGAAAGAGGGAATATAGTTACAGTTGCGGGACCTTCAACTCCGGTTTCTGTTCTGGGTCTTGATGGAGCAGCCACTGCAGGGGATAAGTTCAATATTTTTGAAGATGAAAAAGAAGCCAAACAAATTGCTTCAAAACGTTCTCAATTGATGCGTGAGCAGTCTGTACGTACACAACGACATATTACATTGGATGAAATTGGACGTAGAATAGCATTGGGTCAATTTAAAGAATTAAATATTATCCTTAAGGGAGATGTGGATGGTTCTGTTGAAGCATTGTCTGATTCGTTCTCTAAATTATCTACCGAAGAAATTCAAATTAATATTATTCATAAAGGGGTTGGTGCAATTACAGAAACTGACGTAATGTTGGCTTCGGCATCTGATGCAATCATCATCGGATTTAATGTTCGTCCTGCTGGAAACGCAAGACAATTAGCAGATAAAGAAGAAATTGATATCCGTTACTATTCTATTATTTATGCTGCAATTGATGACTTGAAAGATGCCATGGAAGGGATGTTAGCTCCAGAAATGAAAGAAGAAATTTTGGGTACAGCGGAGATTAGAGAGATATTCAAAATCTCTAAAGTAGGTTCTATTGCGGGTTGTATGGTAATGGACGGTAAAATTTCCAGAAGCGCTAAAATGAGAATCATTAGAGATGGTGTGGTGGTGCATACAGGTGAACTGATAGCATTGAAACGTTTCAAAGATGATGTTAAAGAGGTTGCTAAAGGCTATGATTGTGGAATTCAGATCAAGGGATATAATGACATTGAAGAAAGAGATGTTATTGAATCTTACCATGAGGTAGCAATTAAGAAGAAATTGAAATAGAATTATATTGTTTTAATTAAAATCCCGACTAGTCGGGATTTTTTTGTTTTAAACAAAGACAGGTTTAGTCTTGAAAAGCTTTTTTAATGGCTGAATAAAAGTTTTTTGTTTTAACACTGATTTTTATTTGGTAAGGAAAAGTGACAACTTTTTTTTATTTAATCGAGAGTGGGATAGGAGTTTGCTTATTTCAAATAATAGAGAGCTTGATTTTATATAATTTGAATATTTTTTAAGTTTATTAGATGATAATTTTGCTATTTTTCAATTGTCTTTGGTTTTTTTTAATCCAATTATAAAAACAAAAAAACCACTTTTGAAGTGGTTTTTTTAAAATAGGAGATGCATGATTACTGATGCTGTTTTATTTGTTAGGCTTTATCAAATGTACATTGGAATAGCTTTTTTTGATCTCTATTAGATTTCGTTCTGCTTCAATTCGTGTT
This sequence comes from Flavobacterium bomense, assembly GCF_003970355.1. Taxonomy (NCBI): domain Bacteria; kingdom Pseudomonadati; phylum Bacteroidota; class Flavobacteriia; order Flavobacteriales; family Flavobacteriaceae; genus Flavobacterium; species Flavobacterium bomense. The sequence continues at coordinate 99,135 of NZ_RYDJ01000014.1, read as the reverse complement.
TTGAAATTCCCAACCCAAACTTTGTAGTTTGGAGTAAAAAAAATAATGGTGCCGTCAATATCTCGAAATTGTTGTCTAAATTGATTAAGAGTGTTTCTTGCTTTTTCACTTTCGCCACTAAATATTTGAATTTTATATTGGTCATTTATAGCATTAGTAATATTTGTTTTTCTCTTTTCATTTAGTAATTGTTCAAATTTAGGGTCTTGATTAACGGTTAAGTTTTTGTCTTGTGCAATTGCATGTATATAAGATATACAAAATGCAATAGTGATAAAAAAAGCTTTTTTGGAGGCTAAAATTCTCATAATGTGATTGTTTTTGTGTAAAAGTACTATTTAATAAATCATACTAAACTCAGAATATTATTTAGAATAGATATAAATTGAAATTAAGACTATTTTAAGGTTTTGAGAGTAGTTCTTAAGTCGTATTTTTGTGCAAGTTTAAAATAAAGGATCAGTTTTTATAAAAATAATTAGAAAAAACTGTGCCAATTTTTAGTAGATAATCATTATACTATATGAAAAAGGTGGGTAACCATAATTCGATCTCAAGGAAATTAATTCTTAGCATAGCTTTAATGCTGTCTGTTTCCTTTACTTCATTTGCTCAAGAAGCTACTCCAGCAGTAGCGGATGTTACTGCGGATGCTACAGCTACTTCACAAAGTGCTGATCCGGTTAAGGGTAAAGAGCTTTTTAATGCTAACTGTGCGGCATGTCACAAACTTGATGCGAAAGCAACAGGACCGGCTCTTAGAGGCGTGGGTGCTAAATATGATGCTTCATGGCTTCATAAGTGGGTTCGTAATAGTTCAGATCTTATCAAATCAGGAGATGCTCAAGCTGTAAAAGTTTATGAGGAAAATAACAAGGCCGTAATGTCTGCTTTTCCTCAATTATCGGATGCTGATATTGATAATATAATTGCTTACACTTCAGAGCCAAAAGCGGAGGCTCCTGCAGCAGCTTCAGGTACTGAGGCGGTTCCGGGAACAGCTGATGCAGACAGTGGGGTTTCGAATAATATTATTTTAGGGGCTTTGTCCTTGGTGATGTTAGTTCTTGTGGTAATGTTGTTTCTTGTAAATAATGTGTTAACTAAAGTAGCAAAAGCAAATGGTATTGAAGTTGCTCCAAAAACTCCAACAACACCTATTTGGAAATCGTTTGTTAGAAATCAGTTTTTAGTATTGGTTACTTCTGTGTTTTTGTTGTTGGCGAGTGCGTATTTTGTATATGGTTATCTGATGCAAATTGGTGTTGACCAGGATTATGCGCCAGTTCAGCCGATTCATTATTCTCATAGAATACATGCTGGAGATAATGAGATCAACTGTAAGTATTGTCACTCCTCGGCAAGAGTTAGTAAGAATGCTGGAATTCCTTCATTGAATGTTTGTATGAATTGTCATAAGAATATTGCTGAAGTTGCTGAAACAACAGCTACTCCTGAATACAGTAAGGCGTTTTATGATGAGCAAATTCAGAAATTATATACAGCAGTTGGTTGGGATCAAACAACTCAAACGTACACAGGTAAAACACAGCCTGTAAAATGGGTTCGTATTCATAACTTGCCGGATTTTGTTTATTTTAATCACTCGCAACACGTAACGGTGGCTGGTATTGAATGTCAAACTTGTCACGGTCCAGTACAAGAATATGAGATTCAAAAACAATTCGCTCCTTTAACAATGGGTTGGTGTATTGATTGTCACAGGAAAACTGAGGTAAAAATGGAAGGCAATGAATATTATACTAAGATTCACGAGGAGCTTTCTAAGAAATACGGTGTAGACAAGTTGACTGCGGCTCAAATGGGAGGTTTAGAATGTGGTAAATGCCATTATTAATCAAATTATTAAGATTTTAATATTTATATATGTCATCAAACAAAAAATACTGGAAAAGTGTTGAAGAGCTAGATCAAAATAGTTCTGTTGTTGAGGCCCTTAGAAATAACGAATTTGTTGAAGAAATTCCTACGGATGAATTTTTAGGAAATGATGGTACTTTGTCATCTTCGTCAACATCACGTCGTGATTTTTTAAAGTACGTTGGTTTTAGCACAGCAGCAGCCACGCTTGCGGCTTGTGAAGGACCGGTTAACAAGTCTATTCCTTACGTGCTTCAGCCGGAACAAATTATCCCCGGAGTAGCCGATTATTATGCAACGTCAGTTTTTGATGGTTTTGACTTTGCAAATCTTTTGGTGAAAACACGTGAAGGGCGCCCTATTAAAATAGATAATAATACTATTCAAGGTGCTGCGTTTAGTGCTAATGCAAGAATTCATGCTTCTATTCTTTCGTTATACGACAGTATGCGTTTGAAGGAGCCAAAGATAGAAGGTAAAAATGCGGCTTGGTCTGCTGTTGATTCTAAAATAAAGTCTAGTATCGTTGCTGCTGCTGCAAAAGGCGGGCAAGTGGTGCTTTTGACTAATACATTGGCGAGTCCATCATCAGAAAAGCTTATTGCTGAATTTATTGCCAAAAATCCAAATGCGAAACATGTTGTTTACGATGCTGTTTCTTCTTCGGAAGCATTAGATGCTTTTGAAACTGTTTATGGAGAAAGAGCTTTAGTTAATTATGATTTTTCAAAAGCATCTCTTATCGTTTCTGTTGGAGCTGATTTTCTTGGAGACTGGCAAGGCGGGGGTTATGATTCGGGTTATACGCAAGGAAGAGTGCCAAAAGCAGGAAAAATGTCTCGTCATTTTCAGTTAGAAGCTAATATGACACTCTCGGGTGCTGCAGCTGATAAACGTTTGCCAATGTCTACGGCTAATCAAAAGCAAGCGTTAGTTCATATTTATAATGTGGTAACAGGTTCTTCTGTTGGCGTAACTTTAGAAGATAAATTTAAAGCTGAAGTTACTAAAGCGGCTCAGCAGTTAAAAGCTGCTGGTGCAAAAGGAGTTTTAGTTTCTGGTATTCAAGATAAAAATGCTCAGTTAGTAGTTTTGGCTGTCAATCAAGCATTGGCCAGTGAGGCTTTTACTACCTCTGGTGTAAGACAAATCAGAAAAGGTTCAAATGAAAAAGTGAATCAATTAATTAATGATATGAAAGCAGGAAGTGTTCATACGTTGATTATGAGTGGTGTTAATCCAGTCTATACTTTACCAGACAGCACTTCTTTTGTTGAAGCACTGAAGAAAGTTGATACATCAGTATCTTTTTCTTTGAAAGAAGATGAAACGGCTTTAGTAAGTACAATTGCAGCAGCTGTTCCTCATTATTTGGAATCATGGAATGATGTAAGTTTCACCAAAGGAACTTATGGGATTACTCAGCCTACGATCCGTCCTCTTTTTAATACCAAACAATTTCAGGATGTATTGTTGTCTTTAAATGGAATGACTGGTACATTTTACGATTATATTAAAGGGAATGCTTCGGCAATAATAGCAGGTTCTTCTTGGAATAAAGTGTTGCATGATGGTGTTTATGTGGGTGTTGTACCAACTGTAGCTGCAGGTTCTGCTGATTATGGTGCTGCTGCAACTGCTTTGGCACAATCAAAAGCTTCTGAAGGACTAGAACTTGTTTTATACACCAAAACTGGTTTAGGGGATGGACAACAAGCAAACAACCCTTGGTTACAAGAATTTCCGGATCCAATTACAAGAGTTTCTTGGGATAACTATCTTACGGTTTCGAATGCTGATGCTAAGAAATATGATCTTTCGAATGAAATTGTTGCTAATGGGGGGTTAAACGGAAGTTATGCTAGCATTACCACAGCAGACGGAATTAAATTAGAAAATGTTCCTGTAATTGTGCAACCGGGTCAGGCTGTTGGTACTATTAGCTTGGCGTTAGGGTACGGTCGCAAAGCGGCTTTGAAGGAAGAAATGATGGTGGGTTTAAATGCCTATTCTTTATATAAAGGTTTCAATAATGTACAATCAGTAACCTTGGTAAAAGCTGAAGGTGAACATGAGTTTGCTTGTGTTCAAGGTCAGAAAACATTGATGGGAAGAGGGGATATTATAAAAGAAACATCTTTAGAAATTTTTAATACAAAAGATGCTCAAATTTGGAATCCTCAACCTATGGTGTCATTGGATCATAAGGAGGTAGAAGCTACTAAGGTAGATTTGTGGTCTTCATTTGATCGTTCTGTCGGGCATCATTTTAATCTTTCTATAGATTTAAATTCATGTACCGGTTGTGGTGCTTGTGTGATAGCATGTCATGCTGAAAATAACGTTCCTGTAGTAGGGAAAGCTGAAATTAGAAGAAGTCGTGATATGCACTGGTTGCGTATTGACAGGTATTATTCTTCCGAAAGTACTTTTGAAGGTGATAACGAAAGAAAAGAAAATATAGCAGGTTTATCAAGTTCATTATCTACATTTAATGAAATGGAAAAGGCAGGTGATAATCCTCAAGTTTCCTTTCAGCCAGTAATGTGTCAACATTGTAACCATGCACCCTGTGAAACAGTTTGTCCAGTAGCGGCAACTTCACACTCGCGTCAAGGTCAAAATCATATGGCTTATAACAGATGCGTTGGTACGCGTTATTGTGCTAACAACTGTCCGTATAAAGTACGTCGTTTTAACTGGTTTTTATACAACAAAAACAGTGAATTTGATTATCATATGAATGATGATTTAGGACGTATGGTATTGAATCCGGATGTTAATGTTCGCTCTCGTGGAGTTATGGAAAAATGTTCAATGTGTATTCAAATGACACAAGCAACTATTTTGAAAGCTAAAAACGAAGGAAGAGTAATCATTGATGGTGAATTCCAAACGGCATGTTCAAATGCTTGTTCTAATGGAGCAATGAAATTTGGAGATATAAATGATAAAGATGCGGAAGTGGCTGCCTTAGTTGCTGACGAAAGGATGTATCATTTGTTGGAGCATGTTGGAACAAAACCTAATGTGATTTATCACGTTAAAGTTAGAAATACTTAGTACAAAAAAAGAATTAATTAAGAATCAATATAAAGGATTATGTCGTCTCACTACGAAGCAACCATTAGAAAACCCTTAGTTATAGGTGATAAAACTTATCATGATGTAACTGTAGATGTAGCAGCACCTGTTGAAGGTAAAGCAAATAAACATTGGTGGATTGTATTTTCAATTGCATTAATAGCCTTCCTTTGGGGTTTAGGCTGTATAATTTACACTGTTTCTACAGGTATTGGAACATGGGGGTTAAATAAAACTGTTGGATGGGCTTGGGATATCACGAACTTTGTTTGGTGGGTTGGTATTGGTCATGCTGGAACTTTAATTTCGGCAGTATTATTGCTTTTCCGTCAGCGTTGGAGAATGGCTATTAACCGTTCTGCTGAAGCAATGACAATTTTCTCTGTTATCCAGGCAGGTTTATTTCCAATTATTCACATGGGTCGTCCATGGTTAGCCTATTGGGTTTTACCAATTCCGAATCAATTTGGTTCTCTTTGGGTGAATTTTAACTCACCATTACTTTGGGATGTATTTGCAATTTCTACCTATCTTTCTGTTTCATTAGTATTTTGGTGGACTGGTTTATTACCTGATTTTGCCATGTTGCGTGACAGAGCAATAACTCCTTTTAATAAAAGAGTATATTCTATATTGAGTTTTGGTTGGAGCGGTAGAGCAAAAGACTGGCAACGATTTGAAGAAGTTTCTTTAGTTCTTGCAGGTTTAGCAACTCCGCTTGTGCTTTCGGTGCACACAATTGTATCAATGGATTTTGCCACGTCAGTTATTCCTGGCTGGCATACTACAATTTTTCCGCCTTACTTTGTTGCTGGAGCAGTTTTCTCAGGGTTTGCAATGGTAAATACGTTGCTGATTATTATGAGAAAAGTTTCAAATTTAGAAGCTTATATCACAGTTCAACACATTGAATTGATGAATATCGTAATCATGATTACAGGTTCAATTGTAGGTGTTGCTTATATTACGGAATTATTTGTTGCATGGTATTCCGGTGTAGAGTATGAACAATATGCCTTTTTAAACAGAGCTACTGGACCGTACTGGTGGGCTTATTGGTCTATGATGACTTGCAATGTTTTTTCTCCACAATTCATGTGGTTTAAAAAATTAAGAACAAGTATTATGTTTTCCTTTATAATTTCAATTGTAGTGAATATTGGAATGTGGTTTGAAAGATTTGTAATCATTGTAACTTCATTGCACAGGGATTATTTGCCATCTTCATGGACAATGTTCTCTCCTACATTTGTTGATATTGGAATTTTTATTGGAACTATAGGATTCTTCTTCGTACTGTTTTTACTCTATTCCAGAACATTTCCTGTGATAGCTCAGGCAGAGGTGAAAACAATTTTAAAAGGAACCGGAGATAATTACAAAAGAGAAAGAGAAGCAAATAAAGATTCACACCATGAGTAATAAAGTAATATACGCCATTTATAATGACGATGATATTTTGATGGATGCGGTTAAAAAAACCCGAGCAGCCCATCATCATATTGAAGAAGTTTTTACTCCATTCCCTGTACACGGTTTGGATAAAGCTATGGGAATTGCACCAACGAGATTAGCGATTTGTGCTTTCCTGTATGGTTGCGTAGGTATTTCGGTAGCAACAGCCATGATGAATTATATAATGATTCAAGATTGGCCTCAGGATATTGGTGGAAAGCCAAGTTTCAGTTATATTGAAAATATGCCAGCTTTTGTTCCAATTATGTTTGAACTTACAGTGTTCTTTTCTGCTCACTTAATGGTTATTACTTTTTATATGAGAAGTAAATTATGGCCTTTCAAAGAAGCGGAAAATCCTGATGTAAGAACCACAGATGACCATTTTTTAATGGAAGTTGCTGTAAACAATAATGAAGAGGAATTAGTTTCTTTTTTCCAAAGCACGGGAGCTGTAGAAGTTAAAGTAATAGAAAAGCATTAATTATAGATATGAAAAGCGTATATAAAATAACACTTTTATTTGGTATAACTATTTTAGTTTCCTCCTGCCATAATAATGCGGCACCAAACTATCAGTATTTTCCAAATATGTATGAGTCAGTAGGGTATGAAACTTATTCTGAATCAAATGCATTTAAAAATGGTAAAGAAGGACAACTTCCTGCTCAAGGATCCATAAACCGAGGGTTTGAGCCTTTTGAATACGAAAACTCTACGGCTGGATATGAGTTAGCTAAAGTGAATCTTAAATCTCCTTTAGACTCCTTAAGTAGAGAACCTGAAAAGGCAAAAGAACTTTTTGAAATTTATTGTATCAGTTGCCACGGTGCTTCTGGAAACGGTAAAGGTAAACTGGTAGAAAGAGAAAAATTTCTGGGTGTTCCTAGTTATAAAGATAGAGTTATTACTGAGGGAAGTATTTATCATGTAATAACGTATGGTTTGAATTCTATGGGCTCGCATGCAAACCAGTTGAGTGCCCATGAACGTTGGTTGGTTACTGACTATGTTCTAAAACTAAAAAGCGAATTATAATTGTTGAACAAACTGATCGTAATAGATATGTATACATTTTCAAGTAAATTAAAAACTTTTTCTTTCCTCTTAATGGCCATAGGCGTATTAGGGATTGGATATGGTTTTTGGAGTGCACCAAAGGATATTCAAGAAGTTGAAACTCTTCTTGCTGCTGAAAGCCATGGTAGTCATGGAGAAGTTAAACATGAAACTTCAAAACCTGTTGAAGAGCATGTTGTTTCTAACGGGCACGAGGAAGCTCAAAGTACAAAAGAGGGCAATGCAATAGTATCGCCTACGGACAGCACTTCAGAAGTTATTAATGAAGTTCATGAGAATTCGTTACACACCGAAGTAGCTGTAAAAAAGGGTGAACATGAAATTAGTGAAGAAGTGAAACATGCGGAACATGCGGAACATTTGAATCATGTTTTGCATCAGTTGCAAAATAAGCCATGGGCTGCTTTTTATGTTGCCTGTATATTCTTTATGTTGGTATCTTTGGGTGTTTTAGCTTTTTATGCTATTCAACAAGTAGCTCAGGCTGGTTGGTCGCCTGTTTTGTTTAGAGTTATGCAGGGTATAACGTCTTATTTACCAGTAGGGTCTGTTGTCTTTTTTATAGTATTATTGTTATGTGGTCTTCATCTTAATCATCTTTTTATTTGGTTAGATCCTGAAGTTGTTGCTACAGATAAATTAATTGCGAATAAAGCGGGGTATCTGAATTTTCCCTTTTGGATTGTTAGAGCGGCTATATTTTTAACAGGTTGGAGTTTATATCACTATTATTCAAGAAAAAATTGTTTAGCACAAGATGAAGCTAGTGATGATTTATTTTATAAGAAAAACTTTAAGTTATCGGCGATGTTTTTAGTTTTCTTTATTGTTACTGAATCGATAATGTCATGGGACTGGATTATGTCTATCGATCCACATTGGTTTAGTACCTTATTTGGGTGGTATGTTTTCTCAAGCTTCTTTGTTAGTGGAATCACCACGATAGCATTAGTTACTTTGTATTTGAAATCTAGAGGTTTTTTAGAGCACGTTAATACGAGTCATATTCATGATTTAGCAAAGTTCATGTTCGGTTTTAGTATATTTTGGACTTATTTATGGTTTTCACAATATATGCTTATTTGGTATGCTAATATCCCAGAAGAGGTAACTTATTACATAACAAGAATCGAGTTATATAATCTTCCGTTCTTTGGTGCTGTAGTTATGAATTTTGTATTTCCTTTGTTAATCTTAGTTAATACTGATTTTAAAAGAATTACATGGGTTTTAGTCATGGCAGGTGCTGTTATTTTGGTTGGACATTATATAGACTTTTTTAACATGATTATGCCAGGAACTGTTGGGGACAGATGGTTCATTGGGGTGTCAGAGATAGCTTCTGTTCTTTTCTTCCTTGGATTGTTTATTTATGTTGTTTTTACAGCATTGACTAAAGTTCCTTTATTGCCAAAAAGAAATCCATTTATCGAAGAAAGTAAACATTTTCATTATTAATATTTAAAGAAAAAAACAGATGACAAGTTTGTTGGTAATTATAGTTTTAGTTTTATTAGCTGTTGCTTTATGGCAATTGACTAAAATATTCGACCTGACGCAAGTTGGTTCCAATCCCGATAGCTCTGAAGTAGCTACAGATAATGATAATAACGTTCAAGGTTATTTAATGTTTGGTTTTTTAGCCTTCATTTATATTTTTTCAATTTATGGATTGTTTACTTGGGGGCCATTGGTTCTTCACACTCCGGCTTCTGCACATGGTGCGCAAGTAGATTATTTGATGAACATAACTTGGGTCCTTATATTTATTGTACAGGCTATTACTCAAGTATTATTGCATTATTTTGCTTTCAAATACAGAGGAAGACAAGATCAAAAGGCGCTTTATTTTGCTGATAATAATAAATTAGAAGCTATTTGGAGCGTTATTCCTGCAGTAGTTTTGGCAGGATTAATACTTTATGGATTGTATGCTTGGAATAATATTATGTTTGTTGATGAAGATGAAGATACAATCGTAATCGAATTATATGCGCAACAGTTTAACTGGAAAGCCAGATATTCAGGAGAGGATAACGTACTTGGAAAAGCAAATGTAAGGTTTATCGAAGGTGCAAATGCTGTAGGAGTTGATTTATCGGATCCATATTCTCAAGATGATATATTGGTAACAGAATTGCATATTCCAAAAGGGAAGAAAATTCATTTCAAAATGCGTTCTCAAGACGTTTTACATTCTGCTTACATGCCTCACTTTAGAGCGCAAATGAATTGTGTTCCTGGTATGGTAACTGAGTTCGCTTTTGAGCCTGTTTATACCACTGTAGAATACAGAGAATTGCCTTATATGGTTGAAAAAGTTGCAAATATTAATGCTTTAAGGGCTAAGAAAAGTGTTGGTTTGGTGGCAAAAGGAGAGGCAGCTTTAGATCCTTATACTTTTGATTATCTGTTACTTTGTAATAAAATTTGTGGTACATCTCATTACAACATGCAAATGAAGATCATTGTAGATACTCCTGAAGACTATAAAGCTTGGTTGAAAGAGAAGGCTACTATCGTTAATGAAGTTAAAGCAGCTTTAGCTACGCCAGCTCCTGTAGATACTGGAGCAAGTACTGATACTGCTGCTGCTGTAACGGCAATGAAATAATATTATAAAAAAAATTTAAAGTAAACATATATGTCAGCAGAAGGTCACGATCACGCAATAGATCACGAACACGAACATCACCATAAAGACACTTTTATTACTAAATATATTTTTAGTATTGATCATAAGATGATTGCCAAACAATACCTAATTACGGGTATCATTATGGGGATTATTGGTGTTGGGATGTCTATGCTTTTTAGAATGCAATTAGCATGGCCGGAAGAATCTTTCCGAATATTTAATATTTTACTAGGGGATAAATTTGCTCCTAATGGAGTCATGGCTAATGATATTTACTTAGCATTGGTTACTATTCATGGAACAATAATGGTTTTCTTTGTTTTAACAGCTGCCCTGAGTGGTACTTTTAGTAACTTATTGATTCCACTTCAAATTGGAGCGCGAGATATGGCATCCGGTTTTATGAATATGATTTCGTATTGGTTGTTTTTCTTATCTAGTGTAATCATGATTAGTTCCCTTTTTGTTGAGGCTGGTCCTGCTTCTTCAGGATGGACGATATATCCTCCCTTAAGTGCTTTACCACAAGCTATTCCTGGTTCAGGTATGGGTATGACATTATGGTTAATTTCAATGGCTATTTTTATTGCATCTTCTTTAATGGGATCTTTGAACTATGTTGTTACGGTAATTAACTTAAGGACTAAGGGAATGTCTATGACTCGATTACCACTTACTATATGGGCTTTCTTTGTGACTGCTATTATTGGTATAGTATCTTTTCCTGTTCTTTTATCAGCTGCTTTATTATTGATTTTTGATAGAAGCTTTGGTACTTCATTTTTCTTATCTGATATTTATATTGCAGGGGAAGTGTTGCATTATCAAGGAGGTTCTCCAGTATTGTTTGAGCATTTATTCTGGTTTTTAGGTCACCCTGAAGTTTATATAGTTTTATTACCTGCTTTGGGTATTACTTCTGAAGTGATTGCTACAAATTCTCGTAAACCAATTTTTGGTTACAGAGCAATGATTATGTCAATTATTGCAATTGCATTCTTATCGACGATAGTGTGGGGGCATCATATGTTTGTCTCCGGTATGAATCCGTTTTTAGGATCTGTATTTACATTTACAACATTGTTAATTGCGATACCTTCAGCGGTAAAAGCGTTTAATTATATTACAACATTGTGGAAAGGAAATTTACAATTGAATCCGGCTATGCTGTTTTCTATTGGATTGGTTTCTACATTTATTACAGGTGGTTTAACAGGGATTATTCTTGGGGATAGTACACTTGATATTAATGTACACGATACTTATTTTGTTGTAGCTCACTTTCACTTGGTAATGGGAATTTCTGCACTTTATGGAATGTTTGCAGGTATTTATCACTGGTTTCCAAGATTATTTGGAAGAATGTTAAACAAGAATCTTGGATATGTACACTTTTGGGTAACTGCAATTTGTGCCTATGGAGTTTTCTTTCCGATGCACTTTATTGGACTAGCGGGTCTGCCAAGACGTTACTATACTAACACCAACTTTCCGTTATTTGATGATTTACAAAATGTTAACGTTTTGATCACAATATTTGCTTTAATTGGTGGTGCCTTTCAATTGGTTTTCTTGTACAATTTTTTCAGTAGTATCTTCTACGGTAAAAAATCAGTAATGAATCCTTGGAAATCAAATACATTAGAGTGGACTGCACCTGTGGAACATATTCATGGGAACTGGCCAGGAGAAATTCCTGAGGTTCATCGTTGGCCTTATGACTACAGTAATCCAGCTCATGATGTAGATTTTGTACCTCAAAATGTTCCAATGAAAGAAGGTGAAGAAGTTTTACATCACTAAAATATAAAAAAAGCCTCGCGAAAGTTGAGGCTTTTTTTTAGGACATTACTCAATTTTCATCCCTTTTGTAAGTGTGTAATCACTGTATTTATAGAAGAGTTCAATTGTCAATGCAGTGCATTCTATAACCATTGTGGTGTCTGGATTTTGTTTGAATGAATAAAAAAATAACATACTGAAATAGATTGCTTGATAGTATTGCTTTTTTATTTATAGCATTTGAAATTTAAATTTATAATTCAATATTGCTTTGCTATCTTTGTTATATGAATGAAAATTTAGACCCAACAGCAAATGGTTACAATTCAGAAGAGCTAGATCTTGAAAAAAAATTGAGACCACTTTCTTTTGATGATTTTGCAGGACAAGACCAAATATTAGAAAATCTGAAAGTTTTTGTTCAGGCTGCAAATCAACGAAATGAAGCACTTGATCACACGCTGTTTCATGGTCCACCTGGCTTAGGAAAAACAACATTAGCCAATATTCTTGCCAATGAATTGCAAGTGGGAATCAAAATTACTTCCGGTCCGGTTTTAGACAAACCTGGAGATTTAGCCGGTTTACTGACTAATCTAGAAGAAAGAGACGTTTTATTTATTGATGAAATTCATCGTTTGAGTCCAATAGTAGAAGAATATTTGTATTCTGCTATGGAGGATTTTAAGATTGATATCATGATTGAATCTGGACCTAATGCAAGAACCGTCCAAATCAATCTAAATCCATTTACCTTAATTGGAGCCACCACGCGTTCTGGTTTATTAACCGCTCCTATGAGAGCGCGTTTTGGAATTTCTTCCCGCTTACAATATTATACCACTGAGTTACTCACCACAATCGTAGAAAGAAGTGCTACTATATTTAAAATGCCTATATCCATGGAGGCAGCTATAGAAATAGCTGGTCGTAGTCGTGGAACTCCTCGCATCGCGAACGCATTGTTACGGCGTGTGCGTGATTTTGCCCAGATAAAAGGGAATGGCACTATCGATATAGAAATTGCCCGTTACGCCTTAAAAGCACTTAATGTAGATGCTCATGGCCTGGACGAGATGGATAATAAAATACTAAATACAATTATCGATAAATTCAAAGGCGGACCTGTAGGTTTATCTACTTTGGCGACAGCCGTATCTGAAAGCAGTGAAACAATCGAGGAAGTCTATGAACCATTTTTGATTCAGGAAGGTTTTATTATGCGTACGCCAAGAGGTAGAGAAGTTACCGATAAAGCATATCAACATTTAGGGAAATTAAAAACAAACAATCAAGGCGGTTTATTCTGATTTTTAGGAGCTGTTTCCCGCTTTCCGCTGTATTTCCGATATAGAAAACAAGGCTTTTTCAGCCGTAGTTTTTGTTAATCGGGAGACGCCGATGCTATCAGGTCTTGGAATCCCGTTTATTAACTTCTATTTTTTAACTATATTAATACAAAAGCGACATACACGCAATTTATCAAATCTGAAGCGAAACGTCTCGGATTTTTATCCTGTGGAATAGCTAAAGCTGGTTTCTTGGAACAAGAAGCACCGCGGTTAGAAAACTGGTTGGAGAACAATAGAAATGGCCAAATGTACTATATGGAAAACCATTTTGACAAGCGTTTAAATCCAACTTTACTCGTTGAGGATGCTAAAAGTGTAGTTTCACTGTTGTTAAATTATTATCCAGAAGACCTGCAAAATACAGATTCTTATAAGATTTCAAAATATGCGTACGGTCAGGATTATCATTTTGTGATCAAGGAAAAACTCAAAGAATTTTTATTTTCTATTCAATCTACAATCGGAGATGTTTCTGGTCGGGCCTTTGTAGATTCTGCTCCAGTCCTTGACAAAGCTTGGGCTGCCAAAAGTGGTTTGGGTTGGATAGGCAAAAACAGTAATTTATTGACACAAAAAGTAGGTTCTTTTTACTTTATCGCGGAACTCATTATCGATTTAGATTTAGACTATGACAATCCTACAACCGATCATTGTGGTACGTGTACAGCTTGTATAGATGCGTGCCCTACAGCGGCAATAGTTGCGCCTTATGTAGTAGATGGCAGCAAATGCATTTCCTATTTTACAATTGAATTAAAAGAAAATATCCCTCAGGAGATGAAAGGTAAATTTGATGAATGGGCTTTTGGATGCGATGTGTGTCAGGATGTTTGTCCTTGGAACAAGTTTTCAAAAGCACATAATGAACCTTTATTTAACCCAAATCCAGAATTACTGTCCTTGTCCAAAAAAGATTGGATAGAAATTACTGAAGAAACATTTAAAGCTGTTTTTAAAAACTCACCAATTAAAAGAGCCAAGTTTCAAGGATTAAAAAGGAATATTGATTTTTTACAGTAACGAAATTTTGAAACTTAATTTATTTGAATTTTGTAGAAGATTCTCTAACAATAATGCTTGTTTCTAATTCAACAGTTCTTGGAGTAAAAGGAATTCCTTCTTTATGACAATTCATTTCTTCTAACAATAAGTTAAAAGATTCAATTCCCATTTCATGGCTTGGCTGATCTACAGTACTAAGTTTTGGAGTCAGTACTTGCGATATAAACCAATTGCTAAAACCAATTACCGCTACTTGTTCCGGGACATTGATTTTGTTTTCATTAAAATAGTCTAATACTCCCACTGCTACCAGATCTGTTATAGCAAAAATGCCGTCTATATCAGCATGCTCTTGAATAATCTGTTTAGCAAAATATCTTCCTTCTTCAAAAGTCACATTTTCACATGCAAAAACTAATTTTGTGTCAAAAGGAATGTTATTTTTCTCTAATGCTTTTTTATATCCAATATACCGATCTATTGAATTTTGTGGATTCAATGGCCCTCTAATGTGTGCTATTTTTCTACAACCAGTGTCGATTAAGTGTTGCACTGCATTAAAGGCCGCTTTTTGGTCATCAATTATTACTTTCGAGCATTTAGAAAGCTTTGCTATTTTGTCAAACATAACAAAAGGAATATTTCTATTCATTATTTCTTTTATATGATCATCATTATTGGACTCATTTGATAAGGACATGATGATTCCGTCAACTCTTTTGTTTATAAGCAGTTCTACTTGTTTTTTTTCTAAAGCCAGTGTCTCATTTGATTGTAAAATGATTACTAAATAGCCGTTTTTTTCAGCTTCGTTGATGATAGCATTGACCACATTCGAAAAGAAATGATGTACAACTTCAGGAATAATTAGACCAATGGTTTTTGATTCTTTTGTTCTTAAATTTACAGCAAAACTATTAGGAGTGTAGTGTAATTGCTGGGCAAGTTCAATTACTGCTTTTTTAGTTTTTTCACTAACATCAGGGTAATTTTTAAGCGCTTTTGAAACAGTCGTTATTGAAATTCCCAGTTTTGTTGCAATTTCCTTAAGAGTAATGTCTTTCATGAATCGAATTTCTACGTATTTAATTTTAAGAAAAGGTGTTTATAGTAACTTTGCTGTGCGTCCTTTTTCAGTCTTTGACATAGGTATAAAAAAGACTATAAGTTCAAATATTCCTTACCAAGGTATTGATTTTTATCTTATTTCTGTAATTTTTTAATAATAAAACAAATTATTACACATTCGTTACATAAACTAATTGGATCTGCCATTTTTAGTAAAGGCGGGAACATCCTAGGTTGACGTTCTTTCATTTATACGTGTTCCGATCTTAATGTACTTAAAACCAGAAGGGAATTGTTTTCTTTAATAGATTTCGGCATTCCTTCAATGACTCTGAAACGTGGGTTTTAGAAATCCGTAATTGAGTGGCTATTTCGTTGATAATGGGATTTTTCAAAGTTCAATACTTTTGTTTAAAACCCTAAAAAAAAGAACAATAACTTTTTTGTTATCCTAAAAAATTTCTGTAAATCAATCTTTTCATGATTGATTTACAGATGCATGGGTTTTTTTTGGGTTGTTGTAATTGTTAAAAATCAGTTTCGCTAAACTAGCATGGATTCATAAAGGCACTAATTTCATTATTTGAAATTTTGGGATTGGCTCCTTCATTTTTGGCTACAATGGCTCCTATTGCACAAGCGAAATCAATTGCTTCTTGGGGATCGGCATCCTTTAATAGTTTAGAAAGCAATCCGGCTAAAAAAGAATCTCCGGAACCCACGGTATCTACAACATCTATTTTATAGCCACTATTGTAGTACATTTTTTCATTGTAATACAACACCGCACCATGATTTCCTTTTGTAACGCAAATGTGTTTTGTATTCGTTTGTGTAGCAATAAATAGAATATTTTGCTCTAATGAATGGTATGGTGAATTCATAAAAGCACTTATTTCATACAATTCCTCATCATTAAATTTTATAAAATCTGACTGCATCATCAAATTAATCAGTAGTTCCTTAGTGTAAAAAGGAGCACGTAAATTAACATCGAAAACGGCATATTTTGCATAGTTAATTATTTCTAATAGGGAATCGTGCGAAACAGAATCTCTACATGCAAGACTCCCAAAAACTAGTGCATCTGCTTTCTTGACCATTATTTCGTCTTCCGGAATACATATAATTTTGTCCCAAGCAACCGGATAATTGATTGTGTATGAAGCAGCTCCTTTCTCATTTAATTGAACAATAACTTGTCCGGTAGAAGCGTTTTTATCAACTTGAATCGTATCGGTAACAACTCCATTTTTTTTAACAAAGGCAAGGAGTTTTTTTCCGATTTCATCATTTCCTACCCGGCTTATTATTTGAGCATCAATACCAAGTGATGCTAAACGCAGCGCCACGTTCAATGGCGCTCCTCCGATTTTTTGGTGCGTTGGGAAAACGTCAAATAAAACTTCCCCGAAACAGATTATTTTTTTGGTCATAATTATTCTTTTTTTGACAAACTTTCAGATAGTTCTTCTAATGTTCTCCCTTTGGTTTCCGGCATTTTTGTAAATACCCAAAGCAATTGGAAAACCATCATTATGCAGAAGACGGCAAAAACGGTTGTTGTTCCAATCTCTTTAAACAAAAACGGAATGAATGATGGGATTAATGCTGCTAAAATCCAATGTACAGAAGTGCCAAAAGAGGTTCCGGCAGCTCGAAGTTTATTCGGGAACAATTCAGAGATAAATACCCAAATGACGGCTCCTTGACCTATGGCGTGTGAGGCTATAAACAAAAAGAAAAATAACGGAACAGCCATTCCTTTCCATTCAAAATAAAAGGCGGTTGTCACTAATCCTAGAGAAATAATGTATCCTACCGAACCCAAATACATGAGCGTTTTTCGACCATATTTATCTATTAGCGAGATTCCAATCATGGTAAATATTAAATTGATTATCCCAATTCCGATACTACTCAAAAAAGAGGCAGATTTTTCTAATCCTGCCAATTCAAAAATTCGAGGCGCATAATATAAAAAAGCATTAATTCCGGAGAGCTGATTGAAAAAGGCAATAAAAAACGCTAAGAGCAATGGTTTTCTATATTTAGCCATGAAAATAGATTCGTTTTTCCCCTCCTGAACAGTTTCTTTTTCTATAGCAGCAATTTCCGCTTCTACTGCTGCGTCACTATTGATTTGTTTCAAAATAGCGACTGCTTTTTGTCTGTCTTTTTTGTATTCTAAAATCCAACGCGGACTTTCCGGGATTCCAAATACCAGAAGTGTGTAAATGAAAGATGGAAACGCTTGTATTCCTAACATCCATCGCCAGGCATTTTCTCCTATATCTTGCAAATAGTAGTTGGATGTAAAGGCGATTAAAATCCCAAAAACAATATTGAATTGGTACAAAGCAACCAGTTTTCCACGGTCTTTTGCAGGAGCAATTTCAGAAACATAGGTTGGAGCAGCAATGGTTGAAGCGCCAATACCAATTCCGCCAAGAAATCTAAAAACGGAAAAGAAAATGGGATCATTTGCGAATGCAGTTCCAATGGAAGAAACCAAAAACAGTAATCCTATAATTATTAGAGTCTTTTTCCGACCTAAAATATTCGTTGGAAACGCACCAAAAATAGCGCCAATAACCGTTCCCCATAATGCGGATGACATCACTACTAATCCATGAAACAAATCAGAAGAACCCCATAGTTGTTGCAATTGTTTATCTGCTCCTGAAATTACGACGGTGTCAAATCCAAATAGAAATCCTGCAAAGGCAACGATAATGGACCAATAGAGTATTTTTTTGTTATTCATTATTCTGTTTTTTTTAGTTAGTGGTTTTGGTTATTATAAATGAATTTTATTACCAGATTCCTTTTATTTCAGCAATACTAAAATTTTTAATTTCTTGATTTTCATCGGATTGAATGGTTAGTTTGGTATATGGTTTGTTAGGGAAAATTTGTTCTGTGAAACTGTAAACGCCACCGTTGAGGAAAATTTCTATTGAGGACCAATCTACTATGATTTGATAATCAATAGCCTCAGAAATTATATTTGGAATTTTGGTGTTGTGTATTTCTTCTCCAAAACTTTTTTCAAAATTGACTACGCCGGAATGTCTTCTGTCAACAGAAAAAGTCTTTCGTTTCGCATCGTAATTCATGACCAAAGAATCCTTTACATCATTGGAAAAAACCAATTTTAAATTTTTATTTTTAGCATTAAATTGTACTGCTGATTGATTTAAATATTGGTAATTAAATGTAGTTTTTTGATTCGCTTTTAGGATAATTTCATCTTTAGAAAAGGCTATGGTCTCTTGTTTTTTGAATTGTTCCACAGGAACGTTTTTTAGGACATAATCGCCATTGATTTTTGCAAGCGAAAGTTCTCTTGGCAACGTCATGGCGCTTCTCCAGTTTTTGGTAGGCGTATTTCTGGCATACAGCCAATTGCTCATCCAGCCTATGAATATCCGTTTGTTTTCTGGCGTATTATTGTACGTGACTCCGGCATAGTTATCAGTACCATTGTCAATCCATTTGATGTTTTTTTGGGTGGTTTTAAAACTTTTTCCATCAAAATCACCAATGAAATATTGTGTTCCTGAACCACCAAGTGGTGCACCGGGATTGATGCTAATGAGTAGAACCCATTTTTCTTCATTGGAACCGGCAATTTTTAATTTGAAAAGATCAGGACATTCCCAAACACCGCCATGAGCTCCTATATTTTTACCAAATTCACTTTCAAATTTCCAATTAATTAAATTTTTGGAAGTATAAAATTGTGCATGATCTCCTGCTACTAATACCATATTCCAAAGATTAGTTTCGGTATTCCAGAACATTTTAGGATCTCTAAAATCTTTCTGATCAACATTTCCTATGATTGGATTTCCATTGTATTTGAGCCAAGTTTCGCCTTCGTCTAAGCTATATGCCAATCCTTGCGTTTGATAATTTCTTTTGCCCGCTTTTTCGCCTGCCATGTCGTGATAGGTAAAAATGGCAATCATTGGTGGATTTTCTTTTGTTCCCAAACCAGAAGTATTTTTTAAATCTACAACGGCACTTCCTGAAAATATCATTCCTAATTTGTCAGGAAACAAAGCGATTTTTTGGTGTGTCCAATGGATTAAATCTGTACTTGTGGCGTGTCCCCAATGCATTGGTCCCCAAACGATATCATCTGGGTAATATTGGTAAAATAAATGATAAATCCCTTTATAGAAAACCATTCCGTTAGGATCATTCATCCATTTTTTTTCCGGAGAAAAATGAAATTGCGGTCTAAAAGGTTCTTTGTATTTTTTAGAGGAATCTACTGCTAATTTTCCAGAAGCATCAATGGTGATAACATCATTTTTAGTTTCTTTTTTACAGGAAAACAAGGATAAAGAGACTCCCAATAGTATAAAAAAATAGGTGATTTTATTTGTGAACTTCATTAAAAAAAGGATTAATTAGTATAGTAAGTAAGTCGAAAGTTTAAAAGTCGTAAAGTCAAAAGAATTAACTTTAAGTAAAACAGCTTTAAATCATATTGTTACATAATTTTATCCTGATTTTAAAATACGATATTATACCATGGTTATTACTTATCTTCATAAAAATAGAATTATAATTTGTAATTGTTGATTTGGAATCGACCAAAAACGTTTTTGATGAGTCGAAAACGTTTTCGATTTGTATTTCACCTACTATCTGGATCGATGTACATTTTTAACGAATAATTTATATATGTTTGAAAATATTATTAAAATATTATATGATGAATTCAACAGTTAAAATATTGGTTTTCATGATTTTAGTTAGTACTGGGGTTTGTGGTCAAGCCCAATCAGACGAATGGCACTTATATGCTAATTCCAGAGAGAATTATTTTGGAGTTGCCATGGCCAATGGTCAAATAGGAATCGTTACTGACGACACACCTCTCAAAACAAAAGAAATTATCCTGAATGGCGTGTATGACGGAAGTCCTGAAAATGGGATCAGCAGAATAGTACGCGGAATAGAGTTTTTGAATCTGCATTTGAATATCAATAGGCAAGAAATCAAATCAGACAATATCGATAATTGGAGTCAAGTGGTTTCAATGAAAGAAGGAATGAGTACCACTTCCTTTTCGTTTAAAGATTTAGCCACAATTAATTACACGATTTTGGCTAATAGAGCTGTTCCTTTTTCAGCGATGGCAATTGTCGAAATTACTCCTATTAAGGATATAGAAATTACCGCTAACAATTACATGGTTGTTCCTGATGAACTGAAAGAGGCAAAAAGTCAGTTTCGGGTCTTAAAGGACAATCAGTATTTAATGCCGGTTTTTGGTACTACAGCTAAAACGCTAACCGGTAAATATACAGTGGCCGCTTCAACAACTTTTCTTTTTGATGATGAAAGCGAAACCTTAAAACAAACCGGAAATGAAGTTGGGTTTATTAAAAAATTGATCAAAGGCCAAAAATACCGTTTTGCGGTTGCAGGAGGAATTTGCACTTCCAAGGATGTTACGGATCCTTTGAACGAATCCGAAAGACAACCTATTTATGCGCTGCAGGAAGGAATTGATGAATTATTGAACCGTCACAAACAAGCTTGGGCTGAATTATGGAAAACGGGTGACATACAAATTGAAGGCGATCTGGATGCGCAACAACGGGTGCGTTTCGCGTTGTATAACTTGTATTCTTATATACGTCCAGGAACCAGACAAAGTATTGCGCCTATGGGGTTGTCGTCTCAAGGCTATAACGGACATATTTTTTGGGATACGGAACTTTGGATGTATCCAACGCTCTTGGCACTGCAACCTGATATGGCAAAATCATGTTTGGATTATCGCTCAGATCGTTTGCAAAAAGCAAAACAAAAAGCCTTTATTTATGGGTACAAAGGAGCAATGTATCCTTGGGAATCTGATGATACAGGAGAAGAAGCAACACCAACTTGGGCCTTGACAGGTATTTTTGAACAGCACATCACAGCAGATGTTTCGATAGCTTTTTGGAATTATTACGCCTATACACAAGACACTTCTTGGTTGAAAAAAGAATGGGCGGTTCTTAAAGAAACAGCCGATTTCTGGGTAAGCAGAGTAGTTAAAAATCAAGACGCAAGTTTTTCTATTTTGAATGTAGTTGGTGCCGATGAGTATGCGCAACATGTAGATGACAATGCTTTTACCAATGCATCAGCGATCGAGTCTTTGAAAAATACGATTAAAGCAGCGACACTTTTAAATGAGCCGATCAATCCAGAATGGATAGCAGTATCAGAGAAATTAGTGATTCATAAAAAGGATGGGATTACTCAAAATTATAAAGGATATCAAGGACAAATGATCAAACAGGCAGATGTCAACTTATTAGCATATCCTTTGCATACAATCACTGACAAAGAACAAATAAAAAGAGATTTGGAATATTACGCCGAAAAAATTGATAAAAAAGATGGTCCAGCTATGGCTTCCGGAGTTTTATCGGTTCTATATGCTCGATTGGGAGATAGAGATAAAGCCTATAGTTATTTTGTGAAATCGTATTTACCTAACAGTCGGCCTCCTTTTGGCGTATTTTCGGAATCAGCCAATAGTAATAACCCTTATTTTGCTACTGGAGCCGGAGCAATGCTTCAAGCCGTTATTTATGGTTTTGGCGGAGTGGAACAAACGGATATGGGATTGAAATACAACAAGGGACTGCTGCCAAAACAATGGAAATCACTTAAGATTATTGGACTGGGAGTGGATAATAAAACAATTGTTATCAAATAATACAGTAACCCGTTGGGTGTAATTACACCCAACGGGTTACTTTAAATAATTTTTGCCGCGAATATACAAGCAATCTATTTTGAAGATTGTTATAGTATTCGTGGTTTTTTTGTTTTTAGAAGCCATTGGGTTTTATTCAATTTAAATTTTCGACAGAAAAAGCTGCATGATTGCTTTTACTATTTTAGGACTGATTATTTAGATAAAATAAATAGGATGAAGTGATAAATGGTTTAATTATGTAATTTATTCCGAATTTATATTTTAAAGGCAATTACATTTTCATACGTTTAGTAAATGTGATTTTTTTAGCCGTTGAAACACGGAGTAAAAAACGAAGTATTGATAGGTATGGCGTACTATTTTTAGACATTTGACGCGGCTTATTTTGGATTATCGATTTGGTATAAAAAACTTCATTATGATGAGTAATTCGTAATCTTAGTTTGTAAAAAGCTTTTCTATTGAGTAATATACAATTGATTTGAAGTGGAAAAGCCACTAAATTATAATAATATGTTTTTTAGTATCTTTTTTTTGTGTTTAGTATAATTTTAGTATTAATTTTTTAAAGTATTAATTTTAAAATCGAAAACGTTTTCGGCATAACGAAAACGTTATAGTTTAGTAATATCTTAATATTATCATAAATTTATAATTATGTTTGGTGTTAATATTTAAACAAACCATTAAAAAAAATTATTAACCAACTTATTTATTACGTATGAAAAATAGTCTAATTAAAGGCTTGATGGTGTTTCTAACGATGCTGTGTACAAGCTTGACATATTCGCAAGATGTGTCTGGTACAGTATCTGATGGCAGCGGTCCGCTTCCAGGGGCTTCTGTCTTAGTTAAAGGAACAACAAATGGAGCACAAACTGATTTCGATGGAAAATTTACGATCAAAAATGTAGGCTCAAATGCAGTTTTAGTTTTTAGTTACATTGGTCTTAAATCTCAAGAGGTAAATGTAGCAGGTAAGAGTACTATTAGTGTAGTCTTAAAAGAAGATTCTGCAGAACTGAAAGAAGTAGTAGTTATTGGCTACGGTACGGTTAAAAAGAAAGATGCAACGGGTGCTGTAGATCAAATTAGCTCTAAAAAATTTGATAATGTTGCTGCTATCAATCCAGCTGAACTTTTGAGAGGTAAAGTTGCAGGTGTTCAAATTACTTCTTCAAGTGGAGAGCCAGGTGCTGCAAATTCAATAAGAATTCGTGGTAATGGTACTTTACGCGGGGGTAACGGACCGCTTATTGTTGTAGATGGGGTGCCTTTAGCCGGAGGTGACGTATCAGCAGGTGGTGCTAATATGAATTTAGGCTCTATGAGCGCCAAAGATCCATTGAGTTTCATTAATCAAAATGATATCGAAAGTATGTCAATTTTGAAAGATGCCTCTTCAACAGCGATTTATGGAGCTAGAGGGGCTAATGGGGTAATTATTATTACAACTAAGAAAGGAAAGTCTAAAGTGCCAGAATTAACTTATTCTACTTCTTACACTACTTCTTCTTATGCTTCAAAATTCGATGTTTTATCTACTGATGAATTTATTGCGGCAACTCCAGGTCAGACAGCAAATCATTTTGGCGGAGCATTCGATTGGAAAAAACAAGTATTGCAAACAGGTAATACTGTAAATCATGACCTGTCTTTCTCAAGTGGAACAGACAATTCTAGTACTAGAGTTTCTCTAGGTATGGCTAATACTGACGGTATCGTAAGAAATACTGGTTTAGATAAAATTTCTGCAAGTTTTTACAACTCAAATGATTTCTTTGATGGTAAAGTGATATTAGAAACTCGTATCGCTTATTCTAATATCAAAGATCGTAGAGGTTTGATTACTAACGATACAGGATATATTGGTAACTTATTAAGTGCTGCATTGTATTGGAACCCAACGCGTTCAGTTTATGACCCAGCACAGCCAGGCGGTTACACAAGAGTGAGTGGTGATTATCTTAATCCTGTTCATTTGATGAATTCGTTCTCTAATAATGGTGATTTGTCTAAATTATTAGGTAGTCTAACCACTACTGTGAAATTAACTAATAGTTTGAAATACAACATGGTTGTTGGTATTGAGACATCTAATTCTTCTGTAAAGCAACAAGCTACTCCGGATTTAAATATTCAAGATTTTGCAACGGCTACTAATCCTGCGGATTTGAAAACGTACAGAGGACAAGCGACAGTTTCTAATGATCAAAGAGTAAACAAAACTATTGAACACAATTTAACATTCACAAAAGATATTACAAAAAATATTAACTTGAATGCAATTGTTGGATATTCGTACTATAACTATGCATCTAATGGTACTTATGTATCTGCAAAAGGTTTTGCTGCTACACAAACTAATTTATTAGAAAATATGGAAGGTGGAATCCCAACAGAAACAAGAGTTGGTTCTTATAAAGGATTAGTTGATATGCAATCTGTTTTTGCCAGAGCATCATTAGCATTCTATAATAAATTGAATTTAGATTTAACGGTAAGACGTGATGGTTCTTCTAAAACAGCAGCGGGTAAAAAATACGGAAATTTCCCTTCTTTAGGTTTGGCTTACAAACTAGTTGATGGAAAAGACGGGTTAGTTAATGATTTTAAATTAAGAGGAAATATTGGTAAAACAGGTAATACTGAATTTCCAAGAAACTCTTCTGTAGGTATAATTGAATACAATGGTCCAAATCAATTTAATGTTGTAAACAATGCGAATTCTCAATTAACTTGGGAGACTACAACTTCTTACGGAGTAGGGACAGACTTTGCTTTGCTTAATAATAAGTTAACAGGATCTGTTGATTATTTCAACAAAAATACTACTGATTTAATTGTTGGTATCCCTTCAACTTCAGGGCAGCCTTCACCTCAAGGTATCAAATATACTAATTTACCAGCTAACTTAATAAACAAAGGAGTCGAGGTTTCGTTGTCATACAAGGTAATTGATACAGATGATTTAACTTGGGATATTTCTGGTAACGTGGCATTCTTGTCAAATACTATTGAAAATCTGGGTGCCGCAAACGTGTACAACGTTGGGGCCATTCACGGGCAAGGTCTGAGTGATGCATATGTTCAAAGAATTCAAGATGGACATCCATTGTATACCTATTATCTTCCAACATTCACAGGATATGATGCAAATGGAATTTCTCAATATGCAGATGGAGGCGCTGTAAAATTGTTAGATAAGCAGCCTTTACCTAAAATGACTGCAGGCTTTTCATCAAGTTTGGCCTACAAAGGTTTTGATTTCTCAACATCATTATATGGAAATTTCGGTAATTATTTATTCAACAACACTAATGTAGCCCTTTTCTATCAAAATCAATTGGGAGGTAAAAACGTAACTCCAGAAGTTGCAAATTCAGTTCAATCAAGATCTGATGCTAATACACCATCTACTAAATACCTTGAAAAAGGGGACTTTATTAGAATGGGTAATTTAACACTAGGTTATACTGTTAAAGGAGATGTTTTAGAGCGTTTTAAAGTGAAGTCTGCTCGTTTATATGTAAACGGTTCTAACTTATTTATAATTACTAAATATTCAGGTTTTGATCCGGAAGTTGATACTAACAAATCTTTAAATGGTGTCCCTTCTGCAGGTATAGATTATTTATCTTATCCGAGAGCTAGAACTTTGTCAGTAGGTCTTAACGTAACATTTTAATTAGAATAAAAATGAAAAAAAATAATTTTATAAAGTACGGTATTTTTGCTGGAGCATTAGTTCTTGGCGTTAGTTGTACTAATTTAGATGAACAAATCCCTGATGCAACTGAAATTTCAAAAGCGGATCCTGATGCAGTTTTGACTTCAGCTTATAATGGATTGCGACAATTTGAGGGACAAGACGGAGTATTTGCAATACAAGAGGTTTCTACAGATTTTGTTATTGTGCCAACACGTGCAGGTGACTGGGGTGACGGTGGAGCGTGGTTGCAAGATCATTTTCATACATGGGACGCAAATAGTAGAGAAATAAATACTTCTTGGAGACAGATGCTATCAAGTGTTTATAATTGTGACTTAGCATTAGCTATACAGGGAATTCCGGCTGACAAGAAAGCGCAAGCTCAATTTTTGAAAGCTTATTATTATTACAATGCTATTGATATGTTTGGTCAAGTTCCATACAGAGAAGCAGGTAGTTCTCCAGATGATTTTCCTAAGGTTTGGACTTCTCCTGAAGCGACAGCTAAAATTATTGCATTGCTTGTAGAAGCGTTGCCTAATCTTCCTGCAAAAAACACTTCTGATCCTTCAATTGCAAGTAAAGATGCAGCAAACTTTTTGTTAGCTAAAATTTATTTGAATAAAGCGGTATTTGATTCGCCAAGTCATACAGGATTTAATGCGAACAATGTGGCTAATATGAATAAAGTAATTCAATACGTTGATGCTATTTCTAGCGCTACTACTTTAGCTTCGGATTACTGGGATAACTTTAAACCAGCAAATCATACTAGTCCGGAGTTAATTTTTACAGCCAAAAATATTAATGGTGTTGATATGGGCGCTATTAGAACAAGGTGGTATATGGGAAACCATTACAATCAAGTTCCAAGTGGTTGGAACGGATTTTCTGTATTGCAGGAGTATTACGATAAATTTGATCCGTCAGATAGACGTATTAATAATAATGATCCGGCTATTATTGCCGCTTTCGGGAGCCCTCTAGGACTGCGTAAAGGACTGCAATATGATAAAGGAGGAGTTACTCCTCTAACAACAAGAGCTCAAAATGGTTCATTACCTTTAAATTTTCAAAGTGATTTGGCAAATTTGCCAGCAGATGGTAGAATCATTTCTCAAAGCTGGTTAGAAAGATGGGGTATTCGTCCACAAAAATACATTCCAGATGTGTCTAATATGGATAAACCGGAAAATGACTATGTGTTATTCCGTTACGCGGATGCTTTATTGATGAAAGCGGAGGCTATAACAAGAGGTGGTTCAAGCACAAGTACTGTTGTTTCTATTGCTGCTCAATTACAAGCTCGTCAAGGAATTACCACTGTAATTAATTTGTCGACTTTGGCTAACATTGATAAAGCTAGAGCTACAGAATTGTGGGAAGAAGGTTGGAGAAGAAATGATATGATTCGTTTTGGAACTTATACTACTGCTAGAGCTACAATGAAGAATACTGATGCGTATAGAGTATTGTTACCCGTACCAACAACAGCTTTGTTGAATCCTAATATTAAACAAAATCCTGGATATTAAAAGTATTGTTTACTGTTAATTATATTTGGAGTTAGTTATTAAGAGGGCGATTTATTGCCCTCTTAATTTTTTTATAATTGAGAGCTTCTTATGAAGCTCTTTTTTTGTTTTATTTCACACTTTTTTTGGCTCTTTTTAATTTTTTTATAAACTGAAAAAAACATAAATTGCGTGCTTATATTTATTTAAATTAATTCATTTTTAAGATGTTGAAGTGTATTGCGAGTTTTTTTCTATTTATAATTTTTATAAGTTGTTCTAAAGGAAATTCGGATTCCTTGTTTACTAAATTAGACGCTTCTGAAACGGGTATTAGTTTTCAGAATGAGGTGAAAAATGGTAAGAATATGAATATCTTTAAATATCGTAATTTCTATAACGGTGGCGGTGTAGCAATTGGTGATATCAATAATGATGGTTTGGCGGATGTCTTTTTTACTTCTAATCAAGGCACAAATAAGTTGTATTTGAATAAAGGCAATTTTAAATTTGAAGACATTTCAACAAAATCAGGGATTGAAGGTGAAAAAGCGTGGTCAACGGGTGTAGTAATGGTGGATGTCAATGGTGATGGTTTGCTAGATATTTATGTTTGTGATGCAGGAAGTAATATTGATGCTATAAGAAAAAGTCAGTTGTATATAAATAACGGGAATACTACTTTCACAGAAAAAGCGGCAGAATACAATCTTGCGGATACTGGAATTACAACCCATGCGGCCTTTTTTGACTATGACAAGGATGGGGATTTAGATTGTTATATTTTGAATAACAGCTTTATTCCGGTTGGGACCTTAAATTATTCTAATAAAAGAGAATTACGAGATAAAGACTGGGATGTTGCTGAAATCCTTAAAGGAGGTGGTGATAAATTGATGCGGAATGACAATGGGAAATTTGTTGATGTTAGTGAATCAGCGGGTATTTTTAGTAGTTTGATTGGTTTTGGTTTAGGAGTGACTGTGGGGGATGTTAACGGCGATTTATATCCAGACATTTATATCTCAAATGATTTTTATGAAAGAGATTATTTATACATCAATAATAAAAACGGAACGTTTACCGAACAAATTCAAGGTTGGGCAACCCATATAAGTCAATCTTCTATGGGGGCAGATTTAGCGGATGTTAATAATGATGGTAAATCTGATGTTTTTACAACTGATATGTTGCCAGAAGGGGATGCCCGTTTAAAAACAACAACTAGTTTTGATAACTATGATTTATTGACTAGAAAATTGAATTTAGATTTTTTTAATCAATATATGTCCAATAC
The DNA here is from genome assembly GCF_003970355.1 of Flavobacterium bomense. NCBI lineage: Bacteria > Pseudomonadati > Bacteroidota > Flavobacteriia > Flavobacteriales > Flavobacteriaceae > Flavobacterium > Flavobacterium bomense. The sequence continues at coordinate 70,531 of NZ_RYDJ01000014.1, read as the reverse complement.
TTTACAGATTAATGATGACAATAATAAATTTATTGAAATAGCTAATTATGCAGGCGTGGCTAAAACGGATTGGAGTTGGGGAGCCTTGTTGTTTGACATGGATAATGATGGGTATAAAGATATTTATGTTTGTAATGGGATTTATCATGACTTGACAAATCAAGATTTTATGGACTTTTTTGCAAATGAATTTTTGCAGAAAATGGTAGTTACAGGTAAAAAAGAAGATATTGAAACCATTATAGCCAAGATGCCAAGCACGCCTATCTCAAATTACGCTTATAAAAACAATCATAATATGACGTTTACAAATAATGCGATAAATTGGGGTTTGGATACGCCAAGTTTCTCTAATGGTGCGGCTTATGGTGATTTAGATAATGATGGTGACTTAGATTTAGTAGTGAATAATGTAAATATGGAATCCTTTGTTTACAGAAATAATTCAGAGAAAAACAAAGCAAATCATTTTGTTAAGGTAAAATTGAAAGGAGATAATCAAAATAAATTTGCTATCGGTAGTGTAGTTGAATTATATTCAGGTAAGGAAATTATAAGACAAGAGTTAATTCCTTCAAGAGGATTTCAATCTTCTATTGATTATGTAATGACGTTTGGTATTGGAACTAAAAAAATAGATTCATTACAGGTAATTTGGCCAAATGGAAAATCGCAAACGATAAAAAAAGTAATTCTCAATTCAACTATCAATTTATCAATTGGTAATGCTAAAAAAGAGTATATCTTTAAAAAAACACAGTCAAAAGCCTTATTTAAAGAGGTGAAGTCAAACTTTATTACTCATAAGGAAAATGATTACATCGATTTTGATTATGAAGGATTAATCTCTAGAATGCTATCACAAGAGGGACCTTCACTTGCCGTAGGAGATATTAATGGTGATGGGAATGATGATGTGTTTATTGGAGGTGCTAAAGGACAATCAGGAAAAATTTATTTGAACAAAGGAGACAATAGTTTTGGCGTCACAGTTCAAAAAGATTTGGATGTAGATGCTGATTTTGAAGATACAGCGGCTAGCTTCTTTGATGCTGATAATGATGGAGACCTAGATTTATTTGTAGGTTCAGGCGGAAATGAGAAATCGGATCAAGCCAATTATAAAAACCGTTTGTATTTGAATAATGGCAAAGGGATTTTCATAAAAAGTAAAACTACCATTCCAACAACTAATAATGTATCAGTTATTGCACCTTGTGATTTTGATAGTGATGGGGATGTAGATGTTTTTGTGGGGAGTAGAAGTGTTCCAGGAGTCTATGGTATTGACCCAAAACATTTATTATTAGAAAATGATGGCAAAGGAAATTTTACAAATATTATCGATAAAAAAGCCTTCAAACTCAACTCGACTGGAATGATTACTGATGCGGTTTGGGAAGACATTGATAATGATTCTAAGAAAGATTTGATTGTAGTAGGCGATTGGATGGCTCCACAAATCTTTAAAAATACAGGAAGACGTTTGGCTATTTTTAAATCAAATTTGACTGGTTATTCAGGTTTTTGGAATTCAATAAATTGTGTGGATTTGAATAATGACGGTAAAAAAGATTTTATTTTTGGGAATAAAGGAACTAATACAACTTATAAAGCGTCTGCTAAAAATCCTATGAAATTATTTGTCAATGATTTTGACAATAATGGAACTATTGAACAAATTACTACTCGTACTATTGAAGGAAAAGATATGCCAATTCATTTAAAACAAGAATTGGCAAAACAGATTCCATCTATTAAAAAGAAAAATTTAAGTTATGCTGATTATGCGAACAAATCAGTTCAAGAAATATTTGCTCAAGATGTAGTCGGCAATTCTTTACAAAAAACGGCTGTGATTCAGGAAAGTGTTGTTGCTATTAATAAGGGTAATGGTCAGTTTGAAATAAAAATATTACCAAAAGAAGTGCAATTTTCATCTGTAAATACTACTTGTGTCGTGGATGTTAATAAGGACGGAATTTTAGATATCATACTTGGGGGAAATCAATATGAATTTAAACCGCAATTTGGGCGATTAGATGCCAATCATGGAAGTGTTTTGTTAGGGAGTAAAAAAGGTGATTTTACTTGGCTTCCTTATGCTAATTCTGGTTTCTTTTTAACTGGAGAAGTGCAAAAGATTAAAATAGTTAAAAACAAAAATAATACGATAGCTATTTTAGCAGTACTCAATAATAATACTCCAAAACTATTTATAAGTAATGAATAATTTTTTTAAAATAGGTCTAGCGTCATTGCTATTTATTAGTTGTTCAAAGAATGAAAATCTATTATTTGAAAAACTATCGCCCGAAGAAAGTAATGTAAAGTTTAATAATCAATTAGATCAATCAAAGAATATTTCGATTTTAGATTATCTCTATTATTATAATGGTGGCGGGGTCGCTCTGGGTGATATTAATAATGATGGTTTAGTAGATATTTATTTTACGTCTAATCAAGGGAAAAACAAGTTGTATCTCAATAAGGGCGACAATAAATTCGAGGATATTTCTGTGAAAGCTGGCATAGAGGGGGGAAGTGATTGGAAAACAGGTTCTATTATGGCCGATGTCAATGGCGATGGGTATTTAGATATCTATGTTTGTGCAGTTGTAGGAATCAATGGATTTGAAGGTCATAATGAATTATTTATTAATAATAAAAATAATACCTTCACTGAAAGTGCTTCAGAATACGGATTAGATCTTGATAATTACAGTTCTTCGGCAGCGTTTTTTGATTACGACGGCGATGGTGATTTAGACATGTATTTGTTAAATCATGCGATTCATTCGGAAGCTTCTTATGGCAAAGCTGATATTCGAAATAAAAGAAATTATGAAAGTGGAGATAAACTATTTAGAAATGATGATGGCGAATTTGTTGATGTAAGCGCACAAGCGGGTATTTTTGGAGGTGCTAATGGCTATGGTTTAGGAATAGCGATTTCTGATTTTAATTTGGATGGCAATCCAGACATTTATGTTTGTAACGATTTTCATGAAGATGATTATTATTACTTAAATAATGGAGATGGGACATTTACAGAAAGTATGAAGAATTATTTTGGTCATATTAGTCGATTTTCGATGGGAATAGATGTCGCTGATATCAATCACGATGGTTTTCCGGACATAATTACATTGGATATGTTGCCTGAGGATGAAAAAGTCTTAAAATCATCATCGGGTGACGATAATCCTCAAATGTTGAAGGTTAGAACAGAAAAATTAGGGTATCATTATCAATATACCAGAAATATGCTGCAAATTAATCAGGGAGGGAAACATTTTACAGAAACAGCTTTGTTGAGTGGGGTAGCGGCAACAGATTGGAGTTGGAGCTCCTTATTTGCTGATTATGATCAAGATGGGGAACAAGATATTTTTATTTGTAATGGAATTCCGAAACGGCCAAATGATTTGGATTACATAAAGTATTTTTCAAATGATTATGTAAAAACCAAACTTAATACAACTAAGTTATTGGATAAACAAGCGCTAAAGAAAATGCCTAAAGGCAATGTAACCAATTATGTGTTTCAAGGAGCTAAAGATTTGCAATTTAAAAACAAATCTAATGAATGGATAGAAAACGATTCCATTATTTCAAATGGTGGTGCTTATGCCGATTTAGATAATGATGGTGATTTGGATGTTGTAACCAATAATTTGAATAGTGTGGCTTCCATTTATATTAACAGGACTAATAATAAAGCCAATTATTTAAAATTAAAATTGCGTTTTGGAGGAAAGAATACTTTCGGAATAGGAAGTAAAGTGATTTCGTATGTAAAAGGCAAAAAACAATTTAAAGAAATTCAGACTACACGTGGTTTTCAATCGAGTTCAGAACCCATAATTCATTTTGGTTACGGAAAAATAAAGCAAGTAGATTCTATTCAGGTAATTTGGCCGGATAAAACGATCCAAACCCTGAAAAATGTAAAAACGAATCAGACGCTTACAATCCAAGCTAATTCGGGGCGTAAAGTATTTAATTATGCAAAATTACATCCAGCTATTTTGCCTATTTTTAAAAAATCAGAAATCAATTTAGGAATCGATTTTACACATCTAGAAAATGACTTTGTTGATTTTACAGCTCAAAAATTAATACCATATCAACGTTCTGATCGTGGACCGGCAACTGTTGTTGGAGATTTGAATAATGATGGTAAAGAAGATGTTTTCTTTGGAGGATCACAAGGGAAGTTAGCCGAAATTTACCTTCAAAATGGAAAAGGATTTTCAAAAAAAGTATTCAATTCAATTTACTTAGATTCCATTTATGAAGATGCCTCGGCGGTGATTGCTGATTTCAATGGGGATAAGCAAAATGATTTAATAGTTGCTTCTGGAAGTGGACAATATGCTGCTGATCTAATTCATAGATTGTATTTAGGAAATACGCTAATTAAAAGTGCTTTTCCAGATACAAAGGCAATGAATGCTTCTGTTATTAAAACAATTGATTATGATAAAGATGGCGATTTAGATTTGTTTGTCGGAAATAATTCTAAATATAATAGTTTCGGGCGAATGCCAGATTGTTACTTGTTAAATAATAATAAAGGTGTGTTTTCGATAGTTCAAAGTAAAATTTTCGCAGGAATTGGAATGGTTACTGATGCGTTGGTTACTGATTTTAATAATGATGGAAACTTAGATTTGATTGTAGTAGGGGAATGGATGAAACCTAAATTTTTTGCCAATATAAAAGGAAGTTTTAAAGAGGTTACAGAAAGTCTTTTACCAGGAAATCAGAATGGGTTATGGCAGTCTATTTGTGCATTTGATATTGACCATGATGGTGATCAAGACTATTTGGTTGGAAACTGGGGAATGAATTCAAAATTCAAAGCCTCTCCGGAATTCCCTATGAAAATGTATTACGATGATTTTGATACGAATGACACTTTTGAAACAATTGTTGCGATCGAAAAAAACGGAAAATACTATACTACAATAGGTTTAGATGAATTAGCTGAAGAATTCAGTGGAATGTTGAAAAAGAAATTCAATAGCTATAAATCCTTTGCTGGAAAAACACTAGAGGAAGTTTTTGATCCCAAAATGTTAGACAAAGCAAAATTGTATGAAGTTCATAATTTAAAATCGGGGTATTTAAGAAATGACAAGGGTAAATTTATTTTTGTTCCATTTTCCAATAAAATGCAAGTAGCGCCTATCACCAGTTTTGTGAAATCTAATTTTGATTCAGATGCTAGGGAAGAAGTTTTTGCTGCGGGAAATTACTTTGGAGTGACTCCATATCACAGTAGATTTGATGGGTTTTCCGGTGCTTTAATCAAGAATGAAAAAACCATCTTGTTAGGGCATCAAATTGGAATTGATCTGACTCAAAAAGCAGTTAAGCATCTGGGGATTATCAATTTTAAAGGCAAAAAATACCTACTAATTACCATCAATAATAAAAAGGCAGAGCTGTACGAAATGACTTCAGCTAAGAACTAATTTAATGAAAACAACTCACTTAAACCCTATAAAATGAACTCTAAAATTTATCTTCTAGGACTTATAATGCTCTTTTTGACTTCTTGTGGCAAAGAGATGCGAATTAAAGTGTCATCAGCTGATTTTTGTGCTGCAGTAGATACAGTAACAGGAATTATGGTTCATGACATATTTTCTCCTCCAGTAGCGAGTAGAATTTATGTTTATCCCAATGTTGCAGCTTACGAGATTATGGCACAAAATAGCACGAAATACGAAAGTTTACAAGGGCAGTTAAAAGGACTGGATTCTATTCCTAAACTAGATCCGAAAAGTGGAGTGAATAAAAATTTGGCAGCGCTTATTGCCCATATTGAAGTGAGTAAAGAATTGATTTTTTCTGAGGAAGCTATAGAAAAATATAGAGACAGTTTGTATGAAAAATGGAGCGCTGAAAATCAAAAAGAATTTGATGTTTCCAAAGCGTACGCTTTAAGAGTGGTAGACAGAATAAAAATGTGGATGGGGAAAGATAATTATAAACAAACGCGTACTTTTCCTAAGTTTTCAGTGTATGCAGATCAACCCGGCCGATGGCAACCAACGCCGCCCTCTTATATGGATGGTGTGGAGCCTCATTGGGGCGAAATAAGAACTTTGGTTATGGATTCAGCCTCTCAATTTAAAGCCATCCCACCTCATCCTTATTCTACGGATAAAAATTCTGCTTTTTATAAAGAGGCAAAAGAAACCTATGATGTCGGAAATTTAATTTCTGAAAAATTAATTGAAGTCGAAAAAAATCCAAGCAAACCAATTCCTGAGGAATCGGCTATAGCTTCCTTTTGGGATTGTAATCCCTATGCTACAGTCATACAGGGACACATGATGTTTGCAAAGAAGAAAAATACACCGGATGCACATTGGATTAATATCACTAAAATAGCCTTAAAAAAATCGAAATCAGATTTTGAAACTACTGTTTTTGCTTACACTATAACATCTATCGGAATTTTTGAGAGCTTCATTAGTTGTTGGGATGAAAAGTATAGGAGTAATGTTGTGCGTCCTGAAACGTATATCAATCAAAACATTGATGAAAACTGGAGACCACAATTACAAACACCTCCTTTTCCGGAATATGTAAGTGGACACTCTGTAGTTTCGTCGTGTTCGGCAATTATTCTAACCTCTATTTTTGGAGATAATTTTAGTTATATCGATGACTCAGAAGTTTCTTTTGGGTTGCCTAAAAGACCTTTTAAATCGTTTAAGCAAGCTGCAGCAGAAGCTTCTATTAGTAGGTTGTATGGAGGCATTCATTATAGAGCCGCAATTGAAAATGGGGTAGTTCAAGGTACAAACCTAGGGACATATATTAATAGTAAAATCAAATTTTTCAAATCTAAATAAATCAAATTCATACAATGAATAATAAGTTAAAGTGGTTATCGGCTGTCGTTTTATTTTCTTTTTTAGGATGGTATTTTTTATTAAAGCAATCGGATTATACTATTACTTTTAAAGTTAATGCTGCAACAGGAACTATTTCTCAAGGAATTATAGAGTGGACAACAACACAGACTAAAAATCAAAATGAATTTTATACTGTTTTAGAAAAAAGAAATTTTGATTTCATCAAACATCAGATGAAAAAAGGAAATAAAGAAATGGAATACACTTGGAATATGAAATCAGTAAACGATTCTATGACCAGTATTACTGTTGGAATAAAAGATTTAAATCATTCCTTTTACAATAGATTAACAGCTCCCTTTGTTTCAACCAAGTTTAGGACGGAACAAATAGAGAAAATAAAATCTTTTAAAATGGGACTTGAAGATCATATTGACGATTTTAAAATAAGAATAGACGGTAAAAGATCATCTGAAGAAATATATGTAGCTTACATTTCTTTAAAAAGTATTTTGCAAGAAAAAGCACAGACTATGATTGAATTTGATGCTAAAATTGTAGGTTATTTAGATAGAAATAAAATAAAAATAATCGGTTATCGTCCTTATTTGGAAGTTACTGATTGGAATCAAGATAAAGAAATTATTAGTTTTAATTATTGTTTTCCGATTTCCAAAAATACAAAATATGTTCCGGATAGTGATGTCAAATTTAAAATTATACCGGCGTTAAAGGGTCTTCAGGTAACATATTTTGGTAATTTCAGAACTTCAGACAGATCTTGGTTTACGTTGTTGGATTATGCGAAACTACATGGCTATAAATTAGAGAATAAACCATTAGAGCATTTTCTTTCAAATCCTTTTAATGGGGGTGTAGAATCAGAATGGGAAACAAAAATCATCATTCCTTTTGCTTCAAAATAAAGGTTGATTGTCGTTGATTTAAAATAATCGAAAACGTTTTCGGGTCTTCCGAAAACGTTTTTGTTTTTAATCTGTTTTTAATTGGCAATATTAAAATTATTTTTAGATAAAATTAATAAATCAACCAACCAAAATGAGCTTTAAAGTAAAATTAAAATTTTGGCAGATAATCAATATGAATGTTGGTTTTTTCGGCATACAATACAGTTTCGGCTTGCAACAAAGTGCCGTAAATCCTATTTATGATTTTTTACATGCAAGTCCGGATCAAATTCCTATTTTAAATCTTGCCGGACCCTTAACGGGCTTATTGATTCAACCCATTATTGGCGCAATGAGTGATAAAACGTGGCATCCAAGGTGGGGAAGGCGCAAACCGTACTTTTTTATCGGAGCCATAATTTGTAGTATCGCCTTATTTCTATTCCCATTTAGCAGTTCCTTATGGATGGCTGCAGGTTTGCTTTGGATTCTGGATGTTGGTAACAATACTGCTATGGAACCGTATCGGGCTTTTATTGCGGATACGCTGGATGAAGAACAACAACCAACAGGTTTCCAGGCGCAAAGTTTTTTTACTGGTTTCGGACAGTTTCTGGCTTATATTTCACTTTTTCTGTTTCCAATTATTTTTGTAGGATATACAGGATCGCTACCAACGTGGATTTATGCCTCCTTTTTTTTAGGAGCAATTCTTTCAGTAACTTCCATTTGGTGGAGTATGGGTAAAACTACAGAAATCCCGCCAACAGCAGAAGAATTAGCTATCTTAAAAGCAGAACCTCTAAATATTTTTTCGCCTTTTATCGATATTTATAAAGCAGTTTTAGAAATGCCAACGGTCATGTGGCAACTGTTTCTGGTGTATTTGTTTCAATGGTATGCCATGATGTGCTATTGGCAAAATAATTCGAAAAGTATTGCTTTGTCCGTATGGAATGTAACACCGAGGAATGCAATGGGCTATGAAAAAGCGGTAGAATGGAACGGATTAATTGGTGCTTTTGGATTTATAGTTACTTTTTCAATTGCCTTTTATTTGGCAATATTAGCTAAAAAATACGGTGCAAAAATGATTCATTTTGTCTGTCTTTTATTTGGAGCCGTTTCTTTTTTATGGTTTCCAATGGTGCAAAATCAATACATATTTTTTGCAGTAATTATTGGTTACGGAATTGCTTGGGCCAGTATGATGGGAATACCATATTTGATGGTCGTTGCTGTTATTCCAAAAGAGCGCTATGGAGTGTACATGGGTATTATTAATATGATGATTGTTATTCCAATGATTATCCAAAATCTCTCTTTTGGTTATATTTTAAAGAATTTCTTAGATAATGATGCTCGCCAAGCCATTACTTTTGCTGGTGTTCTGATGCTAATCGGTGCTTTTTGTACTCTTTTGATTAAAAGTAAAAATGTTTCAAGACAATAATATGAACAGTGATTTGAATTATACAAAAGCAATGGAGTTGCTTGAGAAAGTGTCTTCTTCTGAAGGATTTCTAGCCAGTGCTCAAAATATTTCCAACTATAAAAGGGTCTGGGCCCGAGATGGAGTGATTTGTGGATTGGCGGCTTTGGCCTCGGGAGATAAAAAATTGATCGAAACATTCCGTAACACATTAGAAACATTAGCTAGTAATCAACATCAAAATGGCACTATTCCGTCTAACGTGATGACAATTGGCGAGCAAGCTGAGGTTAGTTATGGCGGATTGGCAGGAAGAGTCGACGCCGTGACTTGGTTTGTAATTGGGATCTGCCAATATGCGTATTATACAAAGGACATTACTTTTGTAGCAAAATACGATACTGAAATTGAAAAGTGTTTTGCGCTCCTGGAATCCTGGGAATTTAACAATAAAGGCCTTTTGTATGTGCCATTATCAGGAAATTGGGCGGATGAATATATTACGGACGGCTATGTTTTGTACGATCAATTACTCCGAATTTGGGCCTTAAAAAGTTACAATCATTTTGCACATGACGAGGATATTACCGTAAAGATTGAAACAATAACAGCGCAACTAGAAATTAATTTCACTCCAAATTCAGTTGGTGAAAAATACCACGAACGTGCATATAATGAATTGAACTTCCAAAAATACATGCCGTGTTCTTTTTCACCGGCTGGTTACAAAACACAGTTTGATGCTTTTGCAAATTCGCTGGCTTTGTACTTAAACATTGGTTCCGAAGATTTTCAAAATTCAATTTTAGAATATTCAATTGCACTCAAAAACGAAATGAAATTGCAGTTGTTACCTGCTTTTTGGCCACCAATACAAGAAACTGATTTAGACTGGAATTTGCTTAAAAACAATTGCAAATACGAGTTCAGAAATTACCCTAATGAGTTTCATAACGGTGGAAGTTGGTCCATGGTCAATGGCTTTTATGGTCTGGCTTTGCTTTCGAAAGGAAATAATAAGGAAGCAGAGGCGCTTTTAACGGCTATAAATGAAGCCAACGCTATTGAAAATTTTAGTTTCTACGAAAATTTTAATAGCGAAACCAAAGAGCCAAACGGCGTTCCTTTTTGCGCTTGGAGTGGCGCAGCAACGGTGCTGTTGCACCAAAGTGTACATACAAATTTTAAATTTTTAGTTTAAGTGAAAAAGTCAATAGACATATTATGTGCAGGCGAAGTTTTGATTGATTTTATTGGTCATGAAATGAATACGTCTATAAATAGAACCAAAGATTACCATCGTTTTCTGGGCGGTTCGCCAACAAATTTGGCCGTAAATGCTGCGCGTTTGGGTCTGAAATCAGTATTAGTGGCCACCTGTGGAGAAGATGGTTTAGGCGAATATATTGTTCGAAAGTTAAAAGCAAATCATGTCATTACGTCACAAATTAGAATATCAGAAAGTCATCCGACGTCTGTAATATTTGTTTCAAAATCGACAAGTACGCCGGATTTTATTCCGTACAGAGAAGCAGATTGTCAGATTGAGCAAAGTCAAATACCGAATGATTTACTGGAAAGTGCTAAAATTTTCCATACGACTTGTTTTGCTTTAAGCAAAAATCCAGCTCGGACCACTATTGTGGAAAGTGCCAAACGAGCGAAAGCATTAGGATTACAAACGAGTATTGATATTAATTTTTCGGAGAGAATTTGGCCTGATCGGGAAGAGGCAAGTGAGGTTTTAAAGGATTATTTGTCAACAAATCCTTTGGTAAAATTAAGCGAAGATGACTGTTACCGTCTTTTTACGGAAGAAAAAACCGAAAATTTTATTTTTGATTATTTTCATAGCTTGGGCGCTTCAACGATTTGTTTGACAAAAGGGAAAGATGGCGTAGTATTGTCTAATGTTGACTATGGAAGGTTTCATCAAAAAGCATTGCCGGTAGAAGATATTAAAGACACCACAGGAGCAGGAGACGCTTTCTGGACGGGTTTTTTATATGCACAATTGTTGAATAAAAACTTTGAAGAAACAATAACTATTGCACAGAAACTGGCAGTATTGAAACTTCAGAATGTAGGCAGATTGCCAGAAGGAATAGATATTCAGGAATATTTAATTTCCGATTTGTAATGTCTTCGAATAAAAATTAATTGTTATAATAGGTAAAACATGAAAAAAAGCACTATAAAATTAGCCATGTATCTCAACTACTTTGTATTTGCAATTCTGCTGAACAGCGTGGGAATTGTGATATTAAAGGCGCAAAAAAATTATGGTGTAGATGAATTTCAAGCCAGTGTTTTGGAAGCATACAAGGATTTGCCCATTGCTATAGTTTCGTTTTTAATCGCTTCGTTTTTACCCAGAATTGGATATAAGAAAGCTATGCTTATTGGTTTGGCTTTGGTTTCAGCAGCTTGCGTCAGTATGTATTATGGAAATTCTTTTGGAACGGCCAAATTGCTTTTTGCTACCGTGGGCGTTTCTTTTGCATTGATAAAAGTATCGGTGTATTCACTTATTGGAACCATAACAACCAATCAACACGAACACAATAGTTTGATGAGTAGCATTGAAGGCGTGTTTATGATAGGAATTGCATTAGCGTATTTCTTGTTTCCGGCTTTTAATTCAGATGCGAATCCAGATGCTTGGTTGAACGTGTATTGGTTATTGGCCGGTATTTCGTTATTGTCTTTTGGTTTTTTATTTTTTACTAAATTCGAAAATAAAATTGAAATTCCGGGCGTTGATCTAGCTGATGACTTCAAACAAATGTTCAAATTATTTGCGAAACTGTTAACCATCGTTTTTGTAATCAGCGCATTCCTATTTGTAATGATTGAGCAGGGAATTATGTCTTGGTTGCCTACTTTCAATAATAAGGTGTTGCATCTTCCGGAGAATATCAGTATCATGATGGCGAGTATTTTGGCTATTTCATTGGCTGTAGGCCGACTTGTTGCTGGGGTGATTACTAAAAGAGTCAATTGGATTTGGGTACTCAGTTTTTGTATTATAGCAGCTATGCTCATTGTGATTTTTGTACTTCCTAAAACAGTTGGATTGAATGTCAAAGAAATCAATTCATTAAGCGATATTCCTTTGATAGGATTTGCATTTCCGTTAGTAGGACTTTTTATTGCACCGATTTATCCGCTTTTAAATTCAGTAGTTTTAAGTGCCTTGCCAAAAAAATTACACAGTTCTATGACTGGTTTAATTGTGGTTTTCTCTGCACTTGGTGGCACTTTGGGCTCTAGAGTTATTGGTTACTTATTTAAAAATGAAGGGCCTGAAAACGCCTTTTATTACACTTTAATTCCAATGTCATTACTGCTTGTTTCTTTCTTTATTTTAAAAAAACTTACCGCTAAACAATGAAATTCATACTCAATATAGACAAAGTATTCCAAGAACTATTGCTTCAAGAGGATACAGATCAGGATAAAAAAATCACGAAAGACGACAATGGGCCTAAAAAATTTGTTTTGGTAGACGAAAACACCAAACAGGAAGTGGCTATTATAGGTACGTATCATTTGTCCAATTTATTACAGGAATTAGCGCAGCTTAAGGAAGCGAATTCAGTATTGGGTGAAGTCGATTTGAGTCGCATTCAAGAGAATCCAGTTCACCGAATTTCAAGAAAAATCAAGGATGATTATTGGGAGGAACTGACTCGTACCATTGATAAAAAAGGGTTGAAACAAATTATTGAAGATGAAAAAACGTCCAGTGATGTGGCAACACTTTATGTTGCTGCCAAAGACAAAACGGGAGTTGCTTATTTTCAAGAATTAGAAAAAGAATTGCCAAATTTTAAAGTTGAAATTCTGCCTGAGAATTATTCGGTGGAATATGTGGAAACTTTAAATGAAAAACCAGGAATTCTGGCTTTGGCTTTGGAACAAAAAATATACAGTCTGCAAGGTGTGCCTTTTGTTGTTCCTGGTGGAAGATTCAACGAAATGTATGGTTGGGACAGCTATTTTATTGGCGTTGGCTTGTTAATAGATGGTCAATTAGACAAAGCAATCGCAATTGCTGAAAATTTTAAATACCAAATTATACAGTATGGTAAAATTCTGAATGCGAATAGAAGTTATTATTTGACCAGAACACAACCGCCTTTGTATTCTTCTTTGCTAATCGAAATTGCAAAAAAGAAAACACCAAGTGTAGACTGGTTAACAAGTCATTTGGAAACGGTCATTTTGGAGTACAATACAGTTTGGATGGTGCAAGGAAATCGCTTGACCCCAACAGGTTTAAACAGGTATAAAGCTGATGGAATTGGAATGCCATTTGAAGTAGAACCGGGGCATTTTGATGATGTTTTAGAGCCGTATGCTAAAAAATACAATTTACCTATTCGAGAATTTGAAAAACAATATTTACAGCGAACGCTTGTTGATGACGAACTGGACATTTATTTTGTTCATGATCGAAGCATGAGAGAAAGCGGGCATGATACAACAAACCGCCTGATAAATACGTGTACTAATTTGAATTCAGTAGATGTCAATAGTTTTCTTTACAAATATGAAAAAGATGTCGCTTACTTGATAAAAGAATATTTTAGTAATGCTTTTCAAAGTGGCGAGATCCTTTACACTTCAGAAGAATGGGAGCAAAAAGCACTTTCCCGTAAAGATAAAATGAATGAATTGTGCTGGAACGAGGACGCAGGTATGTATTTTGATTATGATTTTGTGAGCCATAAGCAGTTCCCGTTTGAAGCGGCGACAACATTTTTTCCTTTGTGGGCTGGGTTATGTGATGAAAATCAGGCCAAAAAATTAGTGGAAATTGCTTTGCCGCAATTTGTGAAAACAGGTGGAATTACAGGAAGCACTAAGGCTAGTATTGCTAATGCTTCAAAAGAGGTACCGCAACGACAATGGGATTATCCTTTTGGTTGGGCGCCGCACCAAATGTTGCTGTGGGAAGGATTGATTAACTATAATTATCTAGATAAAGCACAAGAAATGGTGTACCGATGGTTGTGGTTAATTACTAGAAATGCAGTGGATTATAATGGAACAATCCCGGAAAAATTTGATTTGGAAATCAGTTCCCATAAAGTTTTTGCCGAATATGGTAATGTAGGGACTGAATTTGATTACATCGCAAAGGAAGGTTTTGGCTGGATGAATGCGTCCTATCAATATGGATTACAAATTTTGAATGAAGAATTAAAAGCTAAATTAGGAGCGTTGGTTTCTCCTGATGCTATATTTTAGAGCTTAAAAAAAAGTTTTTGTTGTTTGAATGCATATTTTTTTTAACTTTATGATTCACTAAATGAATCAATTATGACAGTTAATCAAATTTTAAGTACTAAAGGGAAGGAAGTGTATTCCATACTTTCCACTAACACTGTTTACGAAGCATTGTCAGTGATGAGTGAAAAAAACATCGGAGCAATTCTTATTATTGAAGATACGATTTTGAAAGGTGTGCTGTCTGAAAGAGATTATGCTCGGAAAATTGTTCTGAAAGCAAAATCTTCAAAGAAAGCCTTTGTTTATGAAATCATGGAGACGGATGTGGTTACAGTAAGTCCATCGGATAATTTGGAGTACTGCATGGAGTTGATGAGTGCCAAAAGAGTGCGTCACCTGCCCGTTTTGGAAAATGAAATTGTAATTGGAATTATCTCAATAAGTGATGTGGTAAAGGCTATAATCGAGATCCAAAAAGAGACTATTCAACATTTAAACTCCTACATTACCCAATAAAAAAGATTCAAAAAAATAATAATTATTTAAAGCTGCATTACGTGTAGCTTTTTTTTTGGAATCAAATCAGACCTTTTTATGCAAAAGAATGGGAGAAAAGTCCTCTCTTTTTAAATCTAGACCCCTATCTTTACGCGCTAGAATAAAATCTAAAAACAATGGAAAAGAATAGCAAAAGAAGAGAAGCATTATTATACCACGCAAAGCCGACTCCTGGTAAAATTCAAGTAGTTCCCACCAAGAAATATGCAACACAAAGAGATTTATCTTTGGCCTATTCTCCTGGTGTAGCTGAGCCGTGTTTAGAAATTGCTAAAGACGTAAACAATGTTTATAAATATACTGCAAAAGGAAATTTAGTTGCAGTGATTACTAATGGAACTGCAGTTTTAGGATTGGGAGACATTGGTCCGGAAGCGTCAAAACCAGTAATGGAAGGAAAAGGGTTGTTGTTTAAAATTTTCGCCAATATCGACGTATTTGATATTGAAATTGGGACAAAAGATATAGAAGAATTCATCCAGACGGTAAAGAACATAGCGCCAACTTTTGGGGGTATTAATCTGGAAGATATCAAAGCACCGGAATCTTTCGAAATAGAAAGACGGCTTGTAGAAGAGCTTAATATACCCGTGATGCACGATGATCAGCATGGTACAGCCATCATTTCTTCGGCAGCATTGCTAAATGCCCTTGAGCTGGCCGGTAAAAATGTAGAAGATGTAAAATTGGTAGTTTCAGGAGCAGGTTCAGCCGCTCTTGCTTGTGCAAATTTATATATTTTACTGGGTGTAAAACTAGAAAATATCCTAATGTATAACAGCAAAGGATTGTTGACCAAAGACAATCCGAAATTGTCTGATTTACAATTAAAATATGCCAAAGACATTTTACCTATCAGTCTTGAAGAAGCTTTAGTTGGTGCTGATGTCTTTTTAGGGTTATCATCAGGAGATATTATGACCCCTAAAATGTTACAGGGAATGGCTGTAAATCCTATCGTTTTCGCTATGGCAAATCCAGATCCGGAGATTGATTATAATTTAGCCATTGCAACTCGAAAAGATGTGATTATGGCTACTGGAAGGTCTGATTATCCTAATCAAGTGAATAATGTTCTTGGATTCCCTTATATTTTTAGGGGTGCCTTAGACGTGCGTGCGACCAAAATAAATGAAGCCATGAAAATGGCTGCAGTCAAAGCGCTGGCAGCTTTAGCGAAAGAGTCCGTTCCTGAACAAGTGAATATCGCTTACGGGGCTAAAAAGTTAACATTTGGACGGGATTATATTATACCTTCTCCTTTTGACCCAAGATTGATTATAGTTGTTGCTCCGGCGGTAGCTAAAGCAGCAATGGATTCTGGGGTTGCATTGAATCCTATAACGGATTGGGTCAAGTATGAAGAGGAACTTTTAGAGCGTTTAGGGAATGATAATAAAATGGTTCGATTGATTACCAATAGAGCTAAAATGGATCCTAAAAAAATCGTTTTTGCCGAAGCAGATCACTTAGATGTTTTGAAAGCAGCCCAGATAGTATTGGAAGAAGGAATAGGTTTTCCAGTTTTATTGGGGAATAAAGAAATTATTTTAGAATTGAAAGCAGAAATTGGCTTTGATGCCGATGTTGAAATTATTGATCCGAAAATCACTGAAGAAGAAGGTCGAAGAAATAAGTTTGCCACAACATACTGGGCCTCCAGACAAAGACGAGGAATCTCATTATTAGATGCTCAGAAGCTGATGCGCGAAAGAAATTATTTTGCGGCTATGATGGTCAATGAAGGCGAAGCTGATGCATTGGTAACAGGATATTCCAGAAGCTATCCTACGGTGGTAAAACCTATTTTACAGCTTATCGAGAAAGCACCTGGGGCTTCGCTGGTGGCTACAACTAATATGATGATGACGGCTCGTGGACCAATGTTTTTATCTGATACGGCTATAAATATTAATCCATCAGCAGATGATTTGGCAAAAATTGCAGTTATGACAGCTAAAACCGCCAGAATGTTTGGAGTAGAGCCAGTCATTGCCATGATTTCCTATTCTAATTTTGGATCTTCCTCAAATGAAAGTGCCACTAAAGTAAGACAAGCGGTTGCTTATTTGCATGAAAATCATCCGGAAATGATTATTGATGGAGAACTTCAGGCTGATTTTGCCCTTAATCCAGAAATGCTGAAAGAGAAATTTCCGTTTTCTAAATTGGCAGGCAAAAAAGTAAACACCCTTATTTTCCCCAATTTGGAATCGGCTAATATCACCTATAAACTGTTGAAAGAACTAAATAAAGTAGATTCTATTGGGCCAATCATGTTAGGGATGGGAAAACCTGTTCACATATTTCAATTGGGAGCCAGTGTTGAGGAGATGGTAAACATGGCGGCTATTGCTGTGATTGATGCTCAGGAAAAACAAAAGAAAAAATAAATTAAATTCAGAAAAGCGTCAAGAAGCTAACAAAGTTAAATTAATGAATTTACTAAAATAGTATGCTAATTTTGTTATATTTGTTAACATATTGTTAATTCATGATAGCACACTTACAAGGGAAACTAGTTGAGAAATCACCCACTCACATAATTATTGATTGTGGTGGCGTAGGTTACCACGTAAATATTTCCTTACATACTTATTCGTTACTTCCTAGTACAGATTTTATAAAAGTGTATACGTATCTTCAGATAAAAGAAGATGCGCATACACTTTTTGGTTTTATGGAAAAGTCAGAAAGAGAAATATTCAAAATGTTATTGTCCGTTTCAGGAATAGGAGCGAGCATAGCAAGAACAATGCTTTCCTCGCTAGATCCTAAACAAATCATACAAGCAATTGCGACTGCGGATGTAATTACTGTTCAGTCTATAAAGGGAATTGGAAGTAAAACAGCACAAAGAGTCATACTGGATCTAAAAGAGAAAGTATTAAAATTATACGACTTAGATGAAGTTTCTATGTCACAGAACAATACAAATCGAGATGAAGCGTTATCAGCTTTGGAAGTTTTAGGTTTTGTACGAAAAACTTCGGAAAAAATTATAGAAAAAATTGTTAAAGAAGATCCGGACGCCACAGTGGAAACAATCATCAAAAAAGCATTGAAAAATCTATAAAAAGGGATTCAAGAAACACGAGTTGTATGCATAAAATTTGTATTTTTTCACTTGTTTTATTTTGTGGTTTTATGTCAAATGCACAAGTAACTCAGGCAGTTCAGGATACCGTAAAAACCGGATTTTCTATAGGGAAGGTACAGTTAAAAAATCCTCAAAGTGTCCTTTCGGCATATACCTATGATCCTGTAACTGACAGGTACATCTATACAAATTCCGTGGATGGTTTTTCTATTAATTACCCTATTATTTTAACACCAAAAGAGTATGAAAATCTTGTTTTGAAGGAATCCATGCGGGATTATTTCAAGAAAAAAGTAGACGCTATTGACGGAAAAAAGGAAGGAAGTGAAATTGCTAAAAGAGATTTATTACCTCGATATTACGTAAAATCAGGGCTTTTTGAATCTGTTTTTGGTAGCAATACCATTGATGTAAAACCTACCGGATCTGTTGAAATGGATTTAGGAATGCGGTATACCAAACAAGACAATCCCTCATTTTCCCCGAGAAACAGGACTACTACTTCATTTGATTTTGATCAAAGAATTAGCATGAGCTTGATGGGAAAGGTAGGGACTCGGCTCAATGTAAATGTAAATTATGATACGCAGTCAACATTTGCTTTTCAAAACCTGATCAAGCTGGAATATGCACCATCAGAGGACGATATTATTCAAAAAATAGAAGTGGGTAATGTCAGCATGCCATTGAATAGTTCCTTGATCCGTGGAGCACAAAGTCTATTTGGTGTAAAAACACAATTACAGTTTGGGAAAACAACAGTCACCGGTGTTTTTTCGGAACAAAAATCGCAGACTAAAAGTTTAATCGCTCAAGGTGGAGGCACAATTGAAGATTTTGAGATGTTTGCCTTAGATTATGATAGTGACAGGCATTTTTTCTTATCCCAATATTTCAGAAACAGGTATGATAAATCCCTGGCAAATTATCCTTTTATTGACAGTAGAGTTCAGATCTCCCGAATCGAAATTTGGGTAACCAATAAGCAAAACCGTGTCACGACCACGAATAATAACCTTAGAAATATTATTGCACTTCAGGATTTAGGGGAAGGACAATTATCGGGTTTGGCAGACAACGAAGTAGTTGTTTTAGATCCATCAACAGGTATTTTTAATAATCCCTTAGATTCTCCTGCTGACAATTCAAATAATGATTATGATCCTGCACAAATTACTACAGGAGGAGGTTTGCTGAATCCCAATATACGTGAAATTGTAACGGCAAACTCCGGTTTTAATGTGACAGTAAGTGAAGCACAGGATTATTCTAAACTAGAAAATGCTCGAAAACTGAATCCAAATGAATATACTTTTAATTCACAATTAGGATATATTTCATTGCAACAACGACTGGCAAATGATGAGGTTCTGGCAGTGGCGTATCAATATACCATAGGCGATCAGGTCTATCAAGTGGGGGAATTTGGTAATGATGGAGTAGATGCAACGGTGGTTACGGGGAATGGTTCCTCAAATCAAGCGGTTATCTCGCAAAGTTTGATATTGAAAATGCTGAAAAGTAATTTGACTAACGTTAGAAACCCTATTTGGAACCTGATGATGAAAAACATCTATCAGATTCAAGGAGGCTATCAATTGAAACAAGAAGATTTCAGATTTAATATTCTCTACACGGATCCTTCGCCTCTAAACTATATTACGGAAGTACCTGGAAGTCCTTTTCCGGATGCTAACAATAAAAATGAAATTCCCCCAAAAGACTATACCGTTACCAGCACACCATTGTTGAAAGTCTTTAATTTAGACAAATTAAATTTCAATAATGATCCGCAAGCCGGAGGTGATGGTTTTTTTGACTTTATGCCAGGGCTGACTATAGATGCTCAGAACGGAAGAATTATTTTTACCACAAAAGAACCGTTTGGAGAATTATTGTTTTCTAAATTAGCAAACCCCGCTTTAATAGAAAATTATAACAATGTAAGTTCTTATAATGAGAATCAGAAAAAATATGTGTTCCGCAATATGTACCGCAACACCCAATCAGGGGCTTTGCAGGATAGTGAGAAAAATAAGTTCTTATTAAGAGGGAAATACAAATCTACAGGTGGTGATGGAATACCAATTGGCGCTTTTAATGTTCCTAGAGGTTCTGTTGTAGTGACCGCAGCAGGAAGGGTTCTGGTAGAAGGAATTGACTACAGTGTCAATTATCAATTGGGTCGCGTACAGATTTTAGATGCTTCACTTCAAGCCTCTAATACGCCTATTGAGGTGTCATTGGAAAACAACTCTGTTTTTGGCCAGCAAACCAGGCGGTTTATGGGTGTAAATGTAGAGCATAAAATTGCTGATAATTTTGTGGTTGGAGCCACTTTTTTGAAAATGAGCGAAAGGCCATTTACTCAAAAATCGAGTTTTGGACAGGAATCGGTCAACAATACTATTTTTGGATTTAATACTAATTTTTCAACCGAAGTGCCATTCTTGACTCGATTGGTAAATAAATTACCCAATCTGGATACGGATGTGCCTTCTAATCTTTCTATACGAGGCGAAGTTGCTTTCTTGAAACCGGATTCGCCTAAAGCAGATCAATTTCAGGGTGAATCTACGATTTATGTAGATGATTTTGAAGGAACTCAATCTACTATTGATATGCGAAGCCCATATTCTTGGAGTCTTGCATCAACCCCAGAAAAAAACACAACTAGTACGTATGATTTTAATGCCAGTGCCAATGACTTAAGTTACGGGTTTAAAAGAGCCAAATTATCATGGTATTCTATAGATCCGATATTTTATACACAAAAACCATCCGGTGTTTCTAATGAAGACCTTTCCTTCAATACCACCAGAAGAATTTTTAGTCAGGAATTGTATCCCCTGACAGATATCGCTCAAGGACAATCACAAGTGATAAACACATTAGATTTAAGTTATTATCCTTTAGAACGGGGGCCATATAACAACAGCCTAAATGTTGGTGCAAATGCCAAAGACAATTTTGGTGGAATCATGCGAGCATTAAATTCGACTAATTTCGAACAAGGAAATGTGGAATACATCCAGTTTTGGATTTTAGATCCGTATGTAGGAAATGGTCAGGCAGCACAAACAAATACGGGTAAAATATACTTCAACTTAGGAGAGATATCAGAGGATGTCCTGAAAGATGGAAGAAAACAATATGAAAACGGATTAGGACCGGATCAGATAGTGGCAAATCCACAGCCAATATGGGGCGATGTCCCGGCTTCTCAATCATTGATTTATGCTTTTGACACAAATGTTGATAATAGAAAAAATCAAGACATTGGTTTAGATGGTTTGTCTAATGCTAATGAAGGATCAGTATATACTAATTTTGCTTCTGAGCTGGATCCAGCGGCAGATGACTATACTTTTTACTTGAATGCATCAGGCGGGATTATTGATCGATACAAAATGTACAACGGTACTGATGGCAACTCAACAGTAGATATCAATGATCCTAACAGAGGGTCTACCACTCTTCCTGATGTCGAGGATATCAATAAGGATAATACGATGAATACCATTAATGCGTATTATGAATACAGCATTACTGTCCAGCCCAATATGGCCGTGGGACAAAATTACATTACGGATATTAGAAATACGCAAGTGACCTTGCCCGATGGTTCAAATACAGAGGCCCGATGGCTGCAGTTTAAAATTCCGGTTTCGCAACCTGAAAACACAATAGGAAATATTTCCGATTTTAGATCTATTCGTTTCATGAGAATGTTTATGACCGGTTTTGAAGATCAAGTAACGGTTCGTTTTGGAGCCTTGGATTTAGTTCGAGGAGAATGGAGGCGCTATACCAATACCCTTGATTTTAATGATACTAACATAGACGATGACAATACTAATTTAGATGTTTTAGCCGTAAATGTTCAGGAAAACAACCAAAGATGTCCTGTTAATTACATTACTCCACCGGGCGTAACGCGTGAACAACTGTTTAATAACAACACGGTAATTAATCAAAACGAACAATCATTAGCCTTGCGGGTATCCGGAAACGGACTGGAACCATTAGACTCCAGAGCCGTTTTTAAAAACGTTAGTATTGATATGCGCCAATTCAAGAAATTAAAAATGTTTTTGCATGCAGAATCTTTACCAAACGAAATTGCACTTCAAGAAAATCAAATGGTAGGTTTCATTCGTTTTGGAAATGATTTTACCCAGAATTTTTACCAAATTGAAATTCCTTTAAAAGTCACCACGCCATCATCAGCATCTAATTCTGATTGCTCACCTTTGAGTGCCGAAACAGTTTGGCCCGCAGAGAATGAAATTGATTTGTCACTTGCTTTATTAACGCAATTGAAGATTCTGGCTATGAGTATCGATCCTGCCACACTGCCATTAGATGGGATTTATTATCAAAATGAAGATGAATTGGATTCCTCCCTGGGCAATAAAATAAATAAATTAAGAATAGGAGTTAAGGGGAATCCTAATTTTGGGTTAGTGCGAACCTTAATGGTTGGGGTAAAAAACAATGATGCCCGCAACGATATTAAAGGAGAAGTTTGGTTTAATGAACTTCGCCTGGCCGATATGGATAACAAAGGCGGAATGGCCGCAGTGTTGAATATTGATTCAAATTTAGCTGATTTCGCCACTGTTTCAGCTTCCGGTAGAAAAAGCACTATTGGTTTTGGAGCATTGGAACAAGGCCCAAATGAAAGAAGCAGAGAAGATACGCAACAGTATACTATTGTTGCTAATGTGAATTTAGGAAAATTACTGCCTCCAAAATGGCAGATTAACCTGCCTTTTAATTACGCTATAGGCGAAGAAACAATAACGCCGGAATACGATCCTTTTAATCAAGATATAAAACTAAAACAGTTACTGGATAAAACCACGGATCAAAATCAAAGAGATAATATTGCCAGTAGAGCTATTGATTATACAAAACGCAAAAGCATAAACTTTATCGGGGTTAGAAAAGAACGTGGTCCGGAACAAAAACAGCATGTTTACGACCCGGAAAACTTTACTTTTTCGCAATCTTTTAATGAAGTAGAAAGACATGATTTTGAAATCGAAGATTATGTGGATCAACAGGTAAACTCTTCTGTAGATTATGCGTACACATTTCAGCCTAAATCAGTGGAGCCGTTCAAGAAAACTAAGTTCATGAAAAACAGTAATTATTGGAAGTTACTGAGTGATTTTAATTTTAATTATTTACCTTCAAATATTTCGTTTAACAGCAATATTATTAGACAATACAACCGTCAGCAATTCAGACAGGTTGAGGTAGAAGGCATAGGACTTGATCCGTTGTATCGCAGAAATTTTGCTTTTAATTACCAATATGGATTTAATTATAATTTGACAAAATCACTGAAATTAAACTATACCGCTTCATCCAGCAATATTGTAAAAAGCTATTTGAACGAGAATAATGAGCCTATTGATACGTTTACAATTTGGGATAGTTATTGGGACATGGGAGATCCAAATCAACACATGCAACAACTGGTTTTGAATTATGAAATTCCAATTAATAAAATTCCGTTGTTCAGTTTTGTAAGAGCAACGTATTCTTATACCGGTGATTACAGCTGGCAGCGTACTTCTAATGCTTTGTCAGAAATACAAATTGAAGGCGCTAATTATAATCTGGGAAATACCGTTCAAAATGCAAATTCCAATAATTTGAATGCAACATTCAATATGGATTTGTTGTATAAATATTTAGGACTTGCCAAAAACAGTACTAAGACAGTACCTAAACCTAGAATGACTGCTCCAAAACCGGGAGAAAAAATAGTAAATAGGAATGCAAACCAAGCTCCAAAAAACAATCCATTTGTAGATGGTTTGATTGGGATGTTGACTAGTGTCAAAAACATTCAGATGACCTATACACACAATAGCGGTACCGTTTTGCCGGGATACACACCAAGCGTGGGGTTTCTGGGTTCTTCAAGACCATCGTTAGGATTTATTTTTGGAAGTCAGGATGATGTTCGCTTTGAAGCAGCAAAAAATGGATGGCTGACCAATTATCCGGATTTCAACCAAAATTTTTCCCGAGTGACAAATAAATTATTTAAAGCTACAGCAAATGTAGATTTACTGCCGGATTTAAAAATTGATTTGACTTTAGACCGGGCCTACTCTGAAAATTTTTCGGAACAATATGACGTTACCGATGGCGTTTATAACGCAAGATCTCCCTACACTGCCGGGATTTTCTCGATATCGACCGTTCTGATAAAAACTTCCTTTTCGGGTAGTGATGAAAATATATCAGCTGCATTTGATGACTTTAGATCAAACAGGCTTACTGTGGCAAATCGACTGGCAACACAGCGCGGCATCGACATTAATAATCCGAGTAACCTGGATCCGGAAGGATTCCCTTTGGGTTATGGAAAAAATAATCAGGCCGTATTGTTACCAGCGTTTTTAGCTGCTTATTCCGGGGGAGATGCTTCCGCTGTTTCGCTGGGAATTTTTAGAAATTTTCCAATCCCAAACTGGGCTGTGAAATATAATGGACTGATGCGTTATGAAGTTTTTAAAAAGAATTTCAAACGATTCTCCCTGCAGCATAATTACAGGGCTTCATATACGATAAATGCATTCAGATCAAATTTTGAATACGATAAAACACCCGACGGAACTGATGCAAGTGGTAATTTTTTTAATCAAACCATCATGTCTAATATCAATTTAGTAGAGCAATTTAATCCGTTGTTGCGAATGGATTTTGAACTGAAAAGTTCCTTGAAAGTATTGGCCGAAATCAAAAAAGACAGAGCGTTATCCATGAGTTTTGATAATAATTTATTGACCGAAGTCAAAGGAATTGAATATGTGGTTGGGCTAGGCTACCGTTTCAAAGATGTTATTTTTTCTTCCAGACTCGCGGATAATCCTACAGGAATAATAAAAAGCGATATTAATTTGAAAGCAGATTTGTCCTATCGGAACAATCAAACCATTGTAAGGTACTTGGATTATAACAACAATCAGCTGGCAGGCGGTCAAAATTTGTGGTCACTTACCGTAAAAGCTGATTATTCCTTTAGTAAAAACCTTACGGCTATTTTCTATTACGATCATTCTTTTTCTAAAGCAGTAATCTCGACTTCTTTTCCACTGACAAATGTTCGTTCCGGGTTTACACTTCGGTATAATTTTGGGAATTAATTTTCTTTAAATCTAAACCAGATTTGAATTGAGATTGCTACATTTGTCACATAAAATTCAAATTATCATTTAATAATTATCAATTACAATAATATGAACATACCAGCAAATTTAAAGTACACAAAAGATCACGAATGGGTAAGCCTTGAAGGGGATATTGCAACAGTAGGAATCACTGATTTTGCGCAAAAAGAATTAGGTGATATCGTGTATGTTGAGGTGGAAACTTTAGATCAGACTTTAGAGAAAGATGAGGTTTTTGGGACTGTGGAAGCGGTTAAAACGGTTTCTGATTTGTTTCTTCCTCTCTCAGGAGAAATTATCGCTTTTAATGACGCACTAGAGAACACTCCGGAAAGTGTCAACTCAGATCCTTATGGCGCCGGATGGATGGTAAAAATTAAAGTAACTAATGTTGCTGAATTTGATTCGCTTCTTTCGAGTGATTCGTATAAAGAAATTATTGGTGCATAAGCAACTATTTTTGTGGGCAGCTATTGTATGGGCTGGAATTATTGCCTTTTTTTGTTTAATACAATTGAACAATGTCCCTCTTGGGAATGTGTCCAATATAGATAAATATGTCCATGCTTTTTTTCATTTTGTACTAACGTCATTTTGTTATTTGTTTTTAAAAAAACAGATAAGCAGTTCGAATAGTTTAAAACCGTTAGTGTTTTCTTTTTTGTTTTCCTTTTTTTTTGGAATAGTAATCGAGATTTCACAAGAGTTGTTTACCCTTTCCAGACATGCAGACATATATGATGTTTCAGCAAATACATCCGGAGCGGTGCTGGCAGTAGCAATCGCGGTGCTGTTTAAGAAATAAAAACACAAAGATAAAGTCCCACTTCTTGTGGGATTTTATGTTTTAGGCACTAGAAGAGTTGCGGTTTTACGGAACAGGATTTATACTATTTTTAAGGTAGTGAAAGTATCAGTTGTAGTATCAAAAATAATTAAATTGTACGATCTAGCACTAAGCTCATGTGCATATAAAATGTATTTTTGTCAGTCAGAGTTCACTATAATTATGAAATCAAAATCGCTATGGATATCAAGCAATATTTAGACTCAACCTATTTGAAAACTGCGGTACAAGCGGGTCTCAGTCATGAAGAAAATACGCTTGTGGCTCAGGGATTTATTCAGGAAGCCATTGAGGAACGCTTTAAACTCATTATGATACGTCCCGAGATGGTTCCTTTAGCTAGAAAAATGATTCTTTCGGCACATTCAAATCTGGAAATAGGAACTGTAATTGATTTTCCGCAGGGCAAATCTTCAATTGAACAGAAGTTGATTGAGGCCGGACAGGCTATAGATAATGGGGCTGATGATCTGGATTTTGTTTGTAATTATGAAGCCTTCAAAAATGGTGAAATTGACTTGGTCAAAGATGAAATTCTAAAGTGTACGCAATTGGGATTGGCCAATAAGAAAGTTGTAAAGTGGATTATTGAAGTTGCAGCGCTCAATGATAAAGAAATCATCCAATTATCAAGTTTGATTAAAAATGTTATTGTTTCTAATTTTCAGCAAGAGTTGTTCGCTACGATTTTTGTGAAGTCTTCAACCGGATTTTATAAAACGGAAAATAATCTGCCCAATGGCGCTACGATTCCTGCTATAAAAATGATGCTCGAAAATGCGTCGCCTTTACCGGTAAAAGCTGCCGGAGGAGTGCGGACGTATGAGGAAGCTGTTGAAATGATCCGATTAGGCGTGAGACGAATAGGAACTTCGGGAGCTAAAATGATTGCTAACGGTCAAAATTCACACAATGAATATTAGATTTATAAAGGAAATTGAGGTAAAAAAAACAGTGTTTGTAATGCTTTTGTTCCTGTCTTCTTTCTATACAAACGCTCAGCAGATTAATAGTTTACTGCAAGAGTCAGGAAATTCAGCCGAACGATTTCCTGTTTTTCCAGATTGTGTAAACTTGCAATCCAAAACATTAGAAACGTGTTTCTATAATCAGGTTCAGGATTTTGTTTTTCAAAACTTTGAAATTCCAGAGCACCTAGTCCAAAATGATTTTCAAGGAGCGGTAAAAGTGCTCTTTGAAGTAGATAATACGGGGGTATTTAAAGTGATTTATGTAGATGCCATAGCGCAAGACCTGATAAAGGAAACCAAAAGAGTTTTTGCAAAATTGCCTAAAATTCAACCCTCAACCTACAACGGTAACCCCACCTATAATAAGTTTACAATGACGATTGCAATTCCTTTAAAAAGCAGGGAAGAAGTTGTTGCTGAAGCTTTGGCGAAAGCCGAATTCCTGCCTAGTAGCAATAAAAAGGTAACAGAACTGGATAGCATCGTGTATAAAAAATTTAATAACCCTGAATTTGATAGCCATTTGAATGTGCCCTTTTCACACAGTTATTATGCGCAATTTGATGCTTCGTTAAATCAAGTGGGGAGCAATAATCATACGGCATCAAAACCATATACGTACACGGAGGTGTCAAAATATTATGACTTAAAAGGAGCCAATGAAAAGCTGAAAAAGAATGTTTCCGGCTGGTGGGCCAGAAAACTATGGAATGAGAGTACAGTTGCAATTCAAGGGGAAGACTATTGGTTTACAGTTAACCCTATTTTTGACCTGCAGCTTGGGAAGGCTACCCAAACGGAGGCTTCTTATACTTATGTAAATACACGGGGGATAAATTTTCGTGGTGGTATAGGAAAACAACTCAATTTTACCACAACCATTTTTGAAAGTCAGGGTCGTTTTGCGGATTATTACAATCGGTATGCTGAGTCAATCAAACCGGATGGAGGCAATCCTGCGATTATTCCGGGAATCGGAATTGCAAAAGATTTCAAAACGGATTCGTATGATTTTCCTTTGGCCGAAGCCAATTTGACTTTTGCGCCCAGCAAACATATTGATATGCAATTGGGTTACGGAAGAAATTTTATTGGGGATGGTTATCGCTCTTTGTTAGAAAGTGATGGTGCCAGTCCCTATCCTTATTTTAAATTGAATACTAATTTTTGGAAAATAAAATATACCAATACTTATATGTGGCTTAAAGACGTTCGCCCGGACGCTACGCTGGAAAGAACCTACGCTACGAAGTTTATGGCCAACCATTATTTGAGTTGGAATGTTTCGAACAGGCTGAATCTAGGTTTCTTCGAATCTGTGATTTGGACAAATACCAATGAGAGAGGATTTGACATGAGTTTTGTGAATCCCATAATTTTTTATCGTGCGGTCGAATTTGCTTCGTCAGCAAGAACCGGAAATGCGCTTTTAGGATTGACTTATAAATACAAATGGAGCAACCAGATTAACTTATACGGACAGTTTGTTCTCGATGAATTTTCGCTTGGTGATGTAAAAAAACGGGATAACAGCTGGAAAAATAAATACGGATACCAACTTGGAATTAAATATTTTGATGCTTTCAAAGTAGATAATTTACTATTGCAGTTAGAGTACAATCATGTTCGTCCGTATGTATATTCTCATAGTGCTCCAATCACAAATTATGGACATAATAATCAAAGTATAGGACATCAGTGGGGCGGAAATTTTAAGGAATTTATTGCAATTGCCCGATACCACAAAGGAAGGTATTTTGCTGACGCAAAAGTTACTATGGGAACTCGAGGCCTGGATTTTGGTACAACAGAAGATGTTTTTAATTATGGAGGAAATATTTACAAGGATTATGATGAAAACAGGCCGTTTGACAGTGGTGTAAAAGTGGGTCAAGGAAATAAAACAGCTGTTTTTATTGCGGACTTTCAAGGGGGATATTTAGTCAATCCGGCAACCAACCTAAAGTTTTTTGGAAGCTATATTTACAGGAGTTTCGACCCTTCAAAAAATACGGCAACAACTTTCAATCAGAGCACTAATTGGCTAACTTTAGGATTAAGAGCTGATATTTTTAACTGGTATTTTGACTATTAGTTTTCATTTTCATTTTAAAAAAGTTTTTTATGAATTGTTTTTTGTCAAATCCCTTTTGATACCCTACTTTTGCAAAAGTTTTTACAAAGCAAATCATCTTTAGCATTGAGCACAACACAAAGTACCCTTTCATTAAAATCTATTTATATCGATTTCCGCGAAATCACTAAGGCTCGTTTAGCCGTTAGTGTCGTATTTTCATCTATTGCAGGATTTATGCTTGGGATTTATGATTTGCACTCTTTAGATTGGGCGGTGTTGTTCAAATTAGCTGTAGGCGGGTATTGTATGGTGGGCGCTTCGAATGTCTTTAATCAGGTAATTGAAAAAGATTTAGATGCTTTGATGGACAGGACCAAAAATCGTCCGGTTCCAACGGGAAGAATATCTCAACGCACTGCATTGCTGGTAGCAAGTTTGCTTACCGTTATAGGAATTGCGATGCTTTATACGATCAACCCGAAGACGGCCATGTTTGGTGCTATTTCCATATTTTTATACACAAGTGTTTATACGCCATTAAAAACAATGACTTCATTGTCCGTTTTTGTGGGGGCATTTCCGGGTGCAATTCCTTTTATGTTGGGGTGGGTAGCGGCAACGGGAGAATTTGGAATAGAGGCAGGAACCTTGTTTTTGATTCAGTTTTTTTGGCAATTTCCACATTTTTGGGCTATTGGTTGGTTTCTATACGAAGATTATGAAAAAGCAGGGTTCTTTATGTTACCAACGGGAAAGAAAGACAAAGGAACCGCTTTGCAGGTTATTCTGTATACAGTGTGGCTTATTTTGGCTTCCTTATTGCCGGTTTTAGGGTATACGGGACGTTTTTTTATCACGCCAATTGCAGCAATTGTTGTATTTTTACTGGGTATTTGGATGCTTTTTTATGCCGTTCGATTGTATAAATTACGAACCGCAAAAGCGGCTAAAACTTTGATGTTAGTTAGTGTAGCCTATATTACTTTGTTACAATTAGTCTATATATTTGATAAATTTTTAAGATAAATTATGGAAATGATAATGACAGCAGCCGAGCAAAAATCAAGAACGGCAAGATCCTATAAATTGATTTTGTTGTTTGCTATGGTGAGTATGACTATGATGTTTGCAGGACTAACGAGTGCTTTTGTAGTGAGTAAATCAAGAGCTGACTGGTTGAAGAATTTTCAATTGCCAATTGCTTTTTACTATAGCACTGCGGCAATTATAGGGTGTAGTGTGACTTTTTACCTAGCCAAAAAAGCGATTCAAAAAGACAATCAAACACAAACTACAATGTTTCTTTTAGCTACTTTAGCATTAGGAATATTGTTTGTTTTTTTGCAGTTTGCAGGTTTTGGAGAAATAGTCGAAAGCGGGTATTATTTCACGGGAAGTGGAAGCTCAATAACGACTACTTTTTTATATGTTGTAACGGTTGTGCACCTGATTCACCTTGCTGGTGGTGTGATTTCACTACTAATTATAATTTATAATCATTTTAAACAAAAATACAATTCATCTCAAACCCTTGGTATAGAACTAGGTGCAATGTACTGGCACTTTTTGGATCTATTATGGGTTTATTTGTTTTTGTTTTTATATTTCTTTAAATAAGAAAAAAACGTAAATTTGGGAACTTTTTAACGAATAATTTTTATGGAAGCGACAGTTACTACTGCAAATAGTGAAGAGAAAACTTGGGGAGGCGGGAATGAGCCAATGAGGGCAAGTTATGGCAAATTGATGATGTGGTTTTTTATCGTATCGGATGCTTTAACGTTCTCTGGATTTTTAGCCGCGTATGGTTTTTCTAGATTTAAATTTATTGAGACATGGCCGTTGGCTGATGAAGTGTTTACACACTTTCCATTTATGCATGGGGTATCTGCTCCGATGTATTATGTAGCATTAATGACTTTTATTTTGATCTTTTCATCTGTGACTATGGTTTTGGCCGTTGACGCAGGGCATCAAATGAAAAAAAACAAAGTAATCCTTTATATGTTTTTGACTATTATTGGAGGTTTGATTTTCGTAGGGTCTCAAGCTTGGGAATGGAAAAATTTCATCAAAGGCGAATACGGCGCTATCGAAACAAAAGGCGGTAGTTTGCTTCAGTTTGTTGATAAAGACGGAAATCGTGTAGCTTTGGCTGATTTTGCTGCCAATCTGCACGAAGAAAGAGAGCAATTGACTCCAAATAAAGCCAAATGGTTTATGAGTGAGCCATCATTACCTTCCTATTCTGTAGCCGAGGTTCAAGCCGGTTTCAAAGCACATCCTGAACTTTTGATTCGAACAGAAGTGATGACCGCAACCAAACAGAAAACAATTCTTTCTAGAGAAGAATCCGTATCTAGATTGGGTCAGGCACATTATGTTGTGGAAGGCGCAAATCTGGTCAGAAATGAATATGGAAGTAAATTATTTGCTGATTTCTTTTTCTTTATTACCGGTTTTCACGGTTTTCACGTTATTTCAGGAATAATAATTAATATTATTATATTTTTTAATGTATTAATTGGAACCTATGAAAAAAGAGGTAGCTACGAAATGGTAGAAAAAGTGGGGCTCTATTGGCATTTTGTCGATTTAGTTTGGGTGTTTGTATTCACCGTTTTCTATCTTGTTTAATTTTCAAAAAAAGTAATTATCATGTCACACGTACACGTATCTAACATAGGCAGAATCTGGAAAGTTTTCGGAATATTATCTGCCGTTACCATAATAGAAGTTATTCTTGGGATTTTGAAACCTGAAGTTCTTCACATGAATAATTTTATGGGTATGAATTTGCTTAACTGGATATTTTATGGCCTTACAATTTATAAGGCGTACTATATAGTTTGGGCCTTCATGCACATGGAGGGTGAAAAAAGTAGTTTAAGAAGTGCAGTTGTTTTGCCTTTAATTTTCTTGATCATTTACCTGCTTTTCATTCTTTTGACAGAAGGAGATTATATTCATGAGGTTTTTAAAAATTCCACGATTAAATGGAATTTTTAACACGATATTAATTCAAAAAAGGGTGCGCATTGCGTGCCTTTTTTTATTTTTGTACTTTAATAAATAGCATTGTCACAATGAAAAAAAATAGTGTTCTTTTTGTTCTTTTTATTTTACCCATCGTTGCGTACCTCTTTTTTGCTTCTGGTGTAAACAGTTTTACAAAACTTCCTATTGTAACCCCTAAAACAGCTGATTTTGGAGATTGGTCTACTTTAGACGGAGGAAAAATCAGTTTAAATGATAAGGTTACCGTTCTGGGGTTTTCAGGGACAGATCTTTTGATAAACCGAGGCAACCTTTTTAACCTAAATCAGAAAATTTATCAAACGTATCATAAGTTTAAAGATGTCCAGTTCGTAGTAATTTGCCCTATAGGGACTGAGAAAGATGCGAAGAAAGTAGTTGATGCCTTGTCCGCTTTTACAGATATGGCACAATGGCGTTTTGTGTTTGCCTCAGCTGAAGAAATTCAAGCGTATCACAAGCAATTAAAACTGATCGAGAACCTTGACCAAAAGTTAGGGACTCCCAAAGTGTATATCATCGATAAAGAACGCAATCTTCGAGGGAGGAAATTAGTAAAAGATACCAAAGAGGGGTATAATACGTTTCACCCCGCTGAGTTAAGCAATGAAATGCTGGATGATTTTAAAGTCATTTTGTATGAATATCGCGCTGCTCTGAAGAAAAATAAGAATGCCAGTAGAAAAATTTAAATTTATAGTTTATGTTTAAGAATAAATCATATATCGGTATTTCGTTTATTATTTTGATTTTTGGCATCTATGCGATTCCAAAAATTGTAGATAGAATTAAAAATGACAAAGTGGTTCAGGGCGATCGTCTGGACAGTGTGAGGCCAGCAGTTATAGAAGGTGAGAAGCTAACTAAAATTGGTCCAGCCCCACAATTCGAATTGACAAATCAAGACAATAAAAAAATAACGAATGAAACCTACAAAGGAAAGGTCTATGTTTTAGAGTTTTTCTTTTCAACTTGTCCTACTATTTGTCCAAAGATGAATGAAAGTATGCTTCTTATTGAAAAAAGTTTTTTCGGAAATCCTAATTTTGGGATCGTTTCTATTACTATAGATCCAGAGCACGATACTGCAGAAGTATTAAAAGAGCATGCAGACTTTTTAGGAGTAAAATCTACGAATTGGAATTTTTTGACCGGGGATAAAGCCTACATTTTTAATCTGGCCAATAAGGGATTTAATCTTTATGCTGGGGAAAATAATAAAGCAGCAGGTGGATTCGAGCATTCAGGATTGTTTGCCTTGATTGATAAGAATGGAAATATTCGTTGTAGAAAAGATGATTTTGGGAATCCAATTTTATATTACGATGGTTTAGATAAAAAAGGAGTAAGGAACATCCAACAGGATATTAATATTTTATTAAAAGAGTAAATGGAAAACAGTTCTTTAGAAAAAAAATACAATACGCTAATTATAGCGGTATCGGTATTAATACCAGTGGTTGTGGCTATACTCTTTGGGGTCAAATTAAAAGATTTGGGATATAATGTAGCGCCTCTTTCTTTTTTGCCACCCATTTATGCTGCCACTAATGGGGTTACTGCGATTTTGTTAGTAGCAGCCGTAGTAGCAATTAAAAACGGAAAAAGAAAATTACACGAAAGGTTGATGACAGGCGCTATTGCATTGTCTATTGCCTTCTTGGTAATGTATGTTGCCTATCACATGACGTCCGTTTCTGCTATTTTTGGAGATTCTAACCATAATCTTATATTAGAGGATTCTGAAAGAGTAACTATAGGATCATTACGAATCGTTTATTTATTGATTTTAATCACGCATATTATTTTATCGATTGTGATTATTCCAATGGTTTTAATTACGTACGTTAGAGCATTAGCACAAAATTTTGAAAGTCATAAAAAGATCTCCAAAATTACTTTCCCAATCTGGTTGTATGTCGCCGTTACCGGAGTAATTGTTTATTTAATGATTTCCCCTTATTATGTATATTAAAAGTAAAAGCCAGATTTCAAAAACCAAGAGCATCATCAGAAAGTGGTCCGTATCTATATTTGTACTAATTTGTTTTCTTTTTTCGTCCTCTGTAAAGGCCCAATGTGCGATGTGTCGCGCAGCATTGACGAGTGAAGGAAATACCACTACAGCAGCGGCGGTTAATGACGGAATTGTATATTTAATGGTAATTCCTTATCTTCTGGTTGCAGGGATTGGTTACGCTATTTATCGAATGAAAAAAAACAAATCCAGTTAAACAGCACTTTTTATTTTTTTTAAAATGGAAAAATTATTTCAGGCCGTTTATAGCGACATTGATGGTTCCTTTTACTTTTATAAAGGCTAAGATGGCTTGATTTGTCAATTGGATTCTTTGAAATTGAATGTTTTCCATTTTTCCATTGATGAACACGCCTTGCATTGGAGAATAATTTTTTAGATAAGGTAGTATATTTTTTTGACCATCTTCAAGATTTGGTATCAAGGAATATCGGCAAGATTGTTCCATTTTTCGCAATACAAATCCTTGTGCAAGCCAACTAGCAGTGCGCATCAATTTATTTTTGGTATCCAAAGCATAGGTCAATTGATCAAAATAGATCTCTTTTGTTTGTTCATTATATTTGGGTAATCCGGACAAATAGAGTGTTCCGTTTACAGATCCTGTTATTTCTAGCGCAATAATCATTTTTCCGGTTTTGTGCCAAATTGCTACATTTTGCACTTTTACTTTCTTTGATCCTGAGCTAAATTCCTGGCCTGCAAAATTCTTGGTCATTATTTTTGAAGCCTCCTGATAGGTCGAAACAGCAATGATATTTGCAGTGATGGCTTCTGGAATTTTAGTAACTGGTTTTAAAATGATCTTTGAGGCATCAAATTTAGAATCAGGTTCTTGTCCTATTATGGTTTCCATGTTGCATTTCATCCCCATTTGCAACACAAAAGTGTCTTTTTTTAGTTGGGCATTTGTAGAATAAATTTCAATAGGAACAATACGAAGCCAACTGTTATAAGTAGTACTCATTTGAAAAGGGGTGCAAATTTTTTCTAAAGCGGCCAAGACATTCGGCTTGAAATCCATTGATTTCGCAATAGCGGCATCAATTTTATTTTCGATTTTCGATTTAAATAATTGGATGGCAGGATTGATTAAATAGGTAACTGGAACATTTTTTCCAAAAACACGCATCGTTGGGCTTTCATTCCAGTCCAATGATTGCAGTTGTGTTGTGGTATTCAGTTTCCAATTGGTTAAGCTAATTTCGCTTACTAAAGTGATCACGCCATTCAGGTTGAATTCCCGCGTATCATACAATTCAATACCCATTTTTTTAGTGCCAATTCGGTATTTCACAACCGCTTTTAAGGGTAAAATAGTTTTTATTTTTTCTCCTGAGTTCTCCGGGTCATTCACGATACTTATTGGTGCCAATTTCCAAACTTTCATTTCAATGCCATCATCGTTAATGTTGTTGTCTTCGTAAATCAAGCCGTTCATTAGAGTGTTGGTTTGGTTTTGAATTTCTTTCAGTTTGATACTGATGGGCAAGTTGATAAAGGACGGAGTATTTTCATAGACTAATGGTGTTGCGTCGTCAGGCTCAGGTTTCAAAGCTTCAATTTGATTTGTTGACGAACAGCTAAAAAATAAAATTATAGAACAGAGTGTAAGCAGGGTTGATAGCGTTTTTGGCATTTAATTCGGGTTTAAAGCGGTAAAATTAATAAAACTATTCTTTTTTAAGATTAAAGTGTAACATTTTATCTGCAACGAAGTCTTATGGTTAAAATCCTTGAAGTCATTCTTTTTATTTCCGTATAATTTACTGTTGAAACTAATTAAATAGTGTTTTAAAATTGCCAGATTATGATTGAAATTAAAGACCTGTACAAATCGTATAAAATATGAAGTTCTGATCTACATGTTTTAAAAGGGATTAATTTCAATATCAAGGAAGGCGAGCTAGTGGCCATTATGGGTTCCCCTGGTTCAGGGAAATTAACACTATTAAACACACTTGGAATTCTGGATGAGGCAGATTCCGGGAATTACAATTTAGATACTGTTCCCGTAAAAGTAGGGAATCAGGTTGTTGAAAGTAATAACTTCAATGAAGGGACAACAATTGCAAGTGTTGCAGATGTAGGCCGAATGATATTTGTGGGAAAAATTGACGAGTCAGAAGTGGGCGAAATAAAAGAAAAATTACCCATCGAAATTACCATTGGCGCTATCGAGAACAAAAAATTTGACGCCGTATTGCAATACATTGCTCCAAAAGGTAAAACTGAAAATGGTGCCATCCAATTTGAAATCAAAGCATCATTAGCCAATAGTGAGAACACTTTTATTCGCGCTGGTTTTAGAGTAAATGTGTCAATTATACTTGAAAAAGTGGATAAGGTATTGGCACTGAAAGAGGCGCTGATTCAATTTGATAAGAAGACACAAAAACCATACGTAGAGATTCAAACGGGGACGCAGGAATTTATAAGAAAGGAGTTAATCTTGGGTATCAGCGATGGTATTTATGTCGAAATCAAAAGTGGAATTAAAGCTTCCGATACGATTAAAGTTTGGAATCAAGTCTTAAAAAGCGAAGAAGTGAAACCCTAAATCTGTACTTAAAAAAGAAATTCAGTTTTTTAAAAAATGTTAAATATGTGTAGTACCTTTGTTACACTTTCATCTAAAATATATGAAAAAAAATAGTTATATCAGTTTCGTTTTTATCACGCTGTTCAGTTTGTCTATTCAGGCGCAATCCAAAAAATGGACCCTCGAGGAATGCGTGAAATATGCCATTCAAAACAATATTTCCATCAAGCAATCTGAATTAGATAGTAAAACAGCTCTTATTGATAAAAAAGGAGCCATCGGAAATTTTCTGCCGTCTTTAAATGCAAATGCATCACATTCCTGGAACATTGGTTTGAATCAGGATATTACAACAGGGCTTTTGCAGAACCAAACGACGCAGTTTACTTCGGCTGGAGCCAATGTTGGAGTGGATATTTATAAAGGACTGCAAAATCAAAATACACTTCGAAGAGCTAATCTTTCAATTGTGGCGGCTAAATACCAATTACTCAAAATGCAGGAGGATATTGCCCTGAATGTTGCCAACGCTTTCTTACAGATTCTTTTTAATAAAGAAAATCTAAAAGTACAAAAAGAACAGTTGGAAATTAATGAAAAACAATATGTACGCTCTGAAGAATTAGTTAAAGCAGGTTCAATTCCTCGTGGGGATTTATTAGATATCAAAGCTACAGTAGCATTGAACAATCAAAATGTTATTGCTGCAGATAATGCTTTATTAATTTCTAAATTAAGTTTAGCGCAGTTGTTGCAATTAAAAGAGTTTGAAGATTTTGATGTAGTAGATGATACTGACATTAGAGATAAAAATAATATAATGGTACAAACTCCAGCTGCTATTTATGACAAAGCATTAGAAAACAGAACTGAACTGAAAATTGCCAGAACAAATCTGGAGATTGCACAGAAAGATCTGGAGATTGCCAAAGGAGCTTTTCAACCTACTTTACAAGGTTTTTACAGCTTTAATAGCCGAGTTTCTTATGCTGATGTCCCTTTCTTTGATAGTATGAGGAATCTAATTGGCACTAAAAATTCAGCTCCGTTTTTCGAACAGTTTAATAGTAATAAAGGACAGTCTTTTGGAGCACAATTGTCGATTCCGATATTCAATGGGTTTTCGGTGAGGAACAATGTAGAACGTTCAAAAGTAAGTTTAGAACGGTCAAAAATTGCAGTGGAACAGCAGGATTTAGATTTGCAGCGTAATGTTTTTACTGCCTTTACAGATGCTAAAGGCGCACTAAATGCCTATGAATCCTCAGTTGTGGCACTTGAGGCGAGACAAGGTGCTTACGATTATGCCAAAGAAAAATATGATGTAGGTTTGATGAATTCATTTGATTTTAATCAATCACAAACCTTACTGACGAATGCACAATCAGAAATTATTAGAACCAAATACGATTATATTTTTAAAATCAAAATACTAGAATTCTATTTTGGAATTCCAATTATCAAATACTAATTTATCATGTCAAAAAAAACAATTTATATTGTATTAGGTGTTTCAGTAGCAGCTATTGTATTGTTAGTAACGCTTTCAAAAGCAGGTGTTATAGGAAATAAAGATGAGGGAACAGAAATTGAAATCGCCCAGGTCAATCCCTCAACTATTATTGAAACCGTATCGGCTACCGGGAAAATTCAACCAGAAATTGAAGTTAAAATTTCATCGGAGGTTTCAGGCGAAATTATTTCTTTGAATGTAAAAGAAGGACAAGCCGTTAAAAAAGGCGATTTATTGGTCAAGATAAATCCGGATTTGTATACTTCAGGATACAATCGTTCCGTTTCTAATTTATCAGGCACACGAGCTGCTTTGAGTCAGGCGGAGGCCTCTTTTAAAGAATCCAAATCAAATTACGAGAGAAACAAAATATTATTTGAAAAAGGCATTATCTCAAAATCAGATTGGGATAAAGCAGTTGCTTCTTATGAAGTTGCTAAAGCATCAAAACAAACGGCTTACTTTAATGTTCAAAGTGCTGCGGCAACCGTAAATGAGGCTAAAGATAATCTAGGGCGTACCACCATTTATGCACCCGCTGACGGAACCATTTCAGTACTGAATGTAGAGCTGGGCGAGCGCGTTTTGGGTACGCAACAAATGACCGGAACGGAGATTTTAAGAGTGGCCAATTTAAATAATATGGAAGTGGAAGTGGATGTCAATGAAAATGATATTGTAAAAATTAAAGTAGGAGATGAAGCAAATGTGGAGGTAGATGCCTATTTAAAAAAACAATTTAAAGGGACGGTAACTAGTATTTCTAATTCAGCCAGTTCCGCTTTGACAGCTGATCAGGTCACTAATTTTAAAGTAAAAGTTAGAATTTTGAAGGAATCTTATCAAGATTTACTTAAAGGGAGACCAGAAACATATTCCCCTTTTAGACCAGGAATGACCGCAACGGTTGATATTATTACCGATACAAAAATAAATATACTGACAGTGCCTATAAGTGCTGTTGTTATAAAGTCAGATACGGCTTCAGTCAAAGAGATTAAAGTGGCAGATCCAGCTGAAGAACAAAAAGGAGCAGCGCCTAAAAGTGATAAAAAATACGAATGTGTGTTTGTAAAAGTAGGGGATAAAGCAAAAATTAGAGTTATTAAAACCGGAATTCAGGATGATACTAATATTGAAGTTTTGACAGGTCTTAAAAAAGGTGATGTGGTCATTACTGGGCCATACTCTACAGTCGCTAAGGAACTGAATTCAGGAGATAAAGTGATGCTGAAAAAAGATAAGGAAATTAAGAAAAAATAAAAGCGAAAAACAGGATAAATAATGCGAATTTTGTAATTCAAAAATAAAACAAATTAAAGGTTTCGAGAGGAACTTTAAACTTTAAACTTTAAACGGCTTGTCTTACTTATTAAATATTGAAACCGCCACTAAAAATTGCTCGGTAGCTCTTGCAAAAGGAGGAAAAACGATTCTCTGCAAAGAAATAGCAGAAGAAGGATATTCCCACGCGGAACGATTGCATGTTTTTATTGAGGAAATTATCAAAGAAGCCGGAATTACGCTTCAGGATTTATCCGCTGTTGCCGTAAGTCAGGGACCGGGTTCATATACTGGCTTGCGAATTGGGGTTTCGGCAGCAAAAGGGCTTTGCTATGCACTGAACATCCCATTGATTGCTATTGATACTTTGCAAGCGTTGGCATCGCAGGTTACAGTTTCCAGCGGATTGATTATTCCCATGATTGATGCGCGAAGAATGGAAGTATATAGTGCTGTTTTTAACCCGAATTTAGAAAAAAAACGAGAAGTTCTTGCCGAAATAATTACGGAGAATTCATTTGAAGATTTGCAGGAATCCATCTATTTTGTTGGAGATTGTGCCGAGAAATGCAAGCTGGTTTTAACTAAAAAAAATCATATTTTTTTAGAGGAGATTAAATATCCTTCTGCCAAAGAAATGAGCGCTTTGAGTTATGAGAAATTCAAAGTAAGTGACACCGTTGATGTTGCGTACTTTGAGCCTTATTATTTGAAAGATTTTTTGATTACGACTTCAAAAAAATAGTTATTGCTTTTGTGGAATCTGGGTTTTAAAATAATAGTGTCGTAACTTCTGCCTTTATTATTATATTTCATTACTCTCCGTGTTATTCTTTTTTGACGACTCCTTAACATAAGGCTGAATAATAATTCCAGCAGTATCAAACGCTTGTTTGCAGTTTTCCAATGTATCGGCATAAACACCCCAAAAATCTTCATTTGTAGCCCAAGGTCTTACCGCTATTTGGATGGCGCTGTCGGTGAGGTTTTTTACGGATACTTCAGCAGCAGGTGTTTCAAGCACTTTTGGATTGTTCTTTAGAACTGCCGTGATCATTTCGCGTGCTTTTTTAATATCCGTATCATAAGAAATAGCAATTGTCAAATCAGCTCTTCTGATCCTTTGTAAAGAATAATTTATGATATTTCCATTTGATAAAGATCCATTGGGTATAAAAATAGTTTGATTGTTAGCTGTGATTAATTTGGTTACAAATATTTGTATCTCGTTAACAGTTCCAATGACCCCTTGGGCTTCAATTGTATGGCCAACCTTAAAGGGTTTAAAGAGAATAATCAACATGCCGCCTGCAAAATTGGAGAGTGATCCTTGGAGAGATAAGCCTACAGCAAGTCCCATTGCGCCAAGAATAGCCACGAAGGAAGACGTTTCAATCCCAAGTTTTGAGATGAAAGAAACAAATAAGATGATCCGCAAAACCCAAAGTAAGATATCTGCCAGAAATTTTGTCAGTGTAGGGTCTAGATTCCTTTTCACCATTATTCTTCTTATGAATCTATTGATGAGGCGGATGATATAAAGTCCAGCAAATAGAATTAT
Organism: Flavobacterium bomense; assembly: GCF_003970355.1. Classification (NCBI taxonomy): domain Bacteria; kingdom Pseudomonadati; phylum Bacteroidota; class Flavobacteriia; order Flavobacteriales; family Flavobacteriaceae; genus Flavobacterium; species Flavobacterium bomense. The sequence continues at coordinate 29,355 of NZ_RYDJ01000014.1, read as the reverse complement.
AAAGGCAGAAATCAATTTTGGAGAATAATCTATCAATACTTTTAAAAAAGTATTAGCGTAACTAGAAAGTTGGTCTGGATCTAAATTCATTTTTATGTAATAAAAAACCTTCTCAAAAGGAGAAGGTTAAGTTTGAAAGACAAAAATACGAATAAATTAATCGGCATCTTCTTCTTCTATTTTATTTATGGTTTCTTTTTTGCTCTGTTTTAGTTCTTCATCGCCATCATGTGCAAGGGAACTTGCCTTTTCTTTTAGGGTATCAACAACTTCAGAAGCGGTTGTTTTTGCATCACTGGCTAAGTCTTCTGCTTTGTCAGCAGTTTCGCTTGCTTTTTCTTTTAGGGTATCAATAACTTCAGATACGCTTGTTTTTTTCTCAATGGCCATATCTGATGCTTTGTCAGCAGTTGCATCAGTTTTTTCTTTTATACTATTTACTAAATCCCCAAGAGCTTCTCCGGTTTTGGCTGAATACTCGCTTAATACTTCTCTAGTATTGCTGGCAAAGTGTTCTGCTTTTTCTATAATTGGCGCTGCCGTTTCTTTTGCTTTTTCAAAAGTATCTTCAGCAAAAAGTTCTGCTTTTTCAAAATAGGGTGTTGCGCTTTCTTTTGTTTTTTCAAATGTTTCTGCTACGAAATTCTCTGCTTTTTCTAAGTAAGGTGCCGCTGTTTTTTTGGCGTGATCAAAACTAGTTTCTGCTTTGTTCGCTAATTCATTAGTCGTTTCTTTGGCTGAGCCAAATAATTTTTTAAAAAATGATGCTAGTCCCATGGTATTTCTATTTGATTGGTCTTACAATAGTAGTGATTTTTTTCTATGATTACTTTATTAAATCATTAATAATTTGTTGATAATCAGTATTTGGCATTGAACAGGTATAGTTTTGACTCAAGGATGACAGCTTTTCTTGGTTTGAGATGCGTGCCTGTAAAAAAGATAATTTGATAGTTTTGTATTCCTGTTATTGCTGCAGTAGTGCCGTACAGGTTGGTTGTTAATGGCTGGGAAATTAGCGGTGTTTATAATGTTGGGTTTGTCTTTTTCTAGGATTGGTGCCAATGATTTTGAAATCAGAGTTTTCGGTTTACTGGATTTTTGGGGTGTTGTAATAAATAGGGACTGGTTTCAAAATGGAATTTATTCATGGAAATTTTTTTAGCCCCGGTAGAAGTGGAAATCCTTTTTCTTTTTTCTTTAAAAAGAAAAAGATTGTAACGGATAACGGGAAATTGCTCCTAAAAAAAAGCGCTTCTGATGAAACGCTTTGATTTTTTTAGCTACTCTATTCGTGTTCGAAAGTTAATTTTAGATTTATTCTAAATTCTGTTATAACACCATTACTGATGGTTACGCTTTGGTCATGGACATAGACGGACCGCATGTGTTTTACAGATTTTCAGGCTTTGGCTATTCTTTTCGAGCTCCATCTTGCCAACTTGTTTCAGAACTGCAAAGAATTTCAATTACTTTTAATATTGACCTGATTTCTAGGTATTAAGTTAAAGATTAAAATGTATTTTCAATTTAAAATACATTTTTTTAACGTAACTATATTTAAATCAATGTTTTGAATTATTTTTCCTTTTTATGCATTTATTGCCTCTACTTTGATGCTTTCGTCATTTAACATGCTTTTTAACATGTTTTCTATCCCGCTTTTTAAAGTAAATGTAGAAGAAGGACATCCGCTACAAGCACCTTGTAAAATCACTTTTACAGTTTTGTCGGCTTCATTATAGGAATCGAAGGCTATATTTCCACCATCAGCTTGTACTGCGGGTTTTACATATTCTTCTAATATATTAATGATTTGTTGCGAAGTGACATCCAGGGTGTCAAATTCTTTTACTTTTATTTTTTCTTCTGCAGTTACCGTGGCAATATAATTTTCATCTAAAACAGTTCCTCCATTTTCTATGTATTGCTTGATGAAACTTCTTAGTTCTAAGGTAATTTCTTGCCATTCATTGACTTCGTATTTAGTTACGGAGATGTAATTTTCATCAATAAAAATTTCTTTTACGTAAGGGAATTTGAACAGTTCTTTTGCCAATGGAGAAGCGCCAGTTTGATCGATATTTTTGAATTCAATAGCGTTTTTAGTGAGTATTTTGCTAACTACAAATTTCAAAGCTGACGGATTAGGAGTTGTTTCGCCATACACGGTCACCGGTTGTTTTTTAGACTTATTTTCTTCTATAGTAATGATTAATCCGCCATCATTTACAAATTTTTCTATTTGTTGCGCCACAGCATCTTTGACATCATCCCATTCAACAATATTATATTTTTCAACGGCAATAAAATTCCCGGAGATATAAATTGTTTTTACGAAAGGCAGGTAAAATAATTGTTGTGCTAAAGGGGATGTTTTTGCCTCGTCTATATTTTTGAATTCAAAACTTTCATTTTGAGTGATGAAATCGTTAAATTCAAATTTTAATATCGTTGGATTTTGGGTCTCTTTTATGGTAACTTTGTTCATCAGTTTTGAATTTTTTACAAATTTACTAAAGTTATTTTCTACGAATACCTATATTTGATTTTTTAATGAATAAATTAACTTTAATTTACGTGTTTGATTCGGCTTTTGCTTTTTTTTAATAATTTATATTGTTTTTTGATCGCATCCGTTTTACTAAAAAGTATTTGAATGTATAATAAGATTAGATTTCTAGCCATTATTTTTTTGATGTCACATTATTCCTTTTCTCAGGAAGGAATACCGGTGTACTCAGATTATCTGTCAGACAATTATTACTTGATACATCCTTCTATGGCCGGAGCGGCAAATTGTGCTAAAATTAGGTTAACCGGTCGTAAGCAATGGTTCGATCAGAAGGACGCGCCTGAATTACAAACACTTAGTTTTAATGGTAAAGTAGGTGAAAAAGCAGGAGCGGGTTTTATACTTTTTAATGATAAAAACGGGTATCATTCTCAAAAAGGAATAAAATTGACGTATGCGTATCACCTTATGTTTTCAAGAGATGAAATTGATTTAAATCAATTGTCTTTCGGGATTAGTGGTGGATTGATACAAAGTCAATTAGATGAAACCGCTTTTTTGCAGTCAGGGGATTTTGATCCAATAATTGACGGAACCGTGGTGCAAAAAGATTCTTATTTTAACGTGGACTTTGGAATATCCTATAATTTTTTAGATTTTTACGCGCATGCGACAGTAAAAAACGCAATTGAAACGAGAAGAAATATTTACACGGAATATGAAAGTGATAACTTAAGGAAGTTTTTATTCAGTGCAGGGTATGTTTTTGGTAATTCAGATCAAATTTTATGGGAGCCTTCTGTTTTATTCCAATTGGTGGATCAAACAAAAGAGAAATCAATTGACCTTAATTTGAAAGCATATAAAAATTTAGATTTTGGTAGAGTTTGGGGTGGATTGTCCTATCGAAGAAGTTTTGATGGTGCAGAATATCTTGATGGCAATACAATTTCCAAACAAAAACTGCAATACATAACACCAATTGTGGGTGTGAATTTTGATCAATTTATGGTCGCTTATACGTATTCTCAATTGTCTGGAGCGGTTAAATTTGATAATGGTGGTTACCACCAAATTACCCTTGGGATTGATTTGTTTTGTAAACCTGTAAAATACGATTGCAATTGTCCGGCAATTAACTAATTTATCTTATCATGCTAATAAAATCTGTCAACGGTAAATCACCTTCTATTCCGAAGGATTGTTATGTTGCTGAAAATGCCACTATTATTGGGGATGTTACTTTTGGAACCAACTGTAGTGTATGGTTTAATGCTGTTATCAGAGGCGATGTTAATTGTATTAAAATTGGAAACAAAGTCAATATTCAAGATGGTGCTATTATTCATTGTACGTACAAAAAACATCCTACACTCATAGGAAATAATGTTTCTATTGGACATAATGCAATCGTGCATGGTTGTGAGGTTCACGACAATGTATTGATTGGAATGGGGGCGATAGTAATGGACAATTGTGTTATCGAAAGTAATTCTATTGTAGCTGCCGGTGCTGTTGTTACTCAGAACACTGTTGTAGGCTCAGGGACAATCTGGGCAGGAGTTCCCGCTAGAAAAGTTAAGGATATAGATCAGTCCGATTTTGCAGGAGAAATTGAACGCATTTCGAATAATTATGTTATGTATTCCAGTTGGTTCAAGGAGGAGTAATATTCAGCCGTTTTAGAAATTTTCCTGTTCTACCGTATACTTGTTTTCTAAAATTTCAGTCAATACTTTTGGATTGGTGTTGGTATAAAAAATAGGTTCGTTGTTTTGTGATGATGCGAAACCTATATTTTCCCGTAATATGTTTTGAGTTTGTTTGGCAACTGCTTCACCGGAATCTATAATGTGAATGTGTTTGGGAAGGATTTTTTTTATTTGAGGAATCAGATACGGATAGTGACTGCAACCTAATACTAAATAATCAATATTGGCATTAATCATAGGAATCAGGTAGGCTTGAAGTAATGTGGTCATTTCGGGTGAGTTAATCTCTCCATTTTCAATTAATTGCACTAATCCATGTCCCACCTGCTCAATTATTTTAGTGTCTTGGTACTTTTCAGTGGTTTTATTGAAAAGTTCACTGTTTAGTGTGCCTTGTGTAGCCAGAATTCCTATTATTTGTGTTTTTGAATGAGTGACTGCTGGTTTTATCGCAGGTTCTATTCCTATGAAAGGAACATTATATTTAGATCTTAATTCTTGAATGGCATTAGTTGTTGCCGTATTGCAGGCAACTACAATTAATTTACATTTCATATCAAGCAGAAATTCGGTATTTTTCATGCTTAATGCAACAATTTCCTCTTTTGTTTTTTGTCCGTAAGGTGCATTCCTGCTATCGGCAAGGTATATGGTTTTTTCGTTTGGAAGTAGTTTGTGAATTGCTTTCCAGATGGAGGTGCCACCTATTCCTGAGTCAAAAATCCCTATAGGTTGATCGTTGTTGTTCATAGAAACAAAGTTACGCGCTGAAATTTTAATTTCCTAGAATATTTGTTAAACAAAAAAACTGCTCTGTCCTAATATAAGGTGAGCAGTTTTTTTGAATTTTGTTCTTTTTTTTAGAAACCTAAATCTTTTTTTACATCCATAGTCAAGTTTGGACCATCAGCAAGTAAAAGAGTTGAACCGTCTAAAACATATTGATACCCTTTTGCTTTACCCACTTTTTGGATCGAAGCTCTTACTTTTTCCATTAATGGTTTTACGATATCAGATTCTTTTTGTTGCAATTCTTTTTGAGCATTGTCTCTGTAGTCAACAATTCTTTTTTGCATGTCCTGAACTTCTTTAGAACGTTCTGTGTTTATAACTTCAGTAACTGTTGCTGCTTCTGCTTCGTACTTTTTTAATTTAGCTTGGTATTCTTCAACCATTTTTTTGTAATCAGCATCATACGTAGTACTCAATTTGTCTAATTGTTTTTGAGCATCTAACATTGCAGGCATTTTTGTCATAATTTCACTTACATCTACATGTGCTGTTTTTGTTTGTGCAGTAATTGTTTGATTTGCTCCTAAAATAACAAGGGCAGCAATTAATAGGGTTTTGATTTGTTTCATCGTTTTTAAAGTATTTAGTAATTAATTATTGTTTGTATTTTCTTTTATTTTTTCCTCTTTTGCTTTTTTGAGAGCTTCTCTGTCTTCCAGTATTTTTTTTCTTCTTTCTTCTAAAGCTTTCCTGCGATCTTCAATGACTTTTTTACGATCTTCCAATGTTTTAGTTCTGGCATCAGCTTGTTTTTGTTTGGCTAATTCAACAGTTTCTTTAGCTTTTTCTTTTTTTAAGTCACTTACTGATGGTGCTGTAACGGTGTCAATTGTTTTGACATTTGCAGAAACCGTGCCAGTTTTTTTAGCTTCTCTGTCAGCTATTATTTGTTTTCGCTTGTCGTTAAATTCTTTTTTTCTTTGTTCTTGAAGTAATTTTCGGTCTTCAAGCAATTTGTCTCGGGCTATTTTTTTATCGTTCAGGATTTTTTGTCTATCGGCTAAGGTAGGATTTTCATCTAACGCATCTTCCTTGCTTTCTCTGGCTTCTTCTTCCTGAAGTTGTTTTTTTGTCAGTTGTTCTCTTTTTTCTGTACGGTTCAATACACGTAAAACTTGCTCACTGATATCAAATCTTTTTGCTGCAAACAGCATGGTAAGATCAGAGGCTTTATCAAAGATGAAATCATATTTTTTTGCTTCAGCAATATCCTGAACGGCAGTAAAAATTTGATCCTGTATTGGTTTTACCAAAATAGATTTTTGTAGGATCAAATCGCCATTGGGTCCAAATCTTTTTTGTTGATAGTCTAAATTTTCATTTTCGAGGAAACTAATTTCTGTTTCTCTTTCGCTAATGAGTTCTTTGGTTAATAGTGCTTTTTCGGCTTTTAACGCATCTTTCAATTTATTGATTTCAATTTTTTTAGTTTCAATTTCTAGTTTCCATTTTTGGGCTTTTTGCTCTAATTGAACTTTTGCTTCGGTATAATTTGGAACATTCTGTAAAATGTATTCCATATCAATATAGCCCAGTTTGGTTCCTCTAGTTTGCGCTTTCATAGTCTGCGCAACTGCTAAAATTAAAAAAAGATATAAAAATTGTTTTCTCATAAATAGTAACGTACTAGAAAAATTTTAAATCAATTTTTTAGAATTGTTGTCCAATAATAAAGTGAGTTTCCCATCCGTTTGGTTCTGCTTGTCCGGGCAGAGCGTCAAAACCATGGCCAAAATCAATTCCCAACAAACCAAATGCGGGCATGAATACACGCAATCCAACTCCTGCGGAACGATTTAAGGCAAAAGGGTTATAGCTCTTGAAATCACTAAATGACGAACCTGCTTCCATGAATGCCAAAGCATAAATTGATGCGGATGATTTTAATGTTATTGGATAGCGTAACTCCATTGAAAATTTGTTAAAAACCGTAGCTCCAATTTGATCTCCTGTGCTATTTACGGGTGTCAATGAATTATTAGGATACCCTCTTAACTGAATGGTTTCTCTACCATCCATAGAAAAGTTAGCCAGTCCGTCACCCCCAAGATAAAATCGTTCAAACGGAACTGAACCTCTGTCTTGATTGTATGCTCCAAGAAATCCAAATTCAGTCAACGTTCTAAGGACTAATTTTCCGTAAATCTTAGTATACCAGTCCGCTTTAAACTTTATTTTATAATATTCCAACCATTTAAATCGCTCTTGATCTACTTTACTAATGTTTGTTGCCGCCAGGTTAAAATCGGTCACTTTGTTTCCGTTGGTGTCAATATAATCTCCAATTTGAACAATATTCCCATTTCCATCAGGCACATTTTGTCGGTCTACAGTGTTTTTTAATTTGTATTCTTCTTTATCGCCTAGTGTGGCATAATCTATTCCATTCAACAATGAATAGGGTGGTGTAAATTTAGCGGTTAAACTAAATTCAGAACCGTACGTTGGAAATATAGGATTGAATCCTTTATTGGTATGCGTTAGTCCTATAGTATACGCTAAATTTCTGGAAGACCCGTTTCCAAAAGTAAATAATCCAGTGTTGTAATTATTTAAATCATAATGTTGGTAACTTACGGATTGAGATAAATACGTGTTATCATCCGGCACCGTTAATCTTTTTGACAAGCCAACGGACAATGTAATGATATTAAAACTCTTACTTTTATCGGCTCTTTGTGTTATAAAATTATTCAAAAATTGTTTGCTGTATGACAATGAGGTACTAAAAGATACGGGTTTTTTACCTCCAAACCAAGGCTCGGAAAACGAGACGCTATACGTTTGAAAAAAGGTGCTGGCCTGTAAACGTAACGATACTTTTTGACCATCTCCCATAGGAAGCGGTTTGTAGGCTTCTTTATTGAGTAAGTTTCTGGCTGAAAAGTTATTAAAAGAAAGTCCTAATGTTCCAATGAAACCACCACCACCGTAACCACCTTGAAGTTCGATTTGGCTGGATCCTTTCTCCACCAGATTGTATTCAATGTCTACAGTTCCTGCTCCTGAATCTACATTCTTGAATTTTGGATCGATGGCTTCCGGATCAAAAAATCCTAATTGGCCAATCTCTCTAATGGTTCGTACTAACTCTTCTTTGCTATATTTCTCTCCTGGTTTGGTTCTTAATTCCCGGTAAATTACACGGTCATTGGTCTTGTCATTTCCTACTACTGTAATTTTATTGAAGTATGCAATTGGTCCTTCAGTAACTCTGATTTCAAAGTCAATGGTATCATTTGCGGTTCTTACCTCTACAGCATTGATATTAGAAAATAAATAACCGCTGTTTTGGTATAAATTCGTGATGTCCTCTCCGTCAGGTTTTGATTTGTCTGCAATTCTTTTCTCCAGAAGTACTCCGTTGTAGGTTTCCCCTTTTTTGACACCTAAAATTCTGTTTAGATATTGATCCGGATAAACGGTATTTCCTAAAAATTTAATGTTTCCAAAAAAGTATTTATTTCCTTCCTCGACATTTATTTTAATCATTAAGGCTTTTTTGTCTTTGTCATAGGTAACAGAATCCGAAAGTATTCTGGCATCTCTATAGCCTTTCTCTTTGTAAGAAGCGATTACGTTTTCTAAATCCGATTTGTATTTTTCTTTTATAAATTTAGAGCCTTTTAAAACACGCAGGAAGTTTTTTTGTTTGGTATCCTTCATTGCTTTACGCAATACTTTATCGGATATTTTTGTGTTTCCTACAAAATCAATTTTTTGTATTTTTACTTTATTTCCTTTGTCTACATTGATAACCATGTTGACTTGGTTTATCGTAGCTGTGTCTTTGGCAGTATTTATGTTTACTTTGGTGTTGTAATACCCATCTTTTTTATACTTGTTCTCGATGTAGTTTTTTGTAGTGGTAATTAAATTTTCATTGACTACTTTCCCTTTGTTAAGGCTGTTGTCTTTAATTAAAGCTTCCGTTTTTGATTTTTTTACACCTACAAATTTTACACCACTCAATTTAGGTAATTCCACGATATTCAAATCAAGATAGATGCTGTCATTTTCTATTCTATTGATATAAAATGAAATTTCATCGAACAAGCCCAGTTTTCCTAGTTTTTTTATGGCGCTGCTTATTTGTTCACCAGGAATAGTTATCGATTGTCCTTTTTGCAGACCAGCAAAAGTAACTACAGTTTGAGTGTTGAAAGTGATATCGCCAACAACTGTTACATCTCCTAAGATGTATTTTTTTCCTTGATCAAAAGGAACTCTTTCTTGTGCTTTAACTTGTGTAAAACTTCCTAAAATTAAAACGGTGAGGGCTATTCTGATGCTTTTATTTAACACTAAATAATTATTTAATTTGTTCACTTGTTTTTCCAAATCTACGTTCTCTTTTTTGATAACTAATGATAGCCTCATATAAATCTTGTTCTTTAAAGTCTGGCCATAATACATCAGTAAAATATAATTCTGCATAGGCAATTTGCCATAACAAAAAGTTACTTATTCTATGCTCTCCACTAGTTCGTATTAATAAATCTACATCAGGTAAATTTTGCGTGTAAAGATGCTCATTAATAATGGAATCGTCAATAGTGTCTATTGAAATTATATTATTTTTAACTTTACTGCAAATGTTTTTTACAGCAGTGACAATTTCCTCCCTGGAACCGTAGCTTAACGCTAGGGTTAGTGTCATTTGCGTGTTGTCTTTTGTCTTACTAATAACGTCGAGGAGCTCTTTTTGTGCAGATTTTGGTAATTTTTCTAAATTACCAATAGCATTCAGTTTTATATTGTTTTCCTGTAAGGTTTTTAATTCCTTTTTTAAGGAGTTGATGAGTACCTTCATTAAGGTTTCTACTTCCAGTTTGGGCCTGTTCCAGTTTTCGGTAGAAAAAGCATAGAGTGTTAGAAAATCAATCCCTAGTTTAGCACTGGCTTCAATTATTTTTTTTACTGATTTTGTCCCGCTTTCATGACCTAAAGCTCGTAAGAGTCCTTTTTGTTTTGCCCAACGGCCATTACCATCCATTATGATAGCCAAATGGTTTGGTAGGTTCGTTGCATCTATAGTGTCTAGTAAATTCATTTTTTTATTCTGCACAATAACAGGGTTTGTTTCCAAAGGTATACGTTAGCGTAACTCCTGTGAAGACATACCAATCATTATTATTTATATTTCCAAAATTCCCATTATAACTTCCTTCTATATCATCGGTCAGCGTATACCGTGCTCCGGTTTCTAATCCCAATATTAAACTGGGAGATAGCGTTGACTTGATTCCTAAAATCATCGGGATCGCTATTGATTTTCTTCTTTCTGATCTGCCTTCTGCTGTTGTACCTGCTTGCGTGTCTGTCAATTTGTACCTGCTCAGGAAATAACTGATTCCTGAAAACACATAAGGTGTAATTTTAGTTCGAGAGTCGTGAAGATTAAAGTCAAAAAAGTTGAATTCAAGTCCTAAAGAGACTTCTTTTAGATTGTTTTCAAAACGATATCCTCTTTGGTTTCTTGCTGCTTCTTTTGAATCTGAATCATCTGAATTTATGTTTGACTGCATGTATGAAAATCGGTAAGCATGTCTTGGACTTTTATTCCATTTGTATAAAACCCCAAAAGCAGGTTCGTTTGGCGCAAGGTAAGTCGTAGGACCAACATCGCCTACAAAGTTACTTCCACCTGCAAAAACACCAATTTCGTGGATCTGAGCCTGGGTGTTCGTAAATGGGAGTAAGCAAAACAATAAATAGAAAATCTTGTTCATTCAATCAAAAATTGCGTGCAAATATAATAATAATCAATACGATTCAATACCCATTCAGTTAAATGTGTGTTTTTTTGATTAATTGACAAGTAAATTGCGCAAAGTGAGTATTTTATTTATTCAAACGAAAAAAAAACATAGAATCGTATATTATTTATTAAAATGATTTAGTTACGCTTATCTTGTCCCCAAAGTAATTTGCTTCGAAGGGTTTTTAAAAAAGTTTCTTCGGGTATTTCTACCATATTGATTTGAAAGGGTGTTTTTTTTAAGGTCAGTATGGATTCGTTCTTTACCGAGGTAACTCTGGAGTCTAAGGACACTAAATAATTTTCCTCTCTTCCGGAAACTTTTAGTCTAATTTCTGTTTCATCCGGAACAACAAGAGGCCTGGCCGTTAGGTTGTGGGGAGCAATTGGGGTGATGACGATGCTTTTTACATCAGGTGTCAAGATTGGACCGCCACAACTCAAAGAATACCCCGTAGATCCTGTTGGTGTTGATATAATTAACCCATCGGCCCAATATGAATTTAAAAATTCGTTATTCAAGTACGTGTCTATCGTAATCATCGATGTAGTGTCTTTTCTACTGACCGTAATTTCATTCATGGCAAAATCCATTTTTTGGATGGATTCATTTGGTGGCGTGCAGGTTACGCTCAGTAATGTTCTTTTTGAGATGGTGTATTTTTTGTCAATGACAAATTGCATGAATGTTGCGATATTCTCTTTTTGGACGGTTGCAAGGAAACCTAGTCTTCCCGCATTTATTCCTAAAATAGGAACTCCGGAATCCCGCACTAAAGTGGCCGCTCTTAAAATAGTTCCGTCTCCTCCAATGCTGATGAGCATATCAAAACTAGAATCAAGTTCAGTGTGGGATGTGAAGGTTTTGTATTTTTTTTCTACAATTTTCCTTTCGTTGAGCATCAGCAAAAAATGAGACTCAATAATCATCTCTACATTATTTTTGTTAAAAAAAACAAAGATGTCGTTTATAATAGGTTCGGTACTGTTTTGATAATATTGGCCGTAGATCGCTACTTTCATCTTTTTGTGTAATCGTTTAATGTTGATATGTTTGTTTTAGTATTTAATCGATTAAACAAATAATCGGTTAAACGAGCACTATATATTAAGGTACTTGTCTAAATAATCAGAGCGTTCCTTCAAATTATTGATGTAATTGTCTTCTTGATGCTCGGATATAATTTCATAATCATATCTTCTGAAAGTCTGTATTATTTCATTGATAGCGCCTAACGTTATTTTTAAGGTAACTTCAACGCTCTCAACATCTAATTCGGAGACGAATACACCTAAAAGTTTGCCATTGTTGCTTTCGACTATTTGGGTAATTTGACTCATAGAATAATCTAAAGCGGCTTTCTTGACAACGATAACGCCACCGGGTTCCTTTAAAAAAGGAGTTTCATGAAAAAACTTCATGATGTCTTCTATTTGATAATAACCCACGTAGGTGTTGTTTTCGTCTAAAACCGGAACTAAATTAGTCTGATTTTTTGCAAAAACTTCCAGCACATCAAGCCATACTGTATTAGTTCTTGTGAAAAACCCTTCCAGTGAATAGCGAAAATCAGATACTTTTTTAGTGCTGTCAAAAGTTTCTAGATCTTCGCGGGCAATACTGCCCAGATACACCCCTTCTTCGATTATTGGGAAATGTGAAAAGTGGACGTCATTGAAGAATTCTTGAACAACCGCAATAGTATCTTGGTTGTTAATCGCTTTAAAATCATTGGTTATATAGTCTGTAATTCCGATCATAAATAAGGCAAAAATATTTCATGCAAAATAATCAAAAATAAGCAAAAACTCCTAAGTTTTACTTTGTATTTTTGCTTCAAGAAATAGTACTGGTTTAATCAAAAAGGGTTCCAATGACAAAATTAAGTGTAAACATCAATAAAATAGCTACTTTACGTAATGCTCGTGGAGGAAATGTTCCTGATTTATTAAAAGTAGCTGCCGACATTCAAAAGTTCGGAGCGCAAGGAATTACCATACATCCCCGTCCGGATGAGCGCCACATTCGCTATCAGGATGCACGGGATTTAAAAACGACTGTTTATACGGAATATAATATAGAAGGAAATCCAGAAAAAACCTTTATCGACCTTGTTCTGGAAATAAAACCGACTCAGGTAACTCTAGTTCCGGATGCTGTAGATGCCATAACATCTAATGCTGGTTGGGATACCATAAAGCACGCTTCTTATTTGACTGAAATTGTTCAGGAGTTTCAACGAAACGGAATTAGAACGTCCATTTTTGTAGATCCTGTTCTCGAAATGATTGAAGGTGCAAAAAAAATTGGAACCGAAAGAATTGAATTGTATACCGAAGCATTCGCACACCAATACAGTTTAGGAAATCAAAACGGAATTGTGCCATACACACACGCTGCCATCCTAGCCAATGCGCTTGGATTAGGGATCAATGCAGGTCATGATTTGAGTTTGGATAACATTCAATTTTTTAAACAAAATATCCCGGGATTACTCGAAGTTTCTATTGGTCATGCACTGATTTCCGAAGCTATTTATCTGGGATTAGACAATGTGGTGAATATGTATTTGCAAAAATTAAAATAGTTTTTTTTAACCATTAAGAAATTATGATGGATTAAGTTTTAAGCTTAATAGCTTTACTTTCTTAATGGTTTTTAATTTAAATCATAACGTTAAAATCTAAAATTATATGCTTTTTTCAAAAATAGAAGGATCAGGACAGCCACTTTTAATTCTTCACGGATTTCTGGGGATGTCTGATAACTGGAAAACACTCGGAACGCAATTCGCAACTGATTTTCAGGTTCATATTCTCGATTTACGCAACCACGGACGAAGCCTGCACTCAGAGAATTTTACCTACGAAATTATGGCGCAGGATGTTTACGAGTACTGTCAAGCTCATAAATTAGAAAATATCAATATTTTAGGACACTCGATGGGCGGGAAAATAGCCATGCTTCTGGCAACATTGCATCCTGAATTAGTTAATAAGTTAATTGTTGCGGACATAGGACCAAAATTTTATCCGCAGCATCATCAGGATATTTTGGCGGGATTGAATGCGGTTGATTTTTCAAAAAAACCAAGTCGAAGTGATGTCGAAGAAATCATGGAGAAGTTTGTTCCTGATTTTGGAACCAGACAATTCTTGATGAAGAATTTGTTTTGGCAAGAGCCCGGGCAACTTGCCTTTCGATTTAATTTGGCAGTTTTCAATACAAAAATGGATGAAATAGGAATTCCGTTGCCTAAGAATTCCGTTTTCGAGAAACCAGCCTTGTTCATTCGAGGCGGAAAATCAAATTATATTTTAGACAGCGATTTTGAAATTATAAAACAGCATTTCCCGGATTCAAATATTGAAACGATTCCTAATGTAGGGCATTGGCTTCATGCCGAAAATCCAGCTGAGTTCTATCAAAAAGTCACTTCTTTTTTAAAATAAAGGAGATGGTTTCTAATTTTCACTACATTTATTAAAATTTAAAAAGATAAACTTATGAATTTACTCATCAAAATTCTTATTACCTCTGGTTTAGTATTGCTTATTGCGAACTTTATGCCGGGTGTGCGTGTAGATGGATTCGCCACGGCTTTGATTGTGGCAATTGTTCTTGGATTACTTAATATATTTATCAAGCCAATATTAGTGATACTAACTTTGCCGGTAACGATACTAACTTTAGGTTTGTTTTTATTGGTTATTAATGCACTGATGATTTTGTTGTGTACAAAAATTGTGGACGGTTTTCGCGTAGATACGTTTTGGACTGCCTTGTTTTTTAGTATTATATTATCCGTATCGCAGTCTATAATGAATGGAATTCTAGGCGAGGGAAAATAATAGGCTATTTTTAACACGTATTTATGACGTAATGCATTTGAAATTAAGAATCAATCAATATCTTTGTACTTTATTTAAACGATACTATGTCTAAAAATTTTTACATATTGTTACTAGTTACGCTTGGGTTCTTTATGACTCCAAGCGTAGCTATTGCGTGTGGAATAAAAGCAGAGAAATCGTGTTGCAAAAAAGAATTCTCTTCAAAAACGGAGCAAAAAGACTGTTGTAATAAAGAAAAAAAATCAAATAAAGGGTTGCATGATGGTTGTAACGGTGCTTGCAAGAGTATTTCTTGTGGCAGTACAGCAATTCATTTGGGTTTAACATCCATATTTAACACGGAATTAAACAAGCAAATTTTTAGTTTTTCTACTGAAAAACAAAATTATTATTACTCGGAAATCTTTATCTCATCCCATTTCCGTTCTATTTGGCTTCCACCTAAAATAAGCTAAATTTCTTTTTTGACAGCCAAAAAACTGTCTTGTTCAAAGCAGTATATGCTTTAAAAACCAATAAACGTAGTCAATTACAATTCAAAAAACAGAGCAAAATAAGCTGTTGTTTTCAATGTTTTGTGACTAATTCACTTCAAAATAATATCAAAATGAATTCAATAAAAAAAATATTGATGGCAACTACTCTGTTGCTTTCAATCACAATCAGCCATGCGCAAATTAAAAATGCTACAACAGAAACGGTAAAAATATATGGCAACTGTGAGATGTGTAAAAGCACCATAGAAACTACAGGTAACCTGAAAAAAGCAGCGAAAGTCGAGTGGAATAAAGACACCAAAATGGCAACACTCACGTATGACTCGACTAAAACAAGTCAAGACGAAATCCTGAAACGCATTGCTTTAGCAGGGTATGACAGTGATAAGTTTCTTGCTCCAGATGCTGTTTATGACAAACTACATGGCTGTTGCCAATATGAAAGAGAAGCAAAAGTAGCCGTTTCTCCAGCAACGAAAATGGAAACCGTCACTACAGAAAATCATGCAGGCCACGCCAATCACCCAGATAATGCAGTTCCAAAACAACAAGTAGATACTACATTAAAAGCTGTTTTTGATAGCTATTTTCTTTTAAAAGATGCTTTAGTGAAAACAGACGGAAACAGTACTTCCTTGAAAGCGAAGGATTTATTAATGGCAATCAATTCCGTGAAGATGGAAACACTAAAATCGGAAGAACATATTGTTTGGATGAAAGTTTTGAATGACTTAAAAGAACATTCAGAGCATATTGGTGATACAAAAGATATTTCTCATCAGAGAGATCATTTCATGGATTTATCAAAATCGATGTATGAATTGATAAAAGTGGCTAAATACGAGACTCCGGTTTATCTTCAGTTTTGTCCTATGGCAAATGGCGGTAAAGGAGCCAACTGGTTGAGCAAAGAAAATGCCGTTAAGAATCCGTATTACGGTTCGCAAATGATGACTTGTGGAAAAACGGTAGAGACGCTTCAATAATTATTTAAAGGAAAATAAAATGAAAAAAATAATTCTGGTAGTAAGTGTAATAATCAGTTTTTCAACGGCTAATGCCCAGATGAAAATTGGAGATAATTTACCTGATTTTGAACTTAAAAATAATAAAGAGGCCACTGTAAGTTTGGCTTCTGTAAAAGGGAAAACCGTCTTAATTGACTTTTGGGCTTCTTGGTGCGCACCGTGTAGAATGGCCAATAAAAAGCTGGTGCCTTTTTACAATCAGTATAAAACAGAAAATTTCGAAATTATAGGGATATCCCTGGATACGGATCAAGCGAAATGGATAAGTGCCATTCAAAAAGACAAATTAGAATATGAGCAGTTGATTGATCCCAAAGGGTTTGATGCGCCATCGGCTATAGTCTTTGGCGTAGAGCAGTTGCCTAGTGCCTATCTTTTTGATGCAACAGGGAAACTGGTTGCTGTAAATCCAACAGAAGAACAAATTTTAATGCAAATAAAAAAATAAAATAAGATGAAAAATATAAATATAAAATTCATTGGTATTGCTTGTTTGGTTTTGATGGCAAGCATGAAGTCCTATTCTCAAATTTCAAAAGCAGACATAATTGCAACGGGTTTAACGTGTTCCATGTGTTCCAATGCAATTAACAAACAGCTAAAGGCCATGACTGAAGTAGACAGCGTCAGTACAGATCTAAATACGAATACGTTTACCGTTTATTTGAAGGAAAATAATTCAATAAGTCCAAAAACTTTAAAAACGAGTGTCGAAAAAGCTGGTTTTTTTGTGGGCTCCATGGTGTTGACAATGGCTTTCGATAATTTGAAAATAGAAGACAACCTAGCATTGAAAAAGGGTCAACACACCTTTATATTTGTTGATGTGAAAGCAAAGACAATGAACGGGGAAACAAAGTTAAAAGTGGTTGATAAAGGTTTTGTTACTCAAAAAGAGTATAAAAAAACACTTAAAACATTGTCGAAATACCCTAGTTATATGGTTGAAAATGAAAATAATTTTCACCTTAAAACAATTTAATATGAGTTATTTACGCTTTGCTGTCCTATTCCTGATATCGGCTCAAATGCAAGCCCAAGAATTATTTGTTGTTACGGACCCAGCCAGTAATATCCCTGCAAATTCATTGAGTGTAAGACTGTCACAATCCCTTTTTGAGGAGCAATTTAGTGAAGAGTACAACTATCATTTGATGCCGGAAGTAACCTATGGTTTGAATAAAAATTTGATGGTTAGGGCTACCGCATTTGTCAGTAATAGAAACAGTCAATTGGTTACAGAAGGAGGCGGTTTTTATGCTAAATACCGGTTTTTCTCGACAGATGATTTAAACAGTCATTTTCGTTTGGCTGCTTTTGGAAGGTATAGTTTTAATAACGCGGATATTCATCAGGATCAAATTGAAATAATGGGGCACAATACGGGTTTTGAGACCGGATTAGTAGCCACGAAACTGATAAAAAAAGTAGCAATTAGTTCGTCGGTAAGTTTTGAAAAGGCATTTGATAATAAACCAAATTATCCTTTTCCAAGTGAATTAGGCAATAACGCCACGAATTATACCTTGTCTTTTGGTAAACTGATGTATCCCAAAAAATACACCAGTTTTAAACAAACAAATATTAACCTGATGGTTGAATTTGTTGGGCAAACGATCAATGAAAATGGAAAATCGTATCTTGATGTGGTTCCGGCAATACAATTTATTTTCAATAGTCAAGCCCGTTTGGATTTGGCTTACCGGAGGGAAATTATGAGTTCTATGATGCGTACAGCACCCAATGGAATTTATTTAAATTTAGAATATAATTTTTTTAATATCATAAAATAAATAGATAAAGCTTAAATTTATAACAATGAATAATTGATTTTAAATAAAAGTAAATTTGTAATTATAAAAAAAACACAATGAAAAAAATAATGCTTTTGTCCTTAATAACGGTATTTATGACGGTTTCTTGTGACCAGAAAAACAAAGAAGCAGCAGCTACAAGTTCTGGGAAAACAGAAAAAACTACTGAGTTATACTCCTGTCCGATGCATCCGGAAGTTACTGGTGCTTCCGATGGCGAATGTTCAGAATGCGGGATGGAACTAACCGAGAAAGTGGTGCAAACAATCCCTACTGAAAAAGAGCTAACTCCTGTTGAAAACAGGGCAAAATCCGGTGCTGTGCTCAAAACGGAGAGTGCTGATAAAATGACTTTTCCAACCGATGCTATTGTATCTAATTATCTCAAAATTAAAAATGCATTAACCAAAGACGATTCAAAAGGAGCAGCCATCGCGGCAAAAGATTTGCATACTATATTGAATAGTTCCAGCGCAACTTCATTAGACACCAAATTAAAAAATAAATACAATGCTTTTGTGGCGGATGCCAAAGTAAATGTCAAACATATTGGGGATAATGCCGGTAAAATGGAGCATCAAAGAACGTATTTTTCGTTATTGAGCAAAGATGTTTTTGATTTGATAAAAGCCTTTGGAACCAAACAAACCGTATATCAGGATTACTGTCCCATGTATGGAGCAGGAAAAAACGGGTATTGGATCAGTGAAACCCAAGACGTGATTAATCCCTATTTTGGTGCGGAGATGCTAAATTGTGGCAGGAGAATAGGAACCGTTCAATAGCGATGAAATTCTATGTCAAAAATATGGTTTGTGGTCGCTGTATAATGGTTGTGAAATCCGAGCTCGAAAAACTTGGAATTTTTCCTGTTTCGGTGAAGTTAGGAGAAGTCGAAGTAGTAGAAAATTTCAAAGAAAATCAGAAGCGAGAGTTAGAAATAAAATTACAATCGTTCGGGTTTGAATTGTTAGAAGACAAAACAACGATACTGACAGAGAAAATTAAATGCCTAATTATTGATTTGGTACATCATCAAAATGAGGAATTAAAAATTAATTTATCACACTATTTATCAGAACAATTAGGGCAGGATTACAGTACTTTGAGTAATTTATTTTCAGAAATGCAAGGCATAACTATTGAGCATTATTTTATTGCTCAAAAAATTGAAAAGGTAAAGGAATTATTAATGTACAAAGAATTAACTTTAAGTGAAATTGCAAATAAGTTAAATTACAGCGATGTAGCGCATTTGAGCAATCAATTTAAAAAAATCACGGGCGTTACGCCAACTCATTTTAAACAGTTAAAAGAAAATAACAGATCGCAAATTGATGCGTTGTAAAACTTACAAATCATTTCCAAAATTCTACAACAAGTTAAAATAGAAGGTTATGTACCTTTGTTTAGTAGCAATGAATGTTTAGCTAAATATTTTAATAATAGAAAAAATGAAAACATTAATTATCGTACTAAGCGTATTCTTAGCAGTGAATTCCATAGCATCAGCTCAAGAAGTGGTGAAATCTTCCCAAAAGGAAACCCATAAAGCAATGTATTCTTGTTCAATGCACCCGAAAGAAATGAGTGATAAATCTGTAAAATATCCAAAATGTGGGATGCAGATGACTCCAAAAGCAAGTGATACAAAAGAAGAGAATCATCAACATTAAAGTTTTTTTAAATCGGTTCTATACTTTTATAGAACCGATTTTTTTTAAATTCAACATTATGAAACATACTTATACAGTCACTGGAATGTCTTGCGACGGTTGCCGTTCCAAAGTAGAAAAAACATTGAATGTTATTGATGGAATTCAAGCGACAGTTACTTTGAATCCGCCAATAGCGACTATAACAATGGATCAACACATTTCCACAGTTCAATTACAAGAGGTTTTAACTGGCGCTGGAAACTACACCATAGAAATGAATACTGGTGTTGATTCTCATGGAATTACTGAAAAACCAATTGAGAAGTCATGTTGCAGTTCGAATAAACCACAAGAGAAATCAACCGTAATTTTACCCGCTACTGCGCAAGGCAAATACTATTGTCCGATGCATTGTGAGGGGGAAAAAGTCTATGATAAACCGGGAAGTTGCCCTGTGTGCGGAATGAATCTGGAAAAAGTTCCCGAATTGAGTGTTGCAAAAACAAGGTACACGTGTCCGATGCATCCCGAAGTAATCAAAGACGGTCCCGGTTCCTGTCCCATTTGCGGAATGGATTTAGTACCAATGGAACCCACCGCTTCTGAAGAAAACAAAGTGTACAATGACTTAGTCCGCAAAATGAAAATAGCGGTAGTTTTTACAGTTCCCATTTTTATTATTGCCATGTCAGATATGATTCCGAATAATCCAATAATGAAAATTATGGATTTAGAAAAGTGGAATTGGGTACAATTATTATTTTCACTTCCTGTCGTTTTTTATGCGTGTTGGATGTTTTTTGAGCGTGCATGGAAATCTATAGTTACTTGGAATCTCAATATGTTTACGTTGATTGGAATTGGTTCTGGAGTCGCTTTTCTGTTTAGTTTGGTTGGATTGTTTTTTCCCGCTATTTTCCCGGATGAATTTAAAACGGATAACGGAGCGGTTCATCTTTATTTTGAGGCTACAACGGTGATATTAACTTTGGTTTTATTGGGGCAATTACTCGAAGCTAGAGCGCACAGTCAAACCAGTGGAGCGATAAAAGAATTATTGAAGTTAGCGCCAACCGAAGCTGTTTTGGTTAGCAATGAAGGGGATAAAGTGATTTCGATTCATGATATCAAAAAAGGAGATTTATTGCGGGTAAAACCGGGAGATAAAATTCCGGTGGATGGAAAAATTACCGATGGAGAAAGTACTGTTGATGAATCGATGATAACAGGTGAACCCATTCCTGTAGATAAAAAAACAGGCGATAGTATTAGCTCCGGAACCATTAACGGCAATAAATCCTTTGTGATGATTGCTGAAAAGGTAGGTTCGGAAACGGTGCTTTCGCAAATTATACAAATGGTCAACACTGCCAGTAGGTCTAAAGCACCAATCCAGAAACTAGCGGACAGAATCGCTAAATATTTTGTACCAATTGTAGTTGGGGTTTCCATAATCACTTTTTTTGTTTGGGCACAATTTGGTCCTGAACCCGCAATGGTGTATGGATTTATCAATGCGATTGCAGTATTAATTATTGCTTGTCCGTGTGCCTTGGGATTGGCGACGCCCATGTCCGTAATGGTTGGTGTTGGTAAAGGAGCGCAATCTGGAGTTTTGATAAAAAATGCCGAAGCGTTAGAGAATATGAATAAAGTAAATGTGCTGATTACCGATAAAACAGGAACCATTACGGAAGGAAAGCCTTCTGTTGAAAAAGTATTCTCTTTAAATAATGAAGAAGATTCTTTGTTGCAAAGTATTGCTTCTTTAAATCAGTATAGCGAACATCCTTTGGCGCAAGCCGTAGTCAATTTTGCGAAAGCGAAAGCAGTTTCATTAATCGAAGTCAAGGATTTTGAAGCGATTTCCGGCAAAGGAGTTATTGGAACCGTAGTCGATAAAAAAGTGGCACTCGGAAATAAAAAATTGATGGAGCAGGTAAATGCCACGATTTCCGAAGAATTAGAAAATAAAATTATCGCCGAACAGAAACTCGGAAAAACGGTTTCTTATATTTCAATTGACGGAATTGCGGTGGGATTTGTCTCGATTACAGATGCCATCAAAGCCACAAGCATCACAGCTATAAAAGAACTGATGCGTCAGGGAGTTGAGGTAATCATGCTTACCGGTGATAATGAAAATACGGCAAAAGCAGTGGCTCAGGAGTTGCATTTGAGTTCGTATAAAGCGGGTTGTTTGCCTGAAGACAAGCTCAAAGAAATTAAACGATTGCAAGCCGAAGGGAAAATTGTAGCCATGGCAGGTGATGGAATCAACGATGCGCCGGCTTTGGCACAAGCCGACATAGGAATTGCCATGGGAACAGGAACAGATGTGGCTATCGAAAGTGCCAAAATAACGTTAGTGAAAGGCGATTTGCAAGGAATAGTCAAAGCCAAAAACTTAAGTCATGCGGTGATGCGAAATATTAAGCAAAATTTATTCTTTGCCTTTTTCTACAATGTGCTTGGAATTCCAATTGCAGCGGGTGTTTTGTATCCGTTTTTTGGCGTGTTGCTTTCGCCAATGATTGCGGCTTTGGCCATGAGTTTTAGCTCTGTTTCAGTAATTGCAAATGCGTTGCGATTGCGTAATTTAAAATTTTAATTATGAAAAAATACTCCATAATAATTATACTCTTGCTTTTTGCTTGGAATGCTGAAGCGCAAAAAATAGTTCGGTATGATTTATATGTTCGGGATACGATTGTCACTTTTGGCGATACACCCAAAAGAGCGATTGCCGTAAACGGACAGATTCCCATGCCGACACTCACGTTTACCGAAGGCGATATTGCCGAAATTTATGTACACAATGAATTAAATGAAGATACTTCGCTGCATTGGCACGGATTGTTTTTACCCAATAAAGAAGACGGCGTGCCTTATTTGACTCAAATGCCAATAAAACCGCATACCACCCATAAATATACGTTTCCAATTATTCAACACGGAACACATTGGTACCACAGTCATACGGGGTTGCAGGAACAAATTGGGATGTACGGTTCCTTTGTTATGAACAAACGAAATGAGGATCCAACTTTTAGAGCAGGAATTGATGATTTACCAACCGTTCCAATCATTTTGAGTGAATGGACGGATTTAAATCCAAAAAATGTCCATCGGATGCTGCACAATGCAACCGATTGGTTTGCAATTCAAAAAGGAACTACCCAGAGCTATGCCGAAGCCATAAAAGCAGGACATTTTAAGACAAAAATTACCAATGAATGGAAACGAATGAATGCGATGGATGTAAGCGATGTGTATTACAATAAGTTTTTGATCAACGGCAAAAATGAAAGTAAAATAGATGGCGTTTCTTCTCCCCTTTCCTTTGGAGAGGGGTCTGGGTTGAGGAAGTTCAAAGCGGGAGATAAAGTGAGGTTGCGGATTGCCAATGGTGGCGCTTCTACTTATTTTTGGCTGACGTATGCCGGTGGGAAAATTACCGTGGTGGCCAGTGATGGAAACGATGTGGAACCAGTTGAAGTCGACCGATTAATCGTAGCTGTTTCTGAAACGTATGATGTTGTTGTAACGATTCCAGCAGATAAAACGGCGTATGAATTTTTAGTTACTTCGGAGGATAGAACTAAATCAGCTTCGTTGTATTTAGGAGATGGAATCAAGCAACTGATGTCGCCTTTGCCAAAATTAAAATATTTTGAAGGAATGAAAATGATGAACGGCATGATGAAAATGAATGGCGATTTAGATGATATGGGAATGAAAATGTCACTGAACCAAATGGATATGAATGTAGTAATGTATCCTGAAATCACGGGGCCTATAGATTCTAAAGGAGGAACACAACAAGAAGTGGAGATGGATCATTCGTCTCATGATATGGGAAAAATGAAAATGGAGGCAACCGCTCCGAAGATGGATGGTATGAAAATGACGGAGGAAGATTATAATAGTAATGCATTATCTGATATTACTACCTTAAATTATGCCATGCTGAAATCACCTACTAAAACAACGCTTCCAACTCCCCCTTCGGGGACTGGGGAGACAAAAGAACTGCGGTTTGAATTATCAGGAAATATGAATCGCTACGTGTGGAGTCTGGACAATAAAGTGGTTTCTGAAGCCGATAAAATTTTAATTAAAAAAGGAGAGAATGTTCGAATTGTACTCTTCAATGGTTCCATGATGCGCCACCCGATGCATTTACACGGACATGATTTTAGAGTCCTGAATGGTCAGAAAGAGTTCGCTCCCATGAAAAATATCATCGATATTATGCCGATGGAAACCGATACGATTGAGTTTAATGCGAATGTCAAAGGCGATTGGTTTTTTCATTGTCACATTCTCTATCACATGATGGCGGGAATGGGTCGCGTTTTTAGTTATGAAAATCAAGAGCCCAATCCTTTGATTCCAAATCCAAAATTAGCGCAACGCAAATTATTTGCCGATGACAGAGCCTTCCATGTGATGGCCGAAAATGATTTTGCCACCAATGGGAACGATGGAATGCTGATGATTCAAAACACGCGTTGGAGTATTGGTACCGAATGGCGTTTGGGTTATACCGATCATCACGGGTATGAAACGGAAACGCATATTGGACGATATTTAGGGAAAATGCAGTGGTTAATGCCATTTATTGGTTTTGACTGGCGGTATCGAAAAATGGAAATGGGAGCAATGGAAGAGAATCTTTTTGGGCAAACCAATACCAAAGACAATCGCGCCGTTTTTAGTGCCGGAGTCGAATATACCATGCCAATGCTGATTAAAGCACAAGCCGAAGTGTATACCGACGGGAATTTCAGGTTGCAATTTGAACGCATGGATATTCCGGTTTCTAAAAGATTGCGCATGAATTTAATGTGGAATACGGACAAAGAATACATGGCGGGATTGCGGTATATAGTCAAGAGAAATTTTGGAATTACCACGCATTATGACAGCGATATGGGAATGGGTTTTGGATTGAGTTTGAATTATTAAAAACGGAATACTTTGTTTTTGTAATTTTGGGAAAAATAGAGTGCTATGGTACAACTTTCAGAAATCTGGATTTATCCTGTAAAATCATTAGGTGGAATTAAATTGCAAAAAGCTCAAGTGACCGATCGTGGTTTGGAACACGACCGCCGTTGGTTGTTGATTGATGAAAACGGAATGTTTCTGTCGCAAAGGGAACATCCGGAATTAGCTCTTTTTCTACCTGAAATTATAGGGAATTTCCTGAAGATTACACATCGCATGCAGTTAGAAACAATACAATTTCCGCTGCAGCAATCTTTTTCGGAAGCCGAAACTAAAATTGATGTGATGGTCTGGGAGGACTCCATTCAGGCGTATGAAGTAGATTCGGTTGTTTCAGATTGGTTTTCTCGAATATTGGGATTTTCGGCTCGTTTGGTATACATGCCTGAGGAAAGTCACCGAAAAGTAGAGGCTAAATATGCCGTTACGCAAGCTGATATTAATTCTTTTTCGGATGGCTATCCTTTTTTGTTGATTGGTCAATCGTCATTGGATGATTTGAATTTCCGTTTAAAAAAAGCACTGCCGATGAATCGGTTTCGACCTAATTTTGTTGTTACAGGAGGTGACGCTTATGAAGAGGATTCTTGGAAAGAATTCACAATAGGTGAGCTGACTTTTTTTGGAGTGAAACCTTGCGGGAGATGCGTAATGACAACTGTAGACCAAGAAAAAGGAGTGACATCAGGAAAAGATCCTTTGCGGACTTTGGCAAAATACAGGACATCGGGAAATAATGTGTTGTTTGGACAAAACTTGATCGGTTCTGGAACTGGTCTTGTTACTGTTGGTGATGCTATTACCATTTTGATTTCTATTTAAATGGCCTTTTCTTTTCGTGAATATGAGGTAATCCGTTGACTAAGTTTCCAGATTTCTTACTCAAATTTATTGCTTACTGAAATAGTATTAATAGTCGGGAGACGCTGCAGAGCAACCCGACTTTTAATACTATTCTTGTTCATCTCTTGTGTGTTACAACGTATGTACAAACAATCAAATCAATTTTTTTTATGTTTTTATTCCGTGTGATTTTGGTTTCCGTTAATCATATGATCTTCCACGTTCATTCCGTTTGACCTTTCGATCATCAATGCAGTAATAATAGCATGATTTTTCTTTTAGCCAAAGAATTGGGCGTTTAGATTGTTCCAAACGTGTTTTAAATACTTTGACAATCTATTTAATTTGCATTATTGATATGTTGTTGAACGTTCTCAGGTTTTATTAGGATTTTGGAGCTCGAAGACCGTTTACTTCCGGATTATTAATACCCAATTCTTTACTATCCGGACTCTTGAACCTTCTTTATTTGAAAAACGTAAGTCGTTTGTCTTTAACGGCATCCAAGCGAAGCATTTTATAATCCAGCACATAATTTTGGTAAATACGCCAAGGTGCTTTGTTTCCCTGACTAGGAAGCGTATTCGCTGCTCTGTTAATGTAGCCGCTATTCAGGTTGAGTAGTGGAACCGGTTTTAAATTTGTCTCGACTACTTTTGACTGCACCGCTTTATAATGGTGTTTGTCCAAATAATTTAAAACCCGAGATATATATTCGCTGGTAAGGTCACTTTTCAACGTCCACGAAGCATTGGTATAGCCAACAAAAATAAAGAAGTTGGGGAGTTCGCTTAACATGAGGCCTTTATAGACAAAAGATTTAGAAACATCAAAAGGTTGCGAATCCAGTTGAATTTTTACGCCTCCAAACGCCACTAAATCAAGTCCAGTTGCGGTAATTATAATGTCGGCGGCCAGTGTCTTCCCCGATTTTAGTAAAATCCCATTTGTTAAAAAACAATCGATATGATCCGTAACTACCGCTGCGTTCCCTTTTCTGATGGCTCTAAAAAAATCTCCGTTTGGCGCAATGCAAAAACGTTGTTCCCATGGATTGTAATTGGGTATAAAATGAGGGTCCACGGGAAAGTTACCCAAAGCCTTTTCGGCCCCTTTTATAATGAATTTTTTCATTGCCTCTGGAAAGAACTTGCACAGATTAAAAAAGACAATAGCGTAAAAAATATTTTTATAACGAATCAGTCTATAAGCTACTTTTTTTGGGAACAGGCTTTTGAGGCGAGCAGCAATTTTGTCTTTATTGGGTAAAGCAGCAATATAGGTTGGCGATCGTTGCAGCATGACAACTTGTGCACCTTCGGCGGCAAGCTCCGGAAGGATGGTCACAGCAGTGGCTCCGCTGCCAATTATAACCACTTTTTTATTGGCAACATCTAATTTTTCAGGCCATTTTTGAGGATGGACAATTTTACCTTCAAAACGGGATTGGTCCTTAAATTCAGGAGTGTACCCTTTGTTATAATTATAATAGCCGCTACAGCTAAAGATAAACTGGCACCTATAAACTGTTTCTTCTTCCGTGACGGTATTTACGGTAGTGACCGTCCATGATTTTTTTTCTGTATCGAAGTTATAAGAAAGAGCGCGTTGATTGTAGATGATATGCTCTCGCACTTTATATTCGTCTGCGGCTTCATTGAGGTATTTTAATATAGAAGGTCCGTCGGCGAAAGACTTTTGATCCTCCCATGTTTTGAAGGAATACCCAAAAGTATACATATCCGAATCGGAACGGATTCCAGGGTATTGAAACAAACTCCAGGTACCTCCAAGTTCCGCTCTTGCCTCTAAAATAACATAGTTTTTGTCTGGATTTTTACGTGACAAATGACACGCAGCGCCTATACCGGATAAACCCGCTCCTATTATAATAATATCGATATGATTAGTATTCATGTTTTTATTTTAGAATTAAATGCTGTTGCAAAATACAAAATTGTAGCAATAAAAAAACACCATTACTTTTTCTTAAGTAACGGTGTTTGTAATTGCTATGAAAACCTTTTGAAGTGAAAAAGAAGGGTTTTTTATTAGGATTAAACGACAGATTTATTTTTGAATAAACACGATGTAGCGTTGAGGTCATTCTTTTGTCCAACTAGTAATTTGGCTTTTAAAATTTCCATGTCTATCAGATATGTCGTCACTAAGGTTAGCGCGGTTTTGTAAACCGTGCCCACCGGCGCATGCAGATAAAACAAGTCAGAAAAGCTATATCCTTAAAGCGGCATAGCTTTTACATTTTAACGTCAGTTTTTTTTTGGGTTTTGTTAGCTTTATTTCTTCGGCTACCTACCGACTAAGTGTTATAATTACCAATTGGAATGGGCACGGTTTGCAAAACCGCGCTATTTGTTAAGGGGAAAACTGAGTGTATTTCCGAGCCATCTGGTCGTGCTTATTCTAGGTCCATGATAATCGCAATATTTTCTTTTATTTTTTCAATTAAATCGGTTGGTAATTTTCCAACTTTTTTAAATAATCTTTTGTTGTCGATTGCTCGAATTTGATCAATCATTATGTCGCAATCTTCATGTAAATTTGCCATTCCCTTTTTAATATGAACTCTTAAAATATCAGAATCATCTTCAACGTTTGTAGTTATTGGACAAACGATTGTTGAGGGATGCGATACTTTATTCAGCAAATTTGTTTGAACAATTAGAACAGGCCTAGATTTACCTGCCTCAGTTCCTATTTGTGGATTCAAGTCAGCAATCCAAATTTCGTATTGATTAATCTGCATAGTCAATTTTTTCAAATTCTTTTAAAATGTTCATTGAATCTTTTTTGACTAATTCGGATTCGGCTTTAAGTCTTTTTTCTAAAATTTGTCTTTTCTGTACTTTATTATAATATTCAATTGCTTCGTTGATATATCTATTTCTAGGAATACTGATTCTTGAAAGAATTTTTTCGGTTTCTCCGAAAATTGAATCATCTATTTTAAGTGATACTGTTTTCATATGTTTTAATTTGATATCACAAAGGTATATCTTTTTTAGATATGAAGTTGTTTAGTATGATTTTTTTTTCGCATGTCGCACAACGTCAGTTCGTCTAAAACCCTCTAAACGAACTGTATTTGGTTAAACAGTGAGTAAATATATGTTATTTAAACTACAATTAAAACTCGTTCTGGCAAAACTCGCTTTATGATTATTAAAATAAAACAGTCCGTAAAAAGGGTTAAATATTGCTCTTAGTATCCCAAAATATAAATCCATTTGCACAGAATACGAACAAATCCGGAAAGAATTGTGGCGCAAGCCTTGGGTTGTATTTGCTAAGAAGCCTTTTGGAAGTCCAAAGTCAGTGGTGGAATATTTGGGGAGATACACCCATAAAATCGCCATTAGCAACCATCGAATCAAGAACATTGACAATGAAAACGTGACTTTTACTTATAAGGATTACCGAGTAGCGGGTGTGAAAAAACAAATGACACTCACGCATCAGGAATTTATCAGGCGTTTTGCGTTGCATATTTTGCCCAAACGTTTTGTAAAAATAAGACATTATGGTTTTTTGAGCAGCACTTGGAAGCGACAAAAGCTGAAACTTTTACAGGAAAAACTTAGGGTAAAAGTTTTAGAAAAAGTAGAAAAGAAGCCCTTTTTACCCAAGTGTCCGTGTTGTAAAACAGGAAATTTACACAGAATAGCAGTTTTCGACCAGCGCGGTCCACCAGCTTGGTTTCTTGGCGGTAGCCAAAGTTCAAGTTCCTATGAAAATTAAATTTATGGGTAAGGGAACTTGTGTCCCAAAGGTGCAAATTCCAGTGATATTGACCACCCAATTCCAATTTAAAGTGAGCACCTGATTCCAATTCAAAATGACCACCTA